>NZ_CALJNI010000020.1:0-93490 GCF_937982035.1 uncultured Azonexus sp.
GCGGCTGGAGCAGCTCAATCTGTATTGAGGCATAGCCGCCTGTGGCGGCACAAGAATTGGGGCCGCGTCAGCGACCCCGCTAGCCGCTTTGAGCGGCTCACATAATGAAGGCCCCCGGCTTTGCCGGGGGATTGTTACTTCCTGAATAACTAACCGAATTGGCGCGTCTGGCCATTCGCCGTCAAGCTGTGGAATCAGGCGGCTTGAGATATCCTGAATTGTGTTCAGTGCATTTTCAAGCTTCCGACCAATCTCATGCTCGGAGACGAGCCTCGCGAGGGCTTCGACCTGCGCCTTCAACGCCGCGATCTCTTCGCCGAGGGCCGACGAGCTATCCGCCGCCTCGTACAGGCGCAGCGCCTCTTGAAGCCGACCGAGGAAGCGCGAGATCTCCTCACCGCGAGTAGTAACCTTACGCGCTTGTTCGGACTTATTTTCCAGGGTGCGGATTTCCTGGCGCACTGCCGCGAGCTCACCCAACAAGCCATCCACCGTTTCGCGCTGCCGAAGCGTCTCTCGCCCTAGCGACTCAGCGACGCTGGGGTGGGATCGCAGGCGAAATTCGATTCCCTCTAGCGCCTCGCATAGCTGATCGATTCTGGCGCGGCCGGCCTCGCTTGGCTCCAGCACAGTCACCGGTTGCGCCGACGACAGACTGCGAATCCATGAAGACAGACCCAACCGATCGCGCTGAATACGCAGGCCGTTGCCGTAGGCATCGCTGCTTTCGTCCAATCGCCGCAACTCATGCAACCGCTGTCGCGACTGATTGAGATTCGCCACTAGTTTGGACTCAGTTGTGCGCAGTTCCGCGAGCCTAATCATAATGACGTCCATCGATGCCAGCGTGGGAGTCGCAGATATGGTGTCGCTCTGCAAGGCGGCGCGCAGCAAGTCAATCGTTGAAGGCCAATCGTTAGGGACAACTGTTTGTGGCGGCAGCAACCCGTATTCGATTGCAAGGCGTACCCAGGCGAAGCCCTCACGCTGCCACGCTGCCCCCGAGTTTTGCCGAGCCTTCAACTCGCTTTCCTTGCGTCTGAGCAAGCGCTGCATGCGGTCTAGGTCGTGGCGCGCCTGTAGTAGCTCAGGACTGACCGCTCCTAGAATGTAGGGAAAGATGGTCTTCAACTTCTCGCGATGTTCCGTCGTGTCAGCCTTGAAGAACATCACGTCTGGGTTGGCGACGATGTTCTGCGGCTGGAATAAGAAGGCCATCAAGTCGCGGAAGCTCGGACGAAACTTGAAGCGATCTTCAGTGCCGGGCTCGAACTGGAGATTCGACAGCCCTGCCAGCCGGTTCAGGACTGCCTTCACATGCTCGACGTTTTGGTTCTTGGCCTGTATTTCTTGCGGCGGCTCAATCTCCGGTGCTTCAAGAAGGAACATGTCGCCGGAGCTCTTCAGTTCGCCGGGCTCCCGACGCGCAAGTAGCTTCTGACCTTCAACAGTGTCGATCAGCACACCGAACCACGAACAGGTCTCGCGAATCACGCCTACCGGGATCGCACACTTATCGGATCCTAGGCAATAGTCAATGATTGGGATGACTGAAGATTTGCCGGTCTTGGACGCGCCGCTGATGACGTTGACCACGCCGGGCTCGAACTTGACTACCCGCGGCTCGCCGCCGCCTCGTGGCCACAAGATGACCTGTCGCAGTTGAAAGTACATCAGAACTCCACTCTAAGGGTATGGGCCACTTGCTGATCGGTAAGGCCGGCGAACCAATATCCGATCTTTTCGGACGCCGGCGCGATGCGACGAATGCGCTCAGGGAGCAATGGCGCAGCCAAGTTGTCGTAAGGACCTACGGACCACATTGTTGCAGTCGCTGGGTCGATACGAATCAGGCCCGACTGCTCGGCGCGAATAAGCGACTCAAGGCTGAGTTGACGTAGCGGGAGCGCTCGGCCGTGGACGGCAATGAGATCCTCTCGCTGCTCACCCAGTTTGCCAACAAACAGGTGCAGGCCAGAGGCCTTGTGTGTACTCAACACCATCTCCAACGTCGGAGCGTGCAGAATCAGGGGCAAAACTAGGAACGCAAGTGGCAGCGTCGCTGCCTGCCCGTCACGCTCTTGGAATCCCAACCCAAACCTCCATAACACGTAGGCCCCCAACGCCTCGTTTTGGACGATTGCGGATTCGCTCAATCGAACCGGTCGACCAACCTCGGTCATTGTTCCCTCTCCTTGTCCAGAAGGGCCTCGTACTCGGCGTGCCAGCCAAGCAGTCGCCGATCGGCCAGATCGTTGAAGCCCCCGTGAGTGAAGTGTCCTGGCAACGCACGGCTATCAAGCGGCACTTCAAGGACAGAGCAGCGGTTGTAAATCGTCCGTCCTTGAACAACCTCTGTCTTGTCTGCGAATAGGTCCTTCACTTCCCCCTGGATTGCGGCATGCTTCCGCAGCAGCGACGCTTCCCAGTCGTCAAAGCTTCCGTCGTAAACGAGCCCTTGCTCTGCCCACGTCGCCTTGTCGCCCGATGTCCGCATGAAATCGCTGGCCGCGCGAAGCTGCTGCTCTTCCGTCGCCTCGATCAATTGCAACTGTTTGATGAAGTCGGGGCGGTTCTTCAAGACGGCCTTTGCGTCGGCCGGGCTCAGCGCTACGGTGAATGAGGGCAGATAGCCAGGAAGGTTGTTCCTTTGAACAAAGGCGTGGAAGTTCTTCCGGAATTCGGCGACGCTGATCTGCGCGGGAATGCCCTTGCGAATGCGTTGGTCAGCCCACTCCTTGGCAATTCCGATCGCCGACTGGCAGATGACATCAATGGATGCCGAGGGTACTGCGGGGGCCAGAAGGACACGCAAGGGCTCAATCGGATCGGCGTCAACACTGACGGCGGAGAATCGTGAGATGAGCGCGTCACGATGGGCATCGGACGCATCTAAGAAGTTCTGAACGTGCGCCATGCACTTGGGCTGCTGCGCGCGCGCTTTCAGCTTCTTTTCGATCTCCTTGACAAGCGCGTGTACTGCCAGTGGCTCGCCGGCGGCGTGCATGGTTGAGCTAACTTTGCCTGCCCGCGGAGGTGTCACGTAGAGCTGAAACCAGGTCTTGGCGGGGTCTATCCTGCCCGACGCAACTAAGTCGATCCAGTTCGCCAACGCCTTCCAAAGATCCTCGGACCAGTCAGAAAGGGCGTTATGGGACAGGGCGCTTTTACATTGTTCCAAGAGTAACGTCCCGTCGGCATAGTGGACGGCAACGTCGTCCAGCAACTCAAGCGACACACTTGAGTCCAGCGGACTGCTGAGAAGGTGGTAACACAGGCGAACAGGCTGCAATGCAAACCCGAGATACGGCCCGGCCGCGCTGTGCTTGACTAAGCCATTCATATGCGCAGTTCCAGGCCCGCGCAGTCAAGCGCGGCCGACCATCGCCAAATCGTATACTCCATGACGCTCCTCGCGTTTCAGCAGTGCTCAGCTTGTCGCTGGCATGCATGCTTTATTATGCGGAGGTTAGCAGCAATGACACGAGAGTATCAAGATGTGGGACAAGCCCTAGTTCCACTTACTCACTATTCCAGCATCGTATTTAACCAGCTACATGCTGAATTGCTACGACAGCAGATTAACGGCAGTTGGCACGCATTTCCCTTTCAATGAACGAGCAGACATGAGCGACTGCTTTTTGGCAGCGAGATTGGCGAGTCGCAAGTCCGAAACGGCTCGGCAGTTCCAGTTCGCAGTATCGGGAAGCTGCCTGGCGAGTAAGTGACAGGTAACCGTCGCATATCGGCTCATCAGGCAAATGCCGGCGAATGGCAGCAAAGGCCGATCACCTGCCTCTGCTGAAAGGCGGAGGCTCGGCCTGAGCTTGGCTAGATCAGCGACAGGTGTTCTGCGGTCCGCGGACCTTCAGGGCTGCACAACCTCAACGGCTAGGATTCGGTATCGGCGTCAGACAGCACCCGCCCCCCAAGGTGTAGTAACGCCCTGCGACCTTCCAACGGAAGGGAGCAGTCATCCGCCAACAGGACGTCGGCCATGGCTGAGCGACCTGGTTTGCCGAATGGGCGAAATATGCCGCTAAGCTGACATTGCGGAAACCGGATAGAATTTGAGGCCCAACAGCGCACCGATGGCGCAAACAAGCCATGCACCATTCAACTTTGGATTCCCCTGATGGATAGCAACGAGAAGAAGGAACTCAGCGAGTCTGACATCAAGGCCAAGTTCATCACGCCGGCGATTGTCCAGGCGGGTTGGGACGAGATGACGCAAATTCGCCGTGAGGTGACCTTGACGCCGGGCCCGGTCGTCGTTCGCGGCAATCTATCCTCGCGCAATAAGAAAAAGAAGAAATTCGCCGACTATGTGCTCCAGAAGGAAAAGGGCGTACCAGTGGCGGTGGTCGAGGCCAAAGAAAACAACTACACCATCAGCCATGGTTTGCAGCAGGCCCTTGGCTATGCCGACATCCTGGATGTGCCCTGCGCCTTCAGTTCCAACGGCGACGGATTTGCCAGCCATAACAAGGTGGCTGCCGAAGGCGAAGACACTGAAACCGAATTCGGGCTGGATGCGTTTCCCTCGCCAGCGGAACTGTGGGCGCGCTACAAGCGTTTCAGAGGCATTGCAGACGATCAGGAATCCCTCGTCACCGAACCCTATCACGATGATGGCAGCAACAAGGAGCCCCGCTACTACCAGGCCGAAGCCATCAACCGCGTGATCGAGAAAGTGGCCCAGGGCGAAAAACGCCTGCTACTGGTCATGGCCACCGGTACTGGCAAGACCTACACCACCTTCCAGATCATCTACCGTCTCTGGAAGGCCAAGAAGGCAAAACGTATTCTTTTCCTGGTCGACCGCAATATTCTGGCCGACCAGACACTGGTCAACGACTTCAAGCCCTTCGGCTCGGTCATGACCAAAATCCGTAATCGCAAGATCGATCCTTCCTACGAGGTTTATCTGGGCCTGTATCAGGCACTCACCGGCCCCGATGAGGAAGACAAGATATTCAAGTCGGTCAAGCGCGACTTTTTTGATCTGATCGTCATCGACGAGTGTCATCGTGGCAGCGCCAACGATGATTCCGCCTGGAAAGAAATCCTCGAATATTTTGACGGTGCCATCCAGCTGGGCATGACCGCCACGCCCAAGGAAACGAAGTACGCCTCCAACATTACCTATTTTGGCGAGCCGATCTACACCTACTCGCTGAAGCAGGGCATTCAGGACGGATTCCTCGCCCCCTACAAAGTGGTACGTATCGACATCGACAAGGACATTCACGGCTGGACGCCCCCGCCCGGCATGAAAGACGATCTCGGCAACGAGATCGAGCAGCGCGAATACAACCAGATCGACATGGACCGCATCCTGGTGCTCAACCAGCGCACCCGGCTCGTCGCCGAGCGCGTCATGAAGCTGCTCAACGCCACCGACCCGTTCCAGAAGACCATCATCTTCTGCGAAGACATCGACCACGCCGAACGCATGCGCAAGGCCATCGTCAATGCTTCCGGCCAGTTGGCGAAAGCCAATAGCAAGTACGTGATGCGCATCACCGGTGACAGCATCGAGGGCAAGGCCGAGCTGGACAACTTCATCGACCCGGAAAGCAGATACCCCGTCATCGCCACCACCTCGGAACTGCTGACCACCGGCGTCGATGCCAAGACCTGCAAGCTCATCGTGCTCGACAAGACCATCAACTCGATGACCACCTTCAAGCAGATCGTCGGCCGTGGCACGCGCATCGAAGAATCGCAGAACAAATACTTCTTCACCATCATGGATTTCAAGAAGGCCACCGAGCTCTTCAAGGACCCTGATTTCGATGGCGAACCGGTCGTCATCTACGAGCCCGAAGATGACGATGACCCCGTCCCCCCCGATCCCGAAGGCGACGGAGAAGAGGGCGAAGCGGGGGGTGAAGAAGGCGAAATCATCAAGAAGTACCACGTCGGCGGTGTCACGGTTTCCATCATTGCCGAGCGAGTCGAATTCCTCGGTGATGACGGCCAGATGGTCACCGAAAGCTACCGTGACTACAGCCGCAAGAACATCCGCCAGGAGTTCACCTCGCTGGACGACTTCCTGCAAAAATGGAACGGCAGCAAGAAGAAGGCCGCCATCATTGAAGCCCTCGCCGAATACGGCATCGAGCTGCCCAAGCTCGCCAGGGAAGTCGGCAAGGACTACGGCGATTTCGACCTCATCTGCCACATCGCCTTTGACCAGCCGCCCCTGACCCGAGCCGAGCGGGCCAACAACGTCAAGAAGCGAAACTACTTCACCCAATACGGCGACAAGGCGCGTGCCGTGCTGGAAGCCCTGCTCGACAAATACGCCGACGAAGGCATTGTCAGCATCGAGAACAACAACGTCCTCAAGCTTGATCCCTTCAAGCAGCTCGGCACGCCGGTGGAAATCATCAACGGCGTCTTTGGTGGCAAGGCTCAATACGAAGCAGCCTTGCAGGCCCTTGAAACCGAACTCTTCAAACAAGCAAGTTAAGCAACACTGGAATCTCAATGAGCAACGTCAGCGGCATCATCAAATCCATCCAGGACATCATGCGCAAGGATGTCGGCGTCGACGGCGACGCCCAGCGCATCAGCCAGTTAGTCTGGATGTTCTTCCTCAAAATCTACGATGATCGCGAAGCCGAAATCGAACTGCTGGAAGACAACTACAAGTCGCCCTTGCCCGAGCATCTGCGCTGGCGCAACTGGGCGGCCGACCCCGAGGGCATGACCGGCGACGAACTCGGCGACTTCGTGAACCTCCAGCTCTTTCCCACGCTGAAGAACAAGCTTGCCGTCAGCGGCCCTACCGGCGAGCGCGCCAAGGTCATCCGCAACGTCTTCGAGGATGCCTACAACTACATGAAGTCCGGCACCCTCATGCGGCAGGTCATCAACAAGATCAGCGAGATCAATTTCAACAACACGCAAGACCGCCACACCTTCGGCAGCATCTACGAGCAGATCCTGAAAGACCTGCAAAGCGCCGGCAACGCCGGCGAGTTCTACACCCCCCGCGCCGTCACCAAATTCATCGTCGACCGGGTCGATCCGAAGCTCAATGAGAGCGTGCTCGACCCGGCCTGCGGTACCGGCGGCTTTCTCGCCTGCGCCATCGACCACAAGCGCACCCGCTACGTGAAGAACGCGGCGGACGAAGCCGTCCTCGTCGCCAGCATCCACGGCGTCGAGAAAAAAGCCCTGCCGCACATGCTGTGCACGACCAACATGATCCTGCACGGCATCGACACCCCGACCCGGATCGAGCACGACAACATGCTCAGCCGCCGCGCCTACACCGACTACGGCGAGGCCGACCGCGTCAACGTCATCATCACCAACCCGCCCTTTGGCGGCATGGAAGAGGACGGCGTCGAAAACCAGTTTCCCGCGACCCTGCGCACTCGAGAAACTGCCGACCTGTTCATGGCGCTGGTCATCCGCCTGCTCAAGAGCCACGGCCGCGCCGCCGTGGTCCTGCCCGATGGTTTCCTGTTCGGCGAAGGCATGAAGACCCGCCTGAAACAGATGCTGCTGGAGCAATGCCATCTGCACACCATCGTCCGCCTGCCCAATGGCGTATTCAACCCCTACACCGGCATCAAGACCAACATCCTCTTCTTCACCAAAAAGCCCGAGGGCGAATGGCCGGCAAGCAAGGAAGTCTGGTTCTACGAACATCCCTACCCCGAGGGCGTAACCAGCTACAACAAGACCCGCCCCATGCAGTTCGAGGAGTTCGCCAGCGAATGCGCCTGGTGGGGCGACGAAGCCGACGGCTTCGCTGCCCGCGTCGAAACCCCACAGGCCTGGACAGTCAGTCTCGAAGACATTGCCGCCCGCAACTACAACCTCGATATCAAGAACCCGCACGTTGGCAAGCAGATCAGCCACGACCCGGAAGAACTCCTGCAGCAGTATCGGGCGCAGCAGCAGGACATCCAGTCGCTGCGCGACCAGCTCAAGGGCATCCTCTCCGCTGCGCTCACGGGAGCGCAGTGAGCATGGCCGCTGTTGAAACACTAATCACGGATCACCTCGATCTGTGGACCGCCGCCCTCAAACGCAAATCCACCGCCGGCCGGGGCTCGTCCAGCAAGGTCGAGATGTACGGCATCAAGAAGCTGCGCGAGCTGGTTTATGAGCTTGCCGCAAAGGGACTTCTAGTTGCCGGGGGTAGAGATACTCGCAATGATTATTTGAATCTGGGCGAAGTTTCCGAATTTGTAATGGGGCAAGCCCCCGCTGGCAATGAATGCAACAAGGATGGCAAAGGAACAGTATTCGTTAAGACAGGAGAATTCGGCCAGCGCTATCCAGAAATAAAAGAGTGGACAACAAAACCTCTCAAATTTGCCCAGAAGGGGGATGTTCTAATTTGCGTCGTTGGCGCAACTATCGGCAAGCTTAATTTTGGTATCGATTGTGCGATTGGTCGTAGCGTCGCTGCGATCAGGCCAAGTCAAAAAATACTTACAGAGTATTTGTACATTTCATTGGTACCTTTTACGATCAAATTGCGACAGAACTCGAGGGGGTCTGCGCAAGGTGTTATTGGTAAAGCTGAGCTTTCAGCGATAAAGATAAGAGTGCCACCGCTCGCCGAACAACACCGCATCGTCGCCAAAGTCGATGAACTGATGGCGCTGTGTGACCAGCTTGAGCAACATACCGACGCCAGCCTCGGCGCCCATCAAACGCTAGTGGAAACCCTGCTGAGTGCGCTGACCAGCGCCGCCGATCACGCGCAATTCGCCAGCGCCTGGCTGCGCATCGCCGGCCACTTCGACACGCTGTTCACGACCGAAGAGAGCATCGACCAGCTCAAGCAAACCATCCTGCAACTGGCGGTGATGGGCAAGCTCGTCCCGCAAGACCCGAACGACGAACCCGCGAGCGAACTGCTCAAGAAGATCGCCGCCGAGAAAGCGAAGTTGGTGAAGGAAGGCAAGGCCAAAAAAGAGAGGCTTCTGCCACCAGTTGGGGATGCTGAAGCGCCATATAGACTTCCGCAAGGGTGGGCGTGGATCAGATTGGGACAGTGTGGAGTATGTTCAACGGGCAAGACGCCAAGTACCAACGAACCAAAATACTATGATGGAGATATTCCATTTATCGGGCCTGGACAAATATCGATTGACGGAGAGTTGTCGGCACCCGAGAAGTTTGTTTCTGAGGCAGGGTTAGAAGAGAGCACTGAAGCAAAACCCAATGACATTTTTATGGTTTGTATTGGTGGGTCAATCGGAAAAGCAGCCATTGCAGACAAGCGACTGGCGTTCAACCAACAAATAAATGCGATACGCCCAATCCTGCTCTCTTCTAAGTACCTTTATGTAGCAGTTTCCTCGAAACATTTCACCGACGGAGTGATTGCATACGCCACTGGTTCGGCCACGCCAATTATCAATCGATCCAAATGGGAAGAGCTTCCGGTCCCAATTTGCTCGATCCAAGAGCAAATTCGCATCGTCGCCAAAGTCGACGAACTGATGGCCCTGTGCGACCTGCTCAAGTCCCGCCTCAGCGATGCCCAAGCCACCCAACTCCACCTCGCCGACGCCCTCGTCGAGCAGGCCATCGGCTGAGTCACAGGACATGACGCCAGCGCTGCACAAAATCTGGTGCGACGAAGACGAACATTATCGCTACGAGCACTTTGCCGATTTCAACGAGTGGCTGGATAGCGAGGAGGGGCAGGCGGCCAGGATTGACTATGGCGTTGACGCCTTGCCCCAGCCCAGCAAGGCGCTGTTTGCTGGGGACAGAAACGGCTACGACGAAGCGTTCCAGGCGTTTCGCAAAGCCTGTCGTCACGAGGCACTGGGCGAGTCCTGGTTTCAGGAGCAGCTTGGCGATGACCATTGGTTCCAGCGCAATGTGGATCACTTCATTCAGCTAGTCGACCTCATGGCAGCCGGGGCGGTGGTGCCGTTTGTCGGTGCGGGCATTTCGGCATCGGCGGGGTTTTCAAGCTGGAAGGAGCATCTGCGCCACCAGGGCAAAACGGCGCATATCGCTGCCGAACGCATCGAAGAACTGTTGGGTGCCGGCGCTTACGAAACGGTGCTGGAAGAGATCGAGGCTATTCGGGGCCGCGAGGTGTTCATTAACGAAATTCGCGATGAGTTCTCCCGCAACCCCACGATCCCGGATGTGGTCTGGCGCATCTCCGAGTTGTTCACGGATACGGTGATCACGACCAATTATGATCGCTTGCTTGAGCAGTCGTTTGAAACCGGCGAGGCTGGCAGGGTTCAGGTGATCAATGGCCTGAATGCGCTGGAGCAGCCCGATCCGAAGAAGATCACGGTCATCAAGCTACACGGGGATATTCGTGAGCCGAAACGCTGCATCCTCAGCAAGAACCAATATGACGAGGCCTACGGCAACGGCAGCCTGAATCTGCACAAACCCATCCCCAAGCTGCTTGCCTACCATTACAAGAACAGCAGTCTGCTCTTTTTGGGCTGTAGCCTGAGTAATGACCGGACGGTTCAGGTTTTCAGGAAGATCAGGGAAGACATGGGGGAAGAGGAGGAGATCAAACAGCACTTCTCCATCGAGCAAGCCCCGGAGACCCTGGACGGGATCGCCCAGCGCAATGCGGAACTGGCCAAGCTGGGCATCACCCCGATCTGGTTCGAGAAAGATCGGTATGAGCTTGTCGAAAGCCTGCTCAGCCTGGCCAAGAACGAGCTGCGGCACCGGGGTGTCGCGCCTGAGCCGCTACCGGTGGACGAATCGCCCATCAAACTGGCGATGGATCTGAGCCATTTCCTCGGCGACTTCATCGACCTGATGCCCTTGCTGCACTGGCTGCACCGGACTGTTCCTCAGTCCGCAACCGGCCAGTATCTTTCCGCCATGCAGCGGGTGTTTCATGCGCATTCGTTTGCGACTCGGCAGACCGACGAGAATCTGAGGATGGCGCTGGATAATCTGCTGCGCGTGTTGTCGAGTTCGCCGGAGTTTGATGGCTATGCCCATGGAAAACTGTCAGTGGCCTTCAGGTGTCTGCAGCAATATCTGAAGTCGATTGGCGAACGGAATTATCTGGACGATGAGTTTGAGTGGAATATCCACGAACTGTTGACCACTCCTGTATTGCAGCTTGAGCCTCTGCTGGCGCACAAAGCTGGCGGCAGCTTTGATTACCACGCCATACGTTTGATTTTTGCCCTGTTGCAGCACGGAAAGCGGCAGCATGGATCGAAAGAGTCATTCTGCGAATTGCCGGGCGCGGTAAGCCATGAGTTTGGTGACTACATCGCCTTGTCACTGGCTACGAATCTGGGTCTCACGGTTCCTGATCGCCTTGATCAAATCTACACGGGTGACATTCAGAGCCTGTGCGAAGACGCCTGGGAAAACCTGGATAAGCCAATCAACCTCGGGTTTGTCGACCGCGTGAAGTTGATGCTTGCTTCGTTTTTTAACTAGTGGCGAGAGACGATGGCTGTTTGGGAGCGATGCCATGTTTATGTCTGGATATTTCCCCTTGTGTCAATTCCTTATTAGTGACAGCAATTCAGGGGCTCGCTCAGCGGATCTCGGCAAAAAGCGAAGAACCAAATCCTTCAGTTCATCTGGCGAAAGAAGTGCTTCGCTCTTCAGTACTTGTATCAGCGTAGGTAAGGCGCGGAGGTGAGTTGGGTCGGCTGAAAAAATCAGCCTTCTTTTAATGATGTGACTTGTATTGCCCACGAGTATGGTCTCGGCCTTATTTTTGGGCCTACACCCATATCGCTGCCCAATGTTCGTAAAGGCCGAAGTCCGGCCTCATATCCGCTTGAACGCTTTGAGAAAATTTGACGGGTGCTTGCTGAAGCGAATGTGCTCCGGCGAATTCAATGGGCGATTCGTTTCAGTGAATGCAGGGGTTATGTAACCCCAATCGCCAAGAGTTGAAAAATAGACGACATAGTCAATTTTTGCCCCCTGCCACTTGTTCTCGACTCGGATCGATTCGTCTTTGCTCTGAATACTCTTCACCTGTATCCGGTAGAAGCTTTCATCATCTGCCACTACGATATCTGTTTTTTTGCCGTGATCAATCACTGGGATCAGAACCTCCCAGCCATCGCTTAGAAGCCAAGCGGATAAGAGTTGCTCATACGACAACTGTTTGTGAGCGGCCAACGTGGTTTGTTTAAGGACTGTGTTTCTTACAGGCATGACATTACCTTTTCAGGTTATGCCGTACGACAGCCAGATGGGCTTCCTGTATACGGACCGAGGCGGTATACCACCGACCTCCCGATAAGCATCACCGCACTGCAAGTGTCAGTAGAAGAGTAGCAAAGGCTGCCAACCTTGCAGTTCGGGCAGATGCCCGCCTCCTGCATAAATGCCACCTTGGCCCAAAGCGGACCGTGATGCGACTATGGCTAGATTATCTGCCTTGGCATGTGGCTGTCAACGGAACTCTAATCCACAACGTGAGCAGCAAATGATGGTGGTCACGGCTTGCAGCCATTGCTCAGCTGGGACGCCAGGAACCGTTCCGGCCGATCACAGGCCTCTGTTGAGATTCGGTTGCTTTGCCTTATGCAAAGGCCGATTTGCCGACTGTGAGGGCGGTGGAGTCGATATTCAATTTCATAACATCGGGGTCCCCGAACGATACGAAATTGAGTTCGGTGGTCGTGCCCTTCATTTCGATGGCACGAGCACCGAGCCTAGTGCATCTGGTTTCTCGGCCGGCCTCTGTTGCGCTTTGTGGGCGCTATCGTTTGGTTTTGAGATTCTTCCTTGAGCCCAAATAGTCTGTCTTGCCAGGCTCGGAATTCCACTGGATGCCAGTACACTCTGCGACCGATTGCTGTCGGCATAGGCAAAGTCCCGTCGCTGATCCAGTAATTAATGGTGCGCATGCTGACAGACAGGAGTTCCGCTGCAAGTTCTTTCGTTACCAACTTCTGAGGCGTGTTCATATCGATGATGGTGGCCAAAGGTTAGTATAGGCCGACTGTTAGACGATCTGTCTCACCATCTCCTTCACCACGGTGTGCAGTATCGTCCTCAGGCAACGGGATTCTCCCGTCAGGGTGATGCCCAGTTCAGGCCGCTCTGCAATCAGGCGAGCGTTTTCTGTTTCTACTTCGGCGTAAAGCGCTTCGGTTTCCGGCACGATGCGCTGGTGCAGTTTGTCCAGAAGTCGCGTCGCGGTGCCTTTGCTCAGGTTCAGTGCTGCACCGGCCTCAAGAAGCAAGGGGCGCGTGATATCCGAAAAATGCTGAACGCCCAGAATCGGCCAGGCGAGTTGACTCTGCTCCGGCCAGGCCTCCCTGTCGAAAGCGGGCGAATCGTAGCAGGCAACGCTGAGGAGATCGTAGAAGGGTGCGAGTTGTATCCCTTCGTGCGAAACCATGAAGCTCAGGTTTTTCAGGTGAGCATCACTGTTGCCGGTTAAAACGTTGAATACCAGCCAACTGAAGAGTCGGGTGCGCGCCACCGCCGGGCTACGGCAAGCATTGGCCAGGGCGGCCAGATTTTCCATACTGCCCTGACTGTATTTGAAGCTGCGATCCAGCCCCAGCAACTGACAGGCATCAATGACATGGCGGCGTTGCCAGCCATTGCGACCGGAGAAGCGGTCGAAGCGATCGATCAGATAGATGGGCGAGGGAACGTAACGGCGATGGACGGCGGGAACCTCCAAACCGAGGCGTTTAGCCAGACGCATCACAAACCACTCGTTGATGACTGAATGCGGGTAGTCGTCGTCTGGGTGGTCAGGCTTGAGGATGTGGGCGGACGGCGTGCTGCCGGCTGGTTCGTACAATTCTTCGTCCTGAAGCACGACGGCGAGCTTGTGCTGCGCACCGGCCAGGGACATGCGTTTGACCGCGCCGTGGGTCAGCGGGGCCTTGGGCAGTTGGCGGATGCGGTTTTCTAGCGCATGGTCGGTTAGTGGATGCAGGGGCTCGTCTTCGGGGAGCGGACGCTCAGGCGGAAGCAGGGTGATTGACCCCGCAGACTCCGCACCGTACCAGGCAAGCAAACCGAAGGCATCCGCTACATCTAGGTCGGCGTCGCCAGCGAGCAAGCGCCGTTGCCCTTCTTCAGGCAGCAGATTGTCGAAATACCATTGAACCGGGCGCCGCGTTGCGCCATCGAGCAACGGGGCGGTGGTGAGCGGTAGATGGGGGCTGAGGGCAAAGCGCTGACTATCATTGAGCCATGCTTCCGAATACCTGAAGCTCCACAAGCCGTTGACCTCCCGAAGCGTACCGACTTCAGTCTGATTGATCAGCGCGCGTAATGATCGGTCGTTCATGACGGCTCTTCGGGGGCGGTCGGCGATTTGATGTAGGGGGCGACGCTGTCTGGTACGTCTATCGTGACCCGAATCCCCAAGCCTTCGAGCACTTGGAAGAGTTTTCCCCAGCGGACCGAGTCGCTGCCGCGCTCGATTTTCCCCAGGAAGTTCTCGCTGACGCCAATACTCCCGGCGGCATCGTCTTGCCGTATCTTCTGGGCCTTACGGGTGGCGCGGACGATCTGGCCGAGTTCGGCGGCGCTGGCGATGGGTATCTTCATGTTCAATCCTCATGTTTGCAAGGATTCTGCGTCAGGATGCCAAGGTATGCAATGAATCCTTAGCATCGTGCGGATTATTTTTTGTTGCCGCTGACTTTTCGGTGTATCCTCGCAATCGTGAGGATTTCTTTGGGGGCGCTGTGGCGATGTTTGATTTATCTGTTCAGAATAAATTCGAGATGAATACAAATATGCCATTGGTGCAACGATTTTGGCGGCAATCGTGCGTCAATGCGGCAAAAAAGTACTGCTTTTTGTTGCACGCACCTGCACATTGCTGCACAATAGAATCATGATTTTTAAGGGTTTTTATTTTGTTGCCGTGCAGCAAAAATTGGCTAAAACGGGTTCGGGACGCAGGGGTCGCATGTTCGAATCCTGTCACTCCGACCAATTTACTGCTAAGAAAAGAAACAAGCCCTGATTATTCAGGGCTTTTTTCTTTTCTGCCTACGCCGTTCTCGGCAGGTAGTGATCGAATTCCTGAATCAGCGCCGGGGCGGTTTCGTCGAGCAGGAAGTTGCGGAAGTTCATGCCGGCCGGCATCAGTCGTTTGGCGTTCATGTGCACCACGTACCAGGTGCGTTCGATCGGGGTGCCGACCACGTCGAGCAGGCTGACTTCGGCGGTTTTCAGTTCCAGCGGCAGGGTGTGCAGCGACAGCAGGCTGATGCCCATGCCGGCCATGACCGCCTGCTTGATCGTTTCGTTGCTGCCCATGCTGATCGTCCGTGCCGGCGTGAACAAGTGGTTCTTGAACATTTCCTCGGCGACGCGCCGGGAGCCCGAGCCTTCCTCGCGCAGCAGGAAGGTTTCCTGACGCAGTTCGTGCAGTTCGAAGCGGCGCGCCGTGCGCAGCGGATGGTCGGCCGGGGCGACCAGCACGTACGGGTGGCGGGCCATCGGTTCGCCGTGGGCGTCGATTTCGACCGGGATACGGCCCATGATCGCCAGGTCGATGGCGTTGTCCTGCAGCTTCTGCAACAACAGTTCGCGGTTGCCGACGGTGAACTGGACGTCGATGCCGGGATGCGCCTGGGCAAACTTGGCCAGCAGGCGCGGCATGAAATACTTGGCGGTACTGACCAGTCCGACCGATATCTGCCCGGTTTCGGCGCCGGCCAGCGCCTGCAGGCTGGCTTCGGCGTCCTTGATTTCGCCGAGGATGCGCAAGGCGTGATGCACCAGCAGCTCGCCGGCACCGGTCAGGGCGACGCCGCGACCCATGCGCTCGAACAGCGGCAGGCCGACGTTGTCCTCGAGCTGCTTCAATTGCATGGACACCGCCGGCGGCGTCAGGTGCAGCTCTTCTGCGGCGCGGGCATAGCTCAGATGGCGGGCGGCGACGACGAAGATCTGCAATTGGCGCAGGGTCAGGTTGCGGACAAAGTTCATTGGTCGATGAAGTGTTTCCATGAATCGTTCAGGTTTTCCTGACTCTAGGCGGCGCATCGGCGGGCGTCAACGGGTGAGGTTCAAATAGACCATCGGCAGTTGTTCAGGCAGGCGTTCGATGCGGTCGAGAATGCGCCACTGCCGGCCGAAGATCCTGCCGACATAGGCGTCGGCCGCCGGATCGAGACTGAGGCAGAAGCTGTCGATGCCGCTGCCGGCGAGTTCGCCCACCGCCTTGCGGGCGTCGCCCAGCAGGTAGTCCGGATCGCTGACGTCGATGTCGGCCGGCTCGCCGTCGGTCAGTACGAGCAGGATGCGTTTTTCGCTGCGCCGGGCCTCCAGCATGCGCCCGGCGTGCCGCAGCGCGGCGCCCATGCGTGTGGACCAGCCGGCGCTGACGGCGGCCAGGCGCGCCTTGACCGGATCGCCCCAGGCTTCGGAAAAGCCCTTGATGTGATGGTAGCGGACCTCGTGCCGGGTGTTGGAATGAAAGCCGGCAATGGCGCAGGCGTCGCCCAGTTCGTCGATGGCCCAGGCGAGCAGGGCGACGGCTTCGCGGGCGGTATCGAGGATGCTTTGCTGGCCGCCCGGGAGGGTGGCGTTCAGCGACTGCGACAGGTCGATCAGCAGCAGCACGCTGATATCGCGTCCGGCCGTCCGGTGGCTGACCTGGATGCGCGGATCGGGCAGGTGGCCGCTGCGCCAGTCGGTCCAGGCGCGGACGGCGACATCGAGATCGAGTTCGCTGCCGTTTTCCTGGTGGCGGATGCGCACCCGCTCCTGCGGCTTGAGCAGGTCGAGCAGGCGCTTGAGGCGGCAGGCGAGCGGGGCATGCCTGGCCAGCAGTGCGTCGATGTCGGCGGCGTTACCCGGCGGGTGCAGGGCTTCATAGACGGCGACCCAGTCGGGGCGCCAGGTCTGGGCCGTCTCATCCCACTCCGGGTAATGCCGGGGTGGCAGGCCGCTGGGCTCGCTGGCGGCAGCGCTGGGCGGTGGCTCGAAACTTTCTTCCTCGTCGCCGGCTTCGAGATGAATCCACAGGTGGCGGTTGTCGTCGCGGTAGTCGATTTCGGTATCGGCGAAGTGCACCCTGGCGTACTGGTCGCTGGGCAGGCGGCTGCGTGCTGCGTAGGCAAGCGCAATTTCAGCGACAGCCCGGGTGCTCGCCGCGCCGTCGGCCAGGCAGTGCCGGAAACGCCCGGCGAACTCGTCGATCAGCGGATCGGGATCGCTGCCGGTCGGATCGATGCAGGCCCGCGACAGCCGGGTCAGGCGGTGGCGCAGGGTGTTTTCGCTGGCCGCGTCGCAACTGCCCGGCAGTGGTTGCGGGTGGGCGGCCAGCAGGCTGGCGGTGAGGCCGGGGTAAAGCCGCAGCAGCAGGCAGTCGATACGCGCATCTTCGAGCGCTTCGACCGCCAGGCGCTGCATCGGGCTCCAGTTGTCGGCGATCAGCGGCTGGCTCCAGCGGCGATGGCCGGCCATGTGCGCCAGCATCAGCCGGTAACGTGCCAGGCCGCTGCTGCCGGAGCGGTCGTTCAGCACGTCGGGCAGGCGCAGCCCGTCGGCGGCCAGGTAAGGCTGTTGGCGATGCCCGGCGAAGGCGGTCGAATAGGGAACAAGCAGGCTGTCGTCGGCCCACAGGGCGTGCAGACCCAGGCTCAGGCGGCGCTCGACATCGGCAAACAGGGTGCCGCTGCGTTCGCGTTCCAGCAGGTGACGGCTCTCCGGTGTGCGCAAGGCGAAATAGTCGCGTTGCTGCGCCGGATGCTGCGCGGTCAGGCGGATGCCCTGCAGCATCCATTGCCGGACGCCGGCCAGCGGGACGATGGCCAGCAGTTGCGGGGCGCTGCGGAAAAATTCCGGCAAGGCCGGGCTGGGCTCGGTGATCTGGTGGCCGTGGATCGAGCCCGAGGTCCGGTCGGCGAGTTCCAGGGCAATGCACAGGTAGTCGGCCAGGCCGTCGGCGCTGCGCAACTGGCCGACGACGGCGGCGAGCGTCTGCAGCAGCGGGGTGACGGCCGGCGCGTTGGGCGATTTCTGCAGGCTGCGGATCGCCGCCATCAGCGCTGGCAGGGCGAGCGCCTGCGGCACCTGGCGGGCCACGTCCGGCCAGTGTTCGAGAAAGGCCAGCAAAGGCTCGGGGCCGCGCCCGAGTTTGCCGATGGCGCGTGCCGCTGCGAGATATTCCGGCATTTCCGGCGACTTCAGCACCTGCCCGGCAGCGCTCAGGCATTCGTCGAAGACATCGGCGACCACGGCGAAACCGCAGTCGAGCGCGGCCCAGGCCGCCTGCGATTCCGGGCTGGCCATCAGCCGCTGGCGGGCATCGGCAATATTGCGCAGGCCGGGGACTGCCATGTCGTTCAGCCAAAAATCGCGGCGATGGCGTGATCCAGGCTGTCGATCACGTCAATGTCGTCGGTGATCGGGCGGATCATCGCCATGCGGCAGGCGTCGGCCGGGCTGACGCCGCGGACGATCAGGCTGGCGGCGTAGACGACCAGCCGCGTCGAGATGCCTTCATCCAGTCCGTGCCCCTTGAGGCGGCGGCCGGCCTGGGCGAAGTCGACCAGTTGGTCGGCCAACTCGCGGGCAATTCCGGTTTCCGCACAGACGATCCCGCTTTCCAGGGCCGGCGCCGGGTAGTCGAACTGGAAGGCGGCGAAGCGCTGCTTGGTCGATTGCTTGAGATCCTTCACCAGGCTCTGGTAACCGGGGTTGTAGGAAATCACCAGCTGGAAGTCGGGGTGGGCTGCGACCTGCTCGCCCTTCTTGTCGAGCGGCAGCATGCGCCGGTGATCGGTCAGCGGATGGATGACCACCAGCGTGTCCTGGCGGGCTTCGACGATCTCGTCGAGATAGCAGATGGCGCCGAGGCGGGCGGCGACGGTCAGCGGGCCGTCCTGCCAGCGCGTGCCGTTGGCGTCGAGCAGGTAACGGCCGACCAGGTCGGCGGCGGTCATGTCCTCGTTGCAGGCGACGCTGATCAGCGGCCGGCCCAGCTTCCAGGCCATGTACTCGACGAAGCGCGACTTGCCGCAACCGGTCGGCCCCTTGAGCATGACCGGCAGGCGCGCGGCGTAGGCCGCTTCGAACAGCTCGATTTCCTTGCCTTGCGGCTGATAGAAGGGTTTGCGGCAAACCGCGAAGTGGGCGGCATCGTTCATGGCGGACTCCTGGCGGGCGCGGAAGAAAAACCCCGCCGGGGCGGGGTGGGTTAGTGCTTACTTGTGCACGCCGAGCTTGTCGCGCCAGCCCGGGTAGATCTGGTCGGCGTCGTTGGGGAAGGAGGCAAACGCGCGGGCGAACTCCGGATGCTCCTTGGCCCACTCGATCGGGTCGGCCTTGGCCTTCCAGCATTCGTAAGCCTGACGCAGCGACTTGGCGCCGGCGGCCGGGCTGTCGATGTGGCCGTAGGAACCGCCACCGGCCGTGTTGATCACGTTGCCGTGGCCGAGGTTCTCGAAGAAACCGGGCAGGCGCAGCGCGTTCATGCCGCCGGAAATGATCGGTGTCGTCGGCTTCATGCCGTACCACTCCTGGTGGTAAGCCGGGCCGGTATAGCTGTCGCGCTCGATGATGTAGGCGATGGCGCGGTCGTCCTTGTCGCCCTCCATCTTGCCGTAGCCCATGGTGCCGACATGGATGCCGGAAGCGCCCTGCAACCGGCTCATCTTGGCCAGCACGTAGGCGGTGTAGCCGCGCTTCGACGACGGCGAGGTGACGGCGCCGTGGCCGGCGCGGTGGTAGTGCAGGTACTGGCGCGAGAAGTAGCGGCGGGCGGTGGTGACCATGCCCGGGCCGCCGACGTAGCCGTCGACCAGGAAAGCCACCTTGTCGGCATCCGGGCCGAAGGTTTCGAGGATGTATTCGCCGCGGGCGATCATTTCGCCATGGTCGTCAGCGGTGATGTTGGCCGAGAAGATCTTGGCCTGGCCGGTTTCGTCCATGGCGCGCTTCATCGCATCGCGCACCAGCGGGATTACCTGCTTCATCGGGCAGAACACCTGGTTGCCCTGCGGCTCGTCGTTCTTGATGAAGTCGCCGCCCAGCCAGAACTGGTACGCAGCCGCGGCGAACGGTTCGGGGCGCAGGCCGAGCTTGGGCTTGATAATCGTGCCGGCGATGTAGCCGCCGTCCTGCATCGGCCGGCCGAGAATGCGCCACAGGTTGCTGATGTCCACCGACGGGCCGTCGAACAGCTCAATCGCGCGGCGCGGCACGTAGAAGTCGTACATCTTGGCGTGCTCGATGTCGCCCATGCCCTGGTTGTTGCCGATGGTCAGCGTCAGGAAGGAAACGATCATCATCCGGCCGTCGATGACGTTGCGGTCGAACAGGTCGATCGGGTAGGCGATGCGCATTTCCTCGGTCGCCTCGTCGATGTGATAGACCAGCGCATCGACGCCCTTGGTGAATTCGTCGGTGGTGCACACTTCGACATTCGTGCCAGTGGAAGACTCGGCGGCGAAGTGAGCGGCCGCTTCGAGGTAGCCGTAGCCGGCCTTGGGCTTCATCTTGTAGGCGCAGAGAATGTGCTGGCCGCCGGCGATCAGGTCTTCTTCCTTGAGGCTCAGGTCGGCATAGCGGTTCGATTGATCCATCTTTTGTCTCCTTGGTGTATTCGCCGGGTGGCTACGATGGAGACCATATTAGGAAGGGCAAAAGATAAATAACAGTCACGTATTTTTATGGGATTGTTCAGTAATTTCTTATTATTTTGCCGATCCCGCACGGGGAACTTTCCCTTGTCGACCGGTCTAAGCGGCTCCAATCAATCAATGACCTTTTCTGCGGGGTGTTAAATGGATGAGCTTTCCCTGGTCGGCGTCGGCTTCGCCGTGGTGATTTTCGGCATGGCCTGCTTCATGGCCAACAAGCTGGCTTCGAAAAAAGCCTACCACTGAAAGAAAGCCGGGGTTCCCCGGCTTTTTTACGCCGTCTCGTCCGGCGGGCTGAAGAAACAGACCGTGTTGCGCCCCGCGTCCTTGGCTTGATACATCGCCAGATCGGCCTGCTTGAGAATCTCGTCGGGATCGATGCCGTTGCCGATGAACACGCGGATGCCGATGCTGGCCGAGCAGCGGTGTTCAACCTCCTGTCCGGCCGTGTCGCCATGCTTGACGCTCAAGCGGTAGGGTTCGGCCAGCAGGGTGCGGATTTTCTCGGCAATCGTCGCCACCTGCTCGCGTGACACGGCCAGATCGCGATCCAGCTCACGGATGATCACGACAAACTCGTCGCCGCCGAAGCGGGCGACCGTATCCACCTCCCGCACTCCGGCCTTCAGCCGCCTGGCCGCTTCGATCAGCAGCAGATCGCCCGCTTCGTGCCCGTGGAGATCGTTCAGCGGCTTGAAATTATCCAGGTCGAGAAACAGCAGCGCACCGAAAATCCCCGTACGCCGGCTCGACGCCAGACTCTGCCCGAGCCGATCCTCAAGCAGGCGACGATTGGGCAGGCCGGTCAAAGGATCGTAGAACGCCAGCTTCTGTATCTGATCCTGCAGCCGCTTGCGTTCGGTCGTTTCGCGGCTGATCCCGTGGTAACCGGTAATCCGGCCATGCGCATCGCGCTCCGGCTTCGACAGCACCTCCGCCCACAGCAACCGGCCATCCTTGCAGCGATGCTGGACCTCGAAAGTGACCGCGCCGGTGATCGTTCCGTCGGCCTCCTTCTCCTGGCGCTGCTTGATGAGGTTGGTCACCGTCGCGATGCCCTCGTCGGTGAACATCTCGAAAACATGGTGGCCGATCACCTCATCCGCCCTGAAGCCGCGCAGTTTCTCGTCGGTCGGGTTGATGTAGGTGATGAACAGATTCCGGTCGGCGCGCCAGATCACATCGGAAACATCCTCCGTCAGCCGCCGGAACAATGCCTCGCTGGCCCGGAGCGCAGCCAGCTCGTTGCGCATCTGCGCCTGCTTCCAGAGCAGAAACAGCAGAACCGCAAGCAACAACACACCGCCGCCAAGCACTAGCATCCCATCCAACATCACCAGCCAGTCTCCTCTGTTCTCAATCCCGATTGGCATGATGCCTCAACTGGCGGGGAAATGCCGGAAAAGCGCGGCGAAACAGGTGCGCGGGTTCGGTTTGGATTGGCGCATCGTACCGCAGGGAGGGGAGCGGTGGCGATTTTCGGGCAAAAGAGGCGAGTCTGTGGGGCGAGCTGACAGAAGTATTGATCTTGGTCCTACGAGTCAGATTAGATATTCAGTTGCACCGGAAATGATGGGCGGGTAAGGTTGTGCCTGTCCGGTTTCCTTGGGGTGTAAGCAGGTGAATATCAGTGCGAAAGTCTGCGATTCCAACCAGCATGGCCGTTTCCGGGGGGCCTACCTATCTGGGATATTGGGCATATTGCCGTCGACTTCTGGGTTAGCCATTGCATGAACACTGGTATGCCACGTCACGAGGTATGGCGAAAAATGTATCGTGAAAACCGCTATTGTCGGCACCTTAACCAGAAGGAATTAAACCAGCGCATTCGAGACATAGTGCTAAATATGCTTCGCTTGACGCCCGAGGCGAAGATAGGGGTTCCTCCCTTGGAGCCGGCAGGAATGAAGACGATGGAAATCTGGACCCATGTGCTGGAGGAAATGAACCTCCGTCACGGCCCATATCCGAACGGCTTTACACGGGATATTTTTCATTCCGAGCCATTCCCTGACTTTGTTGGAGAACTCGGCAAGAAGGCGGCCGGTGTTCTTGCATCAAGAGGTTTGCGATCAGACGAAATATTTATCAAGTTCGGGAAAGCCGAGCATATGCGGTCTCTTTTCGAAAGAGGGGCTTTGCGCGTGCAATCTGCGAGCTACTACGCCACACCAAGCCACAACGGCGCAATAAAGGATGACGAACTTTCCTTGCCTCTCTCCCTAGCATTGTCGCGTGATGACATCATCAAAGTCGTTCTCAATCCGCAAGACGTGCCGGAAGGGCCCATTGAGCAACGCTTCGATGTCACCTACAACGCTGGCACGGACTACTGGCTGTATTGCGTAAGCAGCGCCGTTGAGCCTCGGCTGTTCGTAGATTTTCAAGCTGACTCGTGTGTCATCATCAAGGATAGAGATCGTTTCCAGCGCCTTCTTACTTTGCAAAATGCAGCGAAGTTTCCAAATACCGGCCATCGTCACGGCGAAGCCGTCTACATCGATCCGCTTTGCCCTTCGACTGTGAAAATTGACGTTCCGATGTCAAAGCACTTCCGGTACGAGTATCAGTGCGAGTACCGCTTTGTGTGGAGGCCAGTAAAGCCGACGGCCAATCTTTCATACGTAGACCTTGAAATCGGTAGTCTTGAAGGTATTGCTGAACTGGTCGTTCTCTAATGCCGAAGCGATGGCTAACCCGTCAGTCGAGAGGTGAGGACGCTCGCTTTCGCGTTAGCCCTCCAAATATGCGCACTCTCCAACTCTTCCTCTGCGCCTCAATTGCAATTTCCATTTCCGCCTGCTCAAGCGACGTTGGTGTGACTGACGTCCAATTTGGATCATTCTCGGGTGTTGGGAGCGGCACCGTAACCTTTCGAGCAACAACTACCTTTTCCAAGGGGCAGGACGTTCAGTTCGGGTGGGCTTTTTCTATGAAGAACCCGCCCCAACAAATCTCTGTTCAGGAAATCGTTGAAGGCCCTTCGGGTACCGTATGGGAGGCGCCACCAAGCGCTTCAGAGGTTCAAGTGACCGACGGAGGAAGAACTGCAACGGTTACGAAAAATTTTTCCAAACCCGGTTCGCCGTTTCTCTTTCACAACTGGTCCATCTCCGAATCGGACCCGCTTGGAAAATACAAAGCCGCACTTCTCATCAATGGCAAACAGATTCGGCAGGTTGAGTTCCAAGTTACAAACTAGCGCAAAACAACCTCTTCTAACCCCCCCAACGAACACCCCGCCAACCCCTCCAGCACCATCCCCGCCCCGCGAAAATTCTGCCCGCGGGTGTATTCGCTGATAGTGACCACGCAGCGCAATCCTGCGGTCAACGCGGATTTCAGGCCCATTTCCGAATCTTCGATGGCCAGGCAGGCGGATGCCGGCAGGGCGAGACGGTTGAGGACCCATTGGTAGATGTCGGGGGCCGGTTTTTTGGCCGGGACGATGTCGCCGGCGCCGATGACGTCGAACCAGCCGGGGGCCTCGGCGCCGAGGTTGGCGCGGAGCAGGGCGTCGACGTTTTCGGGCGTGGTGGTGGTGGCGATGGCTAGGCGGATGCCGGCGTGCCGGGCTTCGCTGATCAGCTGGGCGACGCCGGGGCGTAGCGGTAGCTGGCCCTGATCGACCCGGCGCAGATAGTGCGCGGTCTTGATCTTGTGTAGTTGGCCGACCAGCGCGTCGAAGTCGGGGCGGGCGGCGATGTCCGGGGCGTGTTGCGCGGCGTAGTGGCGGATGCGTTCCTTGCCGCCGGTGATGGCGAGCAATTCGCCGTAGCGCTGTTCGTCCCAGTGCCAGGTCAGTCCGCAGTCGCGGAAGGCGGCGTTGAAGGCCGGGCGGTGGCCGTCGCGCTCGGTTTCGGCGAGCGTGCCATCGACATCGAAAATCAGGGCTTGCAGTTTGTTCATGGCAGCGACGATAGCCACGCGCGCGCGTTCGGGCCAGTCAATCTTGCTGACGCCTGGGTTCAGCGCTATTTAATAAGTCATGCCTTATTTACCGATTAAGAAAGTCTGACTAGGCCTTAACTAAGAAGTCACTTACCTTTGTCTTCAATGCAGTAATACAACAATGATTGGAGACACCATGCATATCGGACGCACCACCCTGTCCAAGTTCGTTATCGAGCAGACGCGCGGCGCGCACAGCGAGATGGGCGCCTTGCTCATCGACGTGGCGGCGGCGGTCAAGACCATTTCCGGTCTGGTCGGCAAGGGCGCGCTGAGCGGCTTTTCCGGTTCGATGGAGTCGACCAATGTCCAGGGCGAGGTGCAGAAGAAGCTGGATGTGTTGACCAACGAGGCCATCCTGCGTCATTGCGAATGGGGTGGCCAGCTGGCCGGCATGGCCTCCGAGGAGATGGACGCGCCGTACGCGATTCCCGCCGAGTACCCGCGTGGCCGCTACCTGCTGATTTTCGATCCGCTCGACGGTTCGTCGAACAGCGACGTGAATGTTTCGGTCGGCACCATTTTCTCGATTCTGCAGCGGTCGACCGCCGGCGACGCCGAGCCGGCCGATTTCCTGCAGCCGGGGGCGCGGCAGGTTGCCGCCGGCTACGCCATCTACGGCCCGTCGACGATGCTGGTGCTGAGCGTCGGCACCGGCACGCACGGGTTTACGCTGCATCGCGAGAGCGGCAATTTCATCCTGACGCATCCCGACATCCGTGTGCCGGAAGCCACCCGCGAGTTCGCCATCAATACGTCGAACGAACGTTTCTGGGAGCCGCCGGTGCAGCGCTATGTCAGCGAGTGCAAGGCCGGCAAGACCGGCATCCGCGAGGCCGATTTCAACATGCGCTGGATCGCGTCCATGGTCGCCGAGGTGCACCGCATCCTGATGCGCGGCGGCATCTTCATGTACCCCAAGGACAACAAGGATCCGGCCAAGCCGGGTCGCCTGCGCCTGCTTTACGAAGCCAACCCGATGGCCATGCTGATCGAGCAGGCCGGCGGCGCGGCCTCGACCGGGCGCGGGCGCATCCTCGACGTGGTGCCGGAAGCGCTGCATCAGCGCGTGCCGGTGATGCTCGGCTCGCGCGAGGAAGTCGAGCGGCTCGAACGCTATCACCACGAATACGATACCGGGGCCGACCGCCCCTTTGCGTCGCCGTTGTTCGCCGAACGCTCGCTGTTCCGCGACTGACGCCGCCCAAGAATTCCATATCCCGGGGAGTCATCCGCCATGTCCGTCAAGCACCCGATCATCGCCATCACCGGCTCGTCCGGCGCCGGCACCAGCACCGTGATGCAGAGTTTCCAGCACATCTTCCGGCGCGAGAAGCTCAACGCCCAGATTGTCGAGGGCGACTCCTTCCATCGCTACGACCGTAAAAGCATGCGCGCCGAGATGAAGGCGCAGGAGGAACAGGGCAACCTCAACTTCAGCCATTTCGGTCCCGAGGCCAACTTGCTGCAGGAACTGCAGGACCTGTTCATCAGCTATGGTCGCGACGGCAGCGGCAAGGTGCGCAAGTACCTGCACGATGCCGGCGAGGCCGAGCCCTGGGGCCAGGAGCCGGGCACCTTCACGCCCTGGCAGGACATTACCGGCGACACCGACCTGATGTTCTACGAAGGCCTGCACGGCGCCTGGGCCGGCGACGGCATCGACATCGCCGCCCAGGTCGATCTGTGCGTCGGCGTCGTGCCCATCATCAACCTGGAATGGATCCAGAAGCTGCACCGCGACCAGAAGATGCGCGGTTATTCGCAGGAAGCGGTGACCGACACCATCCTGCGCCGCATGCCCGACTACGTCAGCCATCTGTGCCCGCAGTTCTCGCGCACCCATGTCAATTTCCAGCGCGTGCCCATCGTCGATACCTCCAACCCCTTCATCGCCCGCGACATTCCCAGCGCCGACGAGAGCATGGTGGTGATCCGTTTCGCCAACCCCAAGGGCATCGATTTCCAGTACCTGCTCAACATCCTGCACGGCAGCATGCTGACCCGCCCGAACACCCTGGTCGTGCCCGGCGGCAAGATGGGGCTGGCGATGCAGATGATCTTCACGCCCATGGTCCTGCGCCTGATGGACCTCAAGCGTCGCGCCTGAGCCACGGAAACTTACCGAGATGGAGAGAGACATGACCACCACCGCATTCCGTCGCGACCTGGCCAACGCCGTCCGCTTCCTGGCCATCGACGCCGTCGAGCAGGCCAAGTCCGGCCACCCCGGCGCGCCGATGGGCATGGCCGACATCGCCGAAATCCTGTGGCGCGACCACCTGCGCCACAACCCGGCCAACCCGCACTGGGCCGACCGCGACCGCTTCGTGCTGTCGAACGGCCACGGCTCGATGCTGATCTACGCGCTGCTGCACCTGACCGGCTACGACCTGCCGCTCGACGAGCTCAAGCGTTTCCGCCAGTTCGGCAGCAAGACCGCCGGCCATCCGGAAGTCGGCCACACGCCGGGGGTCGAGACGACCACCGGGCCGCTCGGCCAGGGCATCAGCAACGCGGTCGGCATGGCGCTGGCGGAAAAGCTGCTGGCCCAGCGCTACAACCGCCCCGGCCACGCCATCGTCGATCACCGCACCTGGGCCTTCCTCGGCGATGGCTGCATGATGGAAGGGATCAGCCACGAAGCCTGCGCGCTGGCCGGCGTGTGGGGGCTGAACAAGCTGGTCGCCTTCTACGACGATAACGGAATTTCCATCGACGGCCATGTCGAAGGCTGGTTCCGCGATGACACCGCCGCCCGTTTCCGCGCCTACGGCTGGGATGTCATCGGCCCGATCGACGGCCACGACGCCATCGCCGTTGCCGCTGCCATTGCCGAAGCCAGGCAGTCGCGCAGCAAGCCGACCCTGATCGTCTGCCGCACCCAGATCGGCTGGGGTTCGCCGAACAAGGTCGGCAGCCACGACGTGCATGGGGCGCCGCTGGGCGCCGCCGAGAACGCCGCCACCCGCGCCGCGTTGAACTGGCCGCATGCACCGTTCGACGTGCCGGCTGCGCTGCGCCGTGCCTGGGACGCCCGCGCCAGCGGCGTGGCGGCCGAAGCGCAATGGCAAGCTGAATTCTCTGCCTACCGCGCGCAATACCCCGAACTGGCCGCCGAATTCGAGCGCACCCAGGCCGGCGGTCTGCCGGAAAACTGGCCCGAAATCCGCGCCGAACTGCTTGCCCAGGCGGCAGCGAAGACCGGCGGCATCGCCAGTCGCAAGTCCTCGCAGAACTGCCTCGATTTCCTGATCGACCGCGTTCCCGAACTGCTCGGCGGTTCGGCCGACCTGACCGGCTCCAACCTGACCGCCGGCAAAGGCAGCGTTGCCTGGCATGCGGCCGGCGAGCGCACGCCGAACTACATCTCTTACGGCGTGCGCGAATTCGGCATGGCGGCGATCATGAACGGCGTCGCCCTGCACGGCGGGCTGATTCCCTACGGCGGCACCTTCGCCGTGTTCTCGGACTATTCGCGCAACGCCATTCGCATGAGCGCGCTGATGCAGCAGCGCGTCGTTCATGTGCTGACCCACGATTCCATCGGTCTTGGCGAGGACGGGCCGACGCACCAGCCGATCGAGCACGTCGGCAGCCTGCGCCTGATTCCCGGTCTCGATGTCTGGCGTCCGTGTGATGAACTGGAAGCGGCAGTGGCCTGGGCCGAGTCGCTGGAGCGCCGCGACGGGCCGAGCGCCCTCTTCCTGTCGCGGCAGAACCTCGACCAATGCGGCGACCGCCCCGGTCGGGCCGAAGAGATTGCCCGCGGCGGCTACGTCCTGCGCGACGCCGACGGCCCCTTGCAGGCGGTGATCATCGCCACCGGCTCGGAAGTCGGCATCGCCCTGGAAGCGCAGCGCGAACTGGCCACCCACGGGGTTGCCGTGCGCGTCGTCGCTATGCCTTGTTGCGAACGCTTCGACCGCCAGAAAAGCGCCTGGAAGCGCGCGGTGCTGCCGCCGGAGGTCGTGCGCATCGCCATCGAGGCTGCGCATCCCGACCCCTGGCGCAAGTATGTCGGCCTGGTCGGCGAGGTGGTCGGCATCGACAGCTTCGGCGCCTCCGCCCCGGCGTCTGCACTCTACGAACATTTCGGGCTGACCGCCCGCCACCTGGCCAGCGTCGTCGTCGAAACCATCGCCCGTGAAAGCGGCAACGACGGCGATTTCTGAACGCGCCAGCGACAAAAGAATTTTTCATAAAATCAGGAGACAAACCCATGCCAATACGGGTGGCAATCAACGGCTTCGGCCGTATCGGACGCATGGCCTTCCGCGCCATCGCCCAGGAGGCCGAGTTTTCCGGGCTGGAGGTGGTCGGCATCAACGACCTGCTCGATCCCGACTACCTCGCCTATCTGCTGACGCACGACTCGGTGCACGGGCGTTTTGCCGGTGAGGTGGCTGTCGATGGCAGCCACCTGGTCGTCGATGGCCGGCGCATCCGCCTGAGCGCCGAGCGCAATCCGGCCGACCTCAAGTGGGGCGAACTCGGCGTCGATCTGGTGATCGAGGCGACCGGCTTCTTCCTCACCCGGGAAAGCTGCCAGGCGCACGTCGCCGCGGGGGCGCGCAAGGTTGTCCAGTCGGCGCCGGCCAAGGACGATACGCCGATGTTCGTGTTCGGCGTGAATCATGCCGACTACGCCGGCCAGGACATCGTCTCGGCGGCGTCGTGCACGACCAACGGACTGGCGCCGGTGGCCAAGGTGCTCAACGACCGTTTCGGCATCAAGCGCGGGCTGATGAGCACGGTGCACGCGGCGACGGCCACCCAGAAAACGGTCGACGGCCCGTCCGGGAAGGATTGGCGCGGCGGGCGCGGCATCCTGGAAAACATCATCCCGTCGTCGACCGGGGCGGCCAAGGCGGTCGGCAAGGTGATTCCGGCGCTCAACGGCAAGCTGACCGGCATGGCCTTCCGCGTGCCGACCTCGGATGTCTCGGTGGTCGACCTGACCGTCGAACTCGATCGCGCGGCGAGCTACGCCGACATCTGCGCGGCCATGCGCGAGGCGGCCGAGGGGCCGCTCAAGGGCGTGCTCGGCTATACCGATGCGGCTGTCGTGTCGACCGATTTCCGGGGCTGCCCGCAGCCGTCGATCTTCGATACCGGCGCCGGCATCGCGCTTGATCCGACCTTCGTCAAGGTCGTCGCCTGGTACGACAACGAATACGGCTATACCTGCAACCTGTTGCGCCTGGCGCGCCACATCACGCACTGAGGAACCCCCATGGCCCTGATTTCCCTGCGCCAGTTGCTCGACCACGCCGCCGAGCACGCATACGGCCTGCCCGCCTTCAACGTCAATAACATGGAGCAGATCCACGCCATCATGCAGGCGGCGGCGGACTGCGACAGCCCGGTCATCCTGCAGGCCTCGGCCGGCGCCCGCAAGTACGCCGGCGAGCCTTTCCTGCGCAAGCTGGTCGAAGCCGCCATCGAGCAGTACCCGGACATTCCGGTCTGCCTGCACCAGGACCACGGCACCTCGCCGGCGGTCTGCCTGCAGTCGATGCGCAGCGGCTTCTCCAGCGTGATGATGGATGGCTCGCTGGGCGAGGATGGCAAGACGCCGACCAACTACGCCTACAACGTCGACACCACCCGCAAGGTGGTCGAGATGGCGCACGCCATCGGCGTTTCCGTCGAGGGCGAACTCGGCTGCCTCGGCTCGCTGGAAACCGGCGAGGCCGGCGAGGAAGACGGCATCGGCGCCGCCGGCAAGCTCGACCACGCGCAACTGCTGACCGACCCCGACGAAGCCGCCGACTTTGTCGCCAGAACCGGCGTCGACGCGCTGGCCATCGCCATCGGCACCAGCCACGGCGCCTACAAATTCACCCGCCCGCCAACCGGCGAAATCCTGGCCATCGAGCGGATCAAGGCGATCCACGCGCGCATTCCCGACACCCATCTGGTCATGCACGGCTCGTCGTCGGTGCCGCAGGAATGGCTGGCGACTATCCGCCAGTACGGTGGCACGATCAAGGAAACCTACGGCGTACCGCTCGAGGAAATCGTCGAAGGCATCCGCCACGGCGTGCGCAAGGTCAATATCGACACCGACATCCGCTTGGCGATGACCGGCGCGATGCGTAAAGCGATGGCCGACAAGCCCGACGAGTTCGACCCGCGCGCCTTCCTCAAGGCCGCCGTGACCGCCGCCCGCGGCATCTGCCGGCTGCGTTTCGAAGCCTTCGGTTCGGCCGGGCAGGCGTCTGCCATCAAACCGATCCCGCTGGATCGCATGGTCGCCCGCTACCGCTGATCTCTACCGATGTTCTCTGCGCGACCCTTGGTCGTTTTCGGGCCCCGCCAGCCGGGGCCATTTTTTTGCTGAGGAAGAGCCCATGAATCCCCTGGAAGCCATCATTGCCCCGAGCATCCTTTCGGCCAACTTCGCCCGTCTGGGCGACGAAGTCAGCAACGTCATCGCCGCCGGTGCCGACTGGATCCACTTCGACGTGATGGACAACCATTACGTCCCCAACCTGACCATCGGCCCGCTGGTCTGCGAGGCGATCCGGCCATGCACGACGGCGCCGATCGACGTGCACCTGATGGTCAAGCCGGTCGACCGCATCGTTCCCGATTTCATCCGTGCCGGGGCCGACCTGATCACCTTTCATCCGGAAGCGTCCGAGCACGTCGACCGCAGCCTGGCGATGATCCGCGACGGCGGCTGCCAGGCCGGCCTGGTCTTCAACCCGGCGACGCCGCTGGACTGGATGGATCACGTCATGGACAAACTCGACGTGGTCCTGCTGATGAGTGTGAACCCCGGTTTCGGCGGCCAGAAATTCATTGCCCAAACCCTGCACAAGGCGCGCGCCGCGCGTGCGAAAATCGACGCCTACCAGCAGTTGACGGGCCGGCGCATCCGCCTCGAAATCGATGGCGGGGTCAATCCCGGCAACATCGCCGAGATCGCCGCCGCCGGGGTCGATGCCTTCGTCGCCGGGTCGGCGGTTTTTGGCGCCGGCCGCGACAGCGATCCGCACCGTTACGATACGATCATCCGGACATTGCGTCAGGCGCTCAAGGAGTCCCCATGAAATTCCGTTCCATCACCTTCGACCTCGACGGCACGCTGCTCGACACCGTCGGCGACCTGGCCGAGGCCTGCCGCCTGATGCTGATCGACCTCGACCAGGCGCCGCGCAGTGAAACCGAAATCCGTCATTTCGTCGGCCGCGGCATGGCCGTGCTGGTCGAACGCTGCCTGACCCGCGACTCGGCCCCCGACGCCGAGCTGATGGCCCGTGGCATCGCCGCCTTTCAGCGGCACTACGCGGCGGTCAACGGTCACCGCACCGAATTCTTCCCCGGCGTCCGCGAAGGCCTCGCCGCCTGGCACGCGACCGGCCTGCCGCTGGCCGTGGTGACCAACAAGCCGGCCGCCTTCACCGAGCCGCTGCTCGAACGCACCGGCATCGCCCATTACTTCCAGGCCGTCGTCTCCGGCGACACCACCCCGCACCGCAAACCGCACCCGGCCCCGCTGCTGCACGCCTGCGCCGCACTCGGCAGCGCGCCCGCCGACAACCTGCACATCGGCGATTCGAAACACGACATCGAAACCGCCCGCAACGCCGGCAGCATGGTGTACTGCGTGCCCTACGGCTACAACGAGGGCGAACCGGTCAATGCCGCCGATTGCGACGCGCTGGTCGCCGATTTGGGCGTGGCGCTGCGACTGGCGTACAGCGCCTGAAATGCAAACAGCCGCCGGCAGGCGGCTGTTGATTGCTGAATGAGCCGGCTCAGCGAACGACCTGGTTCAGCTCGCCCTTGGCGTAGCGCTCGGCCATCTTGTCCAGCGACAGCGGCTTGATCTTGCTGGCCTGGCCGGCGCAGCCGAAGGCTTCGAAGCGGGCGAGGCAGATTTTCTTGGCGGCTTCGCGGGCCGGCTTGAGGTAGTCGCGCGGGTCGAACTTGGACGGGTTCTCGAACAGGTAGCGACGGACCGCGCCGGTCATCGCCAGGCGGATGTCGGTGTCGATGTTGACCTTGCGCACGCCGTGCTTGATGCCCTTGACGATTTCCTCGACCGGCACGCCGTAGGTTTCCTTCATGTCGCCGCCGAACTGGCGGATTTCTTCGAGCAGTTCCTGCGGCACGCTGGAGGAGCCGTGCATGACCAGGTGGGTGTTCGGGATGCGCGCGTGGATTTCGGCGATGCGGTCGATGGCGAGGATGTCGCCGGTCGGCTTCTTGGTGAACTTGTAGGCGCCGTGGCTGGTGCCGATGGCGATGGCGAGCGCGTCGCAGTTGGTCTGGCGGACGAAGTCGGCGGCCTGCTCGACATCGGTCAGCAGTTGTTCGCGGGTCATCACGCCGTCGGCGCCGTGGCCGTCTTCCTTGTCGCCCTTCATGGTTTCAAGCGAACCGAGCACACCGAGTTCGCCTTCGACCGAAACGCCGATGCTGTGCGCCAGTTCGGTCACCTTGCGGGTGACTTCGACGTTGTATTCGTAGCTGGCGACGGTCTTGCCGTCGGCTTCCAGCGAGCCGTCCATCATCACCGACGAGAAGCCGGACTTGATCGCGGCCATGCACACCGCCGGGCTCTGGCCGTGGTCCTGGTGCATGACCACCGGGATGTGCGGGTAGGCTTCGAGCGCAGCCAGGATCTGGTGGCGCAGGAAGGGTTCGCCGGCGTATTTGCGGGCGCCGGCCGAGGCTTGCATGATCACCGGCGCGTCGAGCTGGCTGGCCGCTTCCATGATCGCCCAGACCTGTTCCATGTTGTTGACGTTGAAGGCGGGCAGGCCGTAATCGTGCTCGGCGGCGTGGTCGAGCAGTTGGCGCAGGGAAACGAGCGGCATGGGAACTCCTGTGTTCGGTAAGTTTCGGGATCAGCCCGCTATTTTATTACGGCTGGGTGTTCAGGTGGTCGCCGACGCGGACGATCTTCAGCGTATTGGTGCCGCCGATGCTGCCGATCGGCTCGCCGATGGTGAGCACGATCAGGTCGCCGATCTCGACCACGCCGCGTTCGATCAGCAGGCTCTCGGCTTCGGCCAGCAACTGTTCGCGCTCGGTGTGCTGCTGGGCCATCAGCAGCGGGCGGACTTCGCGGAACAGGGCCATGCGCGACAGCGAAACAACGTCCGGCGTCAGTGCATAGATCGGCACGCCGCAGTTCAGGCGGCTCATCCACAGCGCGGTCGAGCCGGACTGGGTGAGCGCGGCGATGGCCTTGACCTTGAGGTGGTGCGCGGTCCAGATCGCGGCCATGGCAATCGACTGGTCGATGCGGGTGAAGATGCGGTCGAGGAATTCGCGGTCGAGCGTGACTTCGGCCGAGCGTTCGGCCTCGACGCAGATGCGGGCCATCGATTCGACGACTTCGACCGGGTACTTGCCGGCGGCGGTTTCGGCCGACAGCATGACGGCGTCGGTGCCGTCGAGCACGGCGTTGGCCACGTCGGAGACTTCGGCGCGGGTCGGCACCGGCGAGTGGATCATCGATTCCATCATCTGCGTCGCGGTGATGGTCAGCTTGTTCTTGTCGCGCGCCATGCGGATCATCTTCTTCTGCAGCGCCGGCACGGCGGCGTCGCCGACTTCGACCGCGAGGTCGCCGCGGGCGACCATGACGCCGTCGGAGGCATCGAGGATCTCGGCCATGTTTTCAACGGCTTCGACCCGTTCGATCTTGGCGATCAGCACCGCATCGCTGCCGGCGGCGCGCAGCAGCTGGCGGGCCATGTACATGTCGGCGGCGCTCTTGGGGAAGGAGACGGCGACGAAATCGACACCGATCTCGGCGGCGGTGCGGATGTCTTCCATGTCCTTGGCGGTCAGTGCCGGCGCGGTCAGGCCGCCGCCCTGGCGGTTGATGCCCTTGTTGTTCGACAACTCGCCGCCGACCAGCACGCGGGTATGGATTTCCGTGCCGCGCACGGCCTCGACCGTCAGTTTGAGGCGGCCGTCGTCGAGCAGCAGGATGTCGTTGGGACGCACGTCCTTGGGCAAGTCCTTGTAGTCGAGACCGACGCGTTCCTGGGTGCCGAGCTTGCAGGCGGCGTCGAGGATGAAGCCGTCGCCCTGGGCGAGCGTGATCTTGTTGTTCTCGAACTTGCCGACGCGGATTTTCGGGCCCTGCAGGTCGCCGAGGATGCCGACGATCCGGCCGTGCTTGGCGGCGGCAGCGCGGATGCCTTCGGCACGGGCCTTGTGGTCGGCGGCGGTGCCGTGCGAGAAATTCATGCGGACGACGTCGATTCCGGCCTCGACCATGCGTTCAAGAACCTCCGGGGAGGACGAGGCGGGGCCGAGGGTGGCGACGATCTTGGTGTGGCGGGTCATGGTTTGTCTCTTGGGTCGTTGTCTGGCCGGGCGGCCCGGCTATGCTGAAGGAGTTTCGTTGCCGGCGTGTTTCCGGAAATGGGCTTCCATTTCCGCCAGGGGCAGGCCGAGGCGGAACTGTTGTTCGAACAGGTGCATCATCGGGAGTAGTTCCAGGCCGGCCTGGCCCAGGCGCTGGGCGATGTCGTCCTGGCGCAGCAGTGCCTGCATGCGGACGAAGGGATCGTCCGGCTCGGGGTCACGGGCGACGATGGGATTGCCCGGTGTCTTGCGGGCCAGGTCGAGGCGTGCCAGCGCCAGGTCGATCAGCTGTGCCGCGGAGCGTTCGCCATCAGCGGGCGAAGCGGCGATGCCGGCGCTCAGGTTGATCCGCGTCTGCTGGTCGCCGATGGTGATCTTGCGCTCGCTGAAGGCGCGACAGACGCGCTGGGCGAAGGCGATGGCGGTGGCCTGGCTGGTGCCCGGCGAGACGATCACGTAGCTGGAGTCGCCGGTGTGGCCGATCATGTCGTGGCGACCGATTTTTTCGCCGATCACCCGGGCGATGCGTTTGCCGATGTCGACCATGGTTTCCGTGCCGAAGCGGTCGATCAGGCATTGTTCGTTTTCGATGCCGAGGGCGACGCAGCAGGCGGAGAAGTTCTCTTCCGGTGCGTGCGCGGCAATGTCGGCGCACAGTTTGCGGCAGATCGGCGTGCGGCCGGGGAAAGGTTCGTCGGCGTCGTCGCGGCGGCTGTCGGGAAGACCGAGGTTGGACGAAATATCCCAGTTGACCAGGCGGCCGATGCGCTGACGAATCTCGTTGCCGGCCATGCCGCGGACGATGAAGTCGCTGACGCCGCGATCCTTGGCCTGGTCGCGGTTGGGGGCTGTTTCATCCTTGGAAATGAGCAGGAAGAACGGCATGTCGCTGAGACGCTGCAAACGGTTTTCGCGCAGCCGGGAGAGCAGTTCGTAGCCGCTGGTCCGGGTCAGGCTGATCGCCGACACGACGGCGACGATCGAGGCATCAAGGACCAGCGTCTGCCAGGCCGATTCGCCGTCGCTTTCCTCGCGGATGTCGAAGTCATCGCGCAGGTGCTTGACGAGCGCCGTCCTGGCCACCCGTGACGGATCGACGATCAGGATGCGGCGCTTGTCGCTCATGGCGGTCAGCCGGCGGCGCGCTCTTCGAGGACGGCGATGGCCGGGAGCGTCTTGCCTTCGAGGAATTCGAGGAAGGCACCGCCGCCGGTCGAGATGTAGCCGACGTCGTCGGCGATGTGGAACTTGGCGATGGCGGCCAGCGTATCGCCGCCGCCGGCGATCGAGAAGGCCTCGGAGTGGGCGATGGCGGAGGCCATCATCTTGGTGCCGCCGGCGAACTGCGGAAGTTCGAAGACGCCGACCGGGCCGTTCCAGACGATGGTGCCGGCATTGGCGATGATCTCGGCGAGCTTGACGGCGGTCTTGGGCCCGACGTCGAGAATGCGGTCGTGAGCGCCGACATCGTCGATCGATATCTTGTTGGCACGGGCCAGGGCCGAGACTTCGTCGGCGACGACGACGTCGGTCGGCAGCGGCACTTCGGCACCGCGTTCCTTCATCATGTCCATGATCGCGTGGGCTTCCTTGACCAGGTCCGGCTCGGCCAGCGATTCGCCGATGCGCTTGCCGGAGGCGAGCAGGAAGGTGTTGGCGATGCCGCCGCCGACGATCAGTTGGTCGACCTTGTCGGCCAGCGACTTGAGGATGGTCAGCTTGGACGACACCTTGGAGCCGCCGACGATGGCCACCAGCGGGCGCTTGGGGGCGTGCAGGGCCTTGGACAGGGCGTCGATTTCGGCGCCCATGAGCACGCCGGCGCAGGCGACCGGTGCGTATTTGGCCATGCCGTGGGTGGTCGCTTCGGCGCGGTGGGCGGTGCCGAAGGCGTCGTTGACGTAGATGTCGCAGAGCTTGGCCATTTTCTGCGCCAGTTCGTCGTTGTTCTTCTTCTCGCCCTTGTTGACGCGGCAGTTCTCGAGCAGCACGACTTCGCCCGGCTTGACCTCGAATCCGCCGTCGACCCAGTCGGCGATCAGGCGCACCGGCTGGTGCAGCATCTGGCCGAGACGGACGGCGACCGGCATCAGGCTGTCTTCGGGCGTCAGTTCGCCTTCGGTCGGGCGGCCGAGGTGCGAGGTGATCATCACCGCCGCCCCCTTTTCCAGGCAGTAGCGGATCGACGGCAGCGAGGCACGGATGCGGGTGTCCTCGGTGATGTTCCCGGCTTCGTCCTGCGGTACGTTGAGGTCGGCGCGGATGAAAACGCGCTTGCCGGAAACATCGAGGTCGGTCAGTTTGATGACGTTCATGGTCTTCTCCAGAAGGTGGGTTTTATTGTTGATCGGTCCAGTGGCGCGACCAGTGGTCGGCGACTTCGAGCATGCGGTTGGCGAATCCCCATTCGTTGTCGAACCAGACGAAGAGATTCACCAGATGGTTACCGGCGGTGCGGGTCTGGCTGCCGTCGACGATGGCCGAATGCGGGTCGTGGTTGAAGTCGATCGAGGCGTGCGCCTGATCGGACCAGGCCAGGCGCCGGCTCAACGGCCCGGCGGCGGCATCGGCGAGCAGGCGGTTGATGGTCTTGGCCGAAACCGCCTGGCGGGTGTGCAGGGTCAGGTCGATCGCCGAGACATTCAGCGTCGGCACCCGGATCGCCTTGGCGTGTACGCGGCCGGCCAGTTGCGGCAGCAGGCGCTCGACGCCGCGTGCCAGACCGGTCGATACCGGGATGATCGACTGCATGGCGGAACGGGTGCGGCGCAGGTCGTCGTGGTGATAACCGTCGATCAGCGGCTGGTCGTTCATGACCGAGTGCAGCGTGGTCAGCAGCGCCTGGTCGACGCCGATTTCGCGGTCGAGCAGGTCGAGTACCGGCACGATGGCATTGGTCGTGCAGGATGCTGCCGAGACCAGGCGCTGGCTGCCGTTCAGCTCGTCCTGGTTGATGCCGGCGACGATGGTCGCGTCGACGTCCTCGGCGCTGTGGCCGGGGTGCGACAGCAGCAGGCGCGGGCAGCCGGCGGCGAGGAAACGGTTCAGTTCATCGCGGCGGCCATAGGCGCCGGAGCATTCAACCAGCAGGTCGATGCCGTGCTCGGACCAGTCCACATCTTCCGGCGTGCGCGCATGGCTGACGGCGATCGGTTGGCCATCGACGAACAGTTTGCGTTCGCCCAGGCCGATTTCGGCGGGGAAGCGCCCGTGCGTCGAATCGTAGCGGGTCAGGTAGGCGATGCTGTCGAGGTTGGCCGGTTCGTTGATGGCAACGACCTCGAAACGCCGGCGGGCATCGCCTTCGTGCAGGGCGCGCAGGAAGCAGCGACCGATGCGACCGTAGCCGTTGATGGCAAGACGCAATGGCGAGGATGTCGCGGGAGTGGGCGCAGGCACGGGCCGGGATTGGCACTAGGATGAAAGTGGTGATTTTACAGCGATGCAGACTGACTGAACATTGCTAAACGGTCAGGATGTCTGAATTCGGCATGTACTTCTGCTGAGGCCTGGCGGTTTGCCGGCAATTTCTGCCGAGCGTTTGCGCCGGTGGGTGTAAAAAAACGCCCGAAGCGCCGCGGTCCTGTGCTGGGTACGCTATTTGCATGAAGCGCTGGTCGATTTGTTTCAGGCGAGGACGATATGAAAATCGGAACGGATTATGCGGGGGCGGCAATCGGTCTCGGCGGCAGTGCGCCGACCGGGGCGGCGGGGGATTTTTCGGCCGCGATGGCCGATGCCATGGCGGCGCAGGAAGGTGCTGCCAGGGGCGAGGCCAAGCGCCAGCCGACCGAGGCCGAACGCATCGAGGCGGCACGCGAGGCGAGGGCGAATCTGGTCAAGGAACTCGTCGATTTCCTGGAAAAGCCGCTGGAAGTGCATCTGCGCGAAGCGGTAATGAAGGAAATGGGGCTGACCGAGGAGAAACTGGCGGCGATGCCGCCGGCCGAACGCCTGGCCGCCGAGGCCATGATTGCCCAGAAGGTGCGTGAGCGCCTGCTTGAGCGCAAGGATGAAGGCGAGCAGTCGGCGATGGATCAGCCGCTACGCCCGGGCAATGAAATCGTTGCGGTGCCCGACGTGCAATTCTCCGCCGAACGGCTGGCGACGATCATGGCCAACAGCATGGCCACGGTGGCTGGCAAGGCATAAAAAAACCGCCGGGCTGGCCGGCGGTTCTTCGTTGCGCTGGGGCGCCTTACTTGGCGGCCATCCAGGCGCGGGCAGCGTCGAGCATGCGGCAGGAGTAGCCCCACTCGTTGTCGTACCAGGCCAGCACCTTGACCAGCGTCGAGCCGTCTTCGGCCTTGAGCACGCGGGTCTGCGTCGCGTCGAAGGTCGACGACACGGTGGTGTGGTTGAAGTCCGACGACACCAGCGGCTCGGTGTTGACCGCCATGATGCCCTTGAGCGGGCCGTTGGCCGCCTTGGTCATCAGTTCGTTGATTTCTTCCTTGGTGGTGGCGCGCTCGGCAGTGAAGGTCAAATCGACGAGGGACACGTTGATCGTCGGCACGCGCAGCGCGAAGCCGTCGAACTTGCCGACCAGCTGCGGCAGCACCAGGCCGACGGCCTTGGCGGCGCCGGTCTTGGTCGGGATGATGTTGGCGGCAGCGGCGCGGGCGCGGCGCAGGTCCTTGTGGCGGACGTCCACCGTGACCTGGTCGTTGGTGTAGGCGTGCACCGTGGTCATCAGGCCGGACTTGATGCCGATGGCGTCGGACAGCACCTTGGCCACCGGGGCCAGACAGTTGGTCGTGCACGAGGCGTTGGAAACAACCGTCATCGCCTGGGTCAGGATGCTTTCGTTGACGCCCATGACGATGGTGCCGTCGACGTCGTCACCGCCCGGCGCGGAAATCAGCACGCGCTTGGCGCCCTGTTCCAGCAGCGCCTGAGCCTTGGCCTTGGAGGTGTAGGCGCCGGTGCATTCGAGCAGGACGTCGACGCCGTGGTCGGCCCAGTTGATGTCCTTGGGGTTCTTGGTCGAGTAGAAGGCGATCTTCTTGCCGTCGATGATGATGCAGTTCTCGCCTTCGGTTTCGACGCTGGTCGTGAACCGGCCGTGCGTCGTGTCGTACTTCAGCAGGTGGGCGTTGGTCGCCAGGTCGCCGGAGGCGTTGATGGCGACGACGTCGAACTCGCTCTGCAATCCCTGCTCGTAAATGGCGCGCAGCGTGCAGCGACCGATACGACCGAAACCGTTGATTGCAACCTTGATAGCCATGGATCTATTTCCTCTCTGCGTTGGATGTATTGAAATCAGGACAACAGGCTTTTCGCCGTGGCGACGACATTGCCGACGGTGAAGCCGAACATTTCGAACAACTGGCCGGCCGGCGCCGATTCGCCGAAGCGGTCGATGCCGATCACGGCGCCGTGCAGGCCGACGTACTTGCGCCAGAAATCCGGGTGCGCCGCTTCGATGGCGATGCGCTTCTTGCAGGTGCCGAGCACCGAAGCCTTGTAGTCGTCGCTCTGGCGGTCGAAGACATTGGTGCAGGGCATCGAGACGACGCGCGCGGCAATGCCTTCGGCGGCCAGTGCGGCCTGGGCGTCGAGCGCCAGTTTGACTTCGGAGCCGGTGGCGATCAGGGTGATCTGCGCATCGGCGTTTTCGGCCAGCACGTAGCCGCCCTTGGCGATGTCGGCGTCGGCGGCGTTCTGCGTCACCGTCGGCAGGTTCTGGCGCGACAGGGCGAGCAGGCTCGGGCCGTCCTTGCGGTCGACCGCGGAAATCCAGGCGATGGCGGTTTCGGTCGCGTCGGCCGGGCGCCAGACATCCAGGTTCGGGATGATGCGCATCGACGGGATGTGCTCGACCGGCTGGTGCGTCGGGCCGTCCTCGCCGAGACCGATGGAGTCATGGGTATAAACCATGATCTGGCGCTGCTTCATCAGCGCCGCCATGCGGATGCCGTTGCGGGCGTAGTCCGAGAAAACCAGGAAGGTGGCGGTGTAGGGGATCAGGCCGCCGTGCAGCGCGATGCCGTTGGCGATCGCCGTCATGCCGAATTCGCGCACGCCGTAGTAGCAGTAGTTGCCGCCTTCGGTGCGGGTGACGCCCTTGCTGCCTTTGACGAAGGTCAGGTTGGAACCGGCCAGGTCGGCCGAGCCGCCGAAGATTTCCGGAATCGCCGGGACCAGCGCGGCGATGGCGTTCTGCGAGGCCTTGCGGGTGGCGATATTCTCGGCCTTGTCGCGGCAGGCCTGCAGGTAGGCGGCCTTGGTCGCTTCCCAGGTGGCCGGCAGTTCGCCCTTGAGCACGCGACGCTCGAATTCGGCGGCCAGTTCGGGGAATTCGGCCTGGTATTTGGCGAAACGGCGTTGCCAGTTTTCCTCGAAGGCGGCACCGCGGACCTTGCCGTTCCAGGCGGCGTACACGTCGCCCGGGATTTCGAACGGCGGATGGTTCCAGCCGATGTAGGCGCGGGCTGCGGCGATTTCGTCCTTGCCCAGCGGTGCGCCGTGGCAGTCGTGGCTGCCCTGCTTGTTCGGCGAGCCGGCGCCGATCACGGTGCGGCAGCAGATCAGGCTGGGCTTGTCGGTCACCGCCTTGGCGGCGAGCAGGGCGCGTTCGATGGCTTCCGGGTCGTGGCCGTCGACATTGGCGACGACGTGCCAGCCGTAGGCTTCGAAGCGCTTCGGCGTGTCGTCGGTGAACCAGCCTTCGACGTGGCCATCAATCGAGATGCCGTTATCGTCCCAGAAGGCGATCAACTTGCCCAGGCCGAGCGTGCCGGCGAGCGAGCAGGCCTCGTGGGAGACGCCTTCCATCAGGCAGCCGTCGCCAAGGAAGGTGTAGGTGTGGTGATTGACGATGTCGTGGCCGGGGCGGTTGAACTCGGCGGCCAGCACCTTCTCGGCCAGCGCGAAGCCGACGGCGTTGGTGATGCCCTGGCCGAGCGGCCCGGTGGTCGTCTCGACGCCCGGCGTGTAGCCGTATTCCGGATGGCCCGGCGTTTTGGCGTGCAGCTGGCGGAAGTTCTTCAGGTCGTCAATGCTGACGTCGTAGCCGGTCAGGTGCAGCAGCGCGTAGATCAGCATCGAGCCGTGGCCGTTCGACAGCACGAAGCGGTCGCGGTCGGGCCACGCCGGATTCGCCGGATTGTGGCGCAGGTGGCGACGCCACAGCACCTCGGCGATTTCGGCCATGCCCATCGGGGCGCCCGGGTGACCGGAGTTGGCCTGTTGCACGGCATCCATGGCCAGGGCGCGGATGGCGCCGGTCAGGGGATTGAATTTGGGAGGGATGCTGATGCTCATGTTCCGGAAATCCAGCCTGCTGAAAAGCGCGAATTATCGGCGAAAAGCACTGTTTTGGATAGGCTCGTCGCGGGGGCATGCCGGTGTCCGGCATCCCCGGACGGTTGGCGCGATATGCGCAGCGCGTTATGATGATCCGACCAACAATTGCCGCCAGAGGGGCGTCTGCCGCCCTTGTTCAGGCCAACGACAGGAATATTCCGCCATGACGACTTGCCGTATTCGCTATGCCCGCATTGCCGCACCGGTTCTTCTGCTGAGCCTGCTTGCCGGTTGTGTCTCCAACCAGCCGAAGGATGAGGCCAAGCCCGAGCCGGCGCCGCCGGTTGCGGAAAAGAAGGCTGCGGCACCGACTGCCGCCACAAAAACGGCAGCGCCCAAGCCGGCTGGCAAGAACGGTTACGATCTTTCGAAGAACAAGCCGGTTACCGACTCGACCAAGGTGGAGTCAGGGCAGGGCACCATGGTCAAGGGGATCAATAACTGGGAAGGTGAAGTCACCGGTGTGCCGGCAGCGAAAAGCCGCTTCACCAACCTGCGCATCGGCATGTCGCAGCAGCAGGTCGTCGATATCGCCGGGCAGCCGACCGATCAGGGTGCCTATGTGACTGGCAAGGCCTTCATTCCCTTCTATTTCGGCAGCGACCGTTCGCGCTGGGAGATGGTGTACAAGGGCCAGGGACGTCTGATCTTTTCCAATCAGGCCGGCTTCGGTTCCGGTTACTACCTGACCTGGATCATCCACAACGCCAACGAGGGCGGTTACCGCTGATTGGTGCTCGGGCCTGTCAGGGCTATCCCTAATTTGGGCTGACCGAGCCCGCGAGTAGACTGCGTCGCTGAAATGCCGCCCTTCGTGCGGCTTAGGAGGATGACATGCAGCTTCTACTCAAGCTGTCGCGTTTGATCGACGCGTTCAGCGAACGTTTGGGAAACCTGATTTATTGGCTGGTCCTGGTGGCTGTGCTGATATCCGCGGGTAATGCGGTGGTGCGCAAGACCCTGAACATCGGGTCGAACGCCTTTCTTGAAATCCAGTGGTACCTGTTCTCGGCGGTATTCATGCTGGGGGCGGGTTATGTGTTCCTGAAGAACGCCCACGTCCGTATCGATTTCCTGTCCAACCGCTTCTCGCCGCGGGTACGAAATATCATCGATATTGTCGGCATCCTGCTGATTCTCGCGCCCTTGTGCGTGGTCTTCATCGAGTTGTCCTGGCCCTTGTTCCATCGTGCCTGGGTCAGCGGCGAAATGTCGCAGAATGCCGGCGGCCTGGTCCGTTGGCCGGTGTACCTGCTGATGCCGCTGGGTTTCGGTTTGCTGCTGTTGCAGGCCGCATCGGAACTGATCAAGCGTTTTGCCTTCCTCGCCGGCCTGATTCCCGATCCGATCGGCCACAACCCGCATGCGCCGGAGGAAGAGGTACTTTCCTATGAAATTGAGGAGCACGCCGGTCGTGCCCGCGAGGAGCTGCGCTAATGGCCTTCATCGTCGAATACTTCGTGCCCTTGATGTTCGTCGGGCTGATCCTTTTCCTCATTTCCGGTTTCCCGGTGGCTTTTGCCCTGGCCGCGACCGGCCTGCTGTTCGGCACCATCGGCATGGAGGCTGGGCTGTTCCCCTCTACCCTGTTCCAGGCATTGCCGCTCCGCTTGTTCGGCATCATGCAGAACGACACCCTGCTGGCGATCCCGTTTTTCACGCTGATGGGCATCATCCTGCAGAAAAGCGGCATGGCCGAGGATCTGCTTGAATCGATCGGCCAGGTCTTCGGCCCCCTGCGCGGTGGTCTGGCGCTGGCCGTGATCATCGTCGGCGCGCTGCTGGCGGCGACCACCGGCGTGGTTGCCGCGTCGGTGATCGCGATGGGTCTGATCTCGCTGCCGATCATGTTGCGCTACGGCTATAACCGCGCCATCGCTGCCGGGACGATTACCGCTTCCGGCACACTGGCGCAGGCGATTCCCCCGTCGCTGGTGCTGATCGTCATGGCCGACCAGTTGGGTCGCTCGGTGGGCGACATGTATGCGGGGGCAATGATTCCGGCCTTCATGCTGGTCGGGCTTTATGTGCTGTTGATCGTCGGCCTGGCGATTATCAAACCTGAGTGGGTGCCGGCGCTGCCGCCCGAGGCGCGTATCTATCGCGAGCCGAATGGCAGCAGCGGGCAAATGTCCCTGTGGATTCTCTCGGCCGGCTCCTGGGCGGTCGGTGCCTTGCTCTACTTCAACTACAACAGTGTTGCTGCCAGCCTGTTCGGCAGGAAAGGCGAGGCGCCGTTCGACGAGCGTGTGATCTTCACGCTGTCGGTGATCGGTATCGTCGCCCTGTTGCTGGCGATCATCAACAAGAAGCTCAAGCTCGGGCTGCTCTCGGTGCTCGCCGAGCGCGTGACCTTTGCGCTGATTCCGCCGCTGGTGCTGATTTTCCTGGTGCTCGGCACGATCTTCCTCGGTATCGCCACGCCGACCGAGGGCGGGGCAATGGGTGCGGTCGGTGCACTGATCATGGCCCTGTCGCGCCGTCAGCTGTCGATGGTTCTGCTCAAGGAAGCGCTCGACAACAGCGCACGCCTGTCCTGCTTCGTGCTCTTCATCCTGATCGGCTCGACGGTGTTCTCCTTCACCTTCAACGCCGCCGACGGTCACATCTGGGTCGAGCATCTGTTTGACAAGCTGCCGGGCGGACAGATCGGTTTCCTGGTGTTCGTGAACCTGCTGGTCTTCATCCTCGGCATGTTCATCGACTTCTTCGAGATCGCCTTCATCGTCGTGCCGTTGCTGGCGCCGGTCGCCGAGAAGATGGACATCAACCTGATCTGGTTCGGCGTCATGATCGCGATGAACCTGCAGACCTCCTTCCTGACGCCGCCCTTCGGCTTTGCCCTGTTCTACCTGCGCAGCGTCGCGGCCCGGACGGCGTACAAGGATGTGGTCACCGGCAAGCAGATTGAGCCGCTGACGACGCCGCAGATCTACAAGGGTGCCGTTGCCTTCATCATCCTGCAGGTGATCATGGTTGCGCTGCTGATCATGTATCCCGGTCTGGTGACTGGCAACCTGGACGAGAAGGTCAAGGTCGATCTCAACACCATCGAGCTCGATGCGGGGGGGGCTGGCTGGGGCGATGATCCGGGCCTGCCGGAACCGGCTGCACCGTCCGACGCCCAGGCCGACCCGGGCGCCGCCCTGATGGAACAGATGCGGCGCGACGCCCAGCGTTGAATCCGTAGGAAAGAAAAAGCCGTCCCGCTAACGCCGGGCGGCTTTTTTGCGTCTGCGCGCTGGGTGACAGGCGTAAAAAAACCCGCAGACTGGCTGCGGGTTGTGTGGCCTGGTGTTTCGCTTACAGCTTCTGGGCCTGCATGTAGCTGTCGAAACCGGCTTCGGCGAAGCGGAACCACTGGTGCTGCTCGCGGCGGAAAACTTCGTAGTCGGCGTAGATCTTCTTCCAGTTCGGGTTCTTCTCCGACAGTTCGGCGTAGTGTTCCTGCGAGTACTTGAAGGCTGCGTCCATGACGTCCTTCGGCAGGCGGAACAGCTTGGTGCCGCTGGCGACTAGTTCCTTCAGCGCGGTCGGGTTGCGGGCGTCGTACTTGGCCTGCATGTCGACGTGGGCGAAGGCCGAAGCGCACTCGATGATCGCCTTGTATTCGGCAGACAGCGAGTTGTAGGCCTTGTCGCTGACGTACAGCGTCAGCTGCGGGCCGCCTTCCCACCAGGCCGGGTAGGCGTAGTAGCCGGCAACCTTGTTCAGGCCGAGCTTCTGGTCATCGTACGGGCCGATCCATTCGGTTGCGTCGATCGTGCCCTTTTCCAGCGACTGGTAGATTTCACCGGCCGGGATGTTCTGCGGCACACCGCCGATGCCGGCGAGAATGCGACCGCCGAAGCCGCCGATACGCATCTTCAGGCCGTTCATGTCGGCCAGCGACTTGATTTCCTTGCGGTACCAGCCGCCCATCTGGGCACCGGTGTTGCCCATCGGGAAGTTGACGATGTTGTACTGGGCGTAGAGTTCGCGCAGCAGCTTCAGGCCGTTGCCCTGGAACATCCAGGCCGTGGTCTGGCGGGAGTTGAGACCGAACGGGATGGTGCAGTCCATCGCGAAGCTCTCGTCCTTGCCGAAGAAGTAGTACGGCGCGGTGTGGGCGCATTCGACGGTGCCCTGCTGGACGGCGTCGAGGACGCCGAACGGCGGAACCAGCTCGCCACCCGGGTGGATGGAGATTTCGAACTTGCCGCCGGACAGTTCCTTGACCTTGGCGGAGAAGGTTTCGGCAGCGCCGTAGATGGTGTCGAGCGATTTCGGGAAGCTGGAAGCCAGGCGCCAGCGGATGGTTTCACCGCCGGTGACGACAGCCGGTGCGGCCGGGGCAGCGGTTTGTGCTTCTTCTTTCTTGCCGCAGCCACTCAGCAGCAGGCCGGCGCCGGCAGCGGCGCCAAGCGAAGCGGTGGTCAGGAACTTGCGTCTTTCCATGAAGGGTCTCCTCGGTATTGATGCCCTGCAGACGCAGGGCGGATTGATGCAGCGTCTATCGAAGCGAATCGATAGACGCCATGGTCAGCCCATTTGCTTCAATACCGAATTAGGAGATTCCCTAATCGCCGTGGCGCGTCTTTAGTTGCTGTGATAAGCGGTGACGCGGTCGACTTCGGTTTTTGAACCGAGAATCACCGGGACACGCTGGTGCAGGTGCGCCGGTGCGATGTCGAGGATGCGCTGGCGGCCGGTGGTGGCGGCGCCGCCGGCCTGTTCGACGAGGAAGGCCATCGGGTTGGCTTCGTACATCAGGCGCAGCTTGCCGCCCTGGGCGCGGACCTTCTCATCCATCGGGTACATGAAGATGCCGCCGCGGGTCATGATGCGATGCACGTCGGCGACCATCGAGGCGACCCAGCGCATGTTGTAGTCCTTGCCCAGCGGGCCGCTCTTGCCGGCGACCATTTCGTCGACATAGCGCTTGACCGGGGCTTCCCAGAACCGCTGGTTCGACATGTTGATGGCGAATTCCTTGGTTTCGGCGGGAATCTGCACGTTTTCCTGAGTGAGCACGAACTGGCCCTGTTCGCGGTCCAGAGTGAATACCGCGACGCCGTCGCCGACGGTCAGTACCAGCAAGGTCGTCGGACCATAAACCGCGTAGCCGGCCGCGACCTGAGCGGTGCCGGGTTGCAGGAAGGCCTGTTCGGCTGCTTCAGCGGTGGACAGGTCGGCGCCATCCGGGCACTTGAGGACCGAGAAGATGGTGCCGATCGAGACATTGACGTCGATGTTCGACGAGCCGTCGAGCGGGTCGAAGGTCAGCAGGTACTCGCCCTTGGGGAAACGGTGCGGTACCAGGTGCGGCAGGTCCATTTCCTCGGAGGCCATGGCGGCGAGGTGACCGCCCCATTCGTTGGCTTCGAGCAGGATCTCGTTGGACAGCACGTCCAGCTTCTTCTGCGCTTCGCCCTGAATGTTGTCGCTGCCGGCTTCGCCGAGGACACCGCCGAGGCCGCCCTTGCCGATGGCAATCGAGATGGCCTGGCAGGCGCGCGAAACGACCTCGATCAGGAACTTGAGATTGGCCGGGATGCGGCCCTTGTTGCGATGCTCTTCGGTCAGATAGCGAGCCAGCGTGCGCTGTGCCATGGGAACTCCGGACGGGAAGTGAAAACCGGAATTTTACTCCGCCCGGCCGTTGGCGTGCAGGAAGGCGAACGCGGCACCGCTGGTCAGCGGCTTGCTGAACAGGTAGCCCTGCACCTCGTCGCAGCCGTTGCTGCGCAGCAATTCAAGCTGGTCCGGCGTTTCCACGCCTTCGGCGATGACGTTGAGGCCGAGCGAATGCGCCAGCGCGATGGTGCCGAAGGCGATGGCCCGGTCGTTGAGGTCGTGCTCGATGTCGCGGACGAAGGAGCGGTCGATCTTCAGGTGGTCGATGGGGAACAGCTTCAGGTAGGCGAGCGAGGAATAGCCGGTGCCGAAATCGTCGATGGCCAGGCTGATGCCCATGCGGCCCAGACGTTCGAGGATGAGAATGGCTTCCTGCGGGTTTTCCATCACCGAGCTTTCGGTGATTTCCAGTTCCAGCAATTCGGCCGGCAGGCCGGATTCGGCCAGCGCGCCGGCAACGGTTTCGCAGAAGTCGCGGCGGCGCAGCTGGCGGGCCGAGACGTTGACGGCGACACGCACCGGCTTGAGGCCACTGTCGATCCAGTGCTTCATCTCGCGGCAGGCGGTATGCATGACCCAGTCGCCGATCTCGACGATCATTCCGGTTTCTTCGGCGATCGGGATGAAACGGTCGGGCGGGATCATGCCGTCGCTCGGGTGGTGCCAGCGGATCAGCGCTTCGACGCCGGTCGGATGCTTGCCGTCCGAGGCGAACTGCGGCTGGTACACCAGTGCCAGTTCGTTGCGGCTGATGGCGTGGCGCAGCTTGCGCTCGATGTCGAGACGTTCGGTCGCCTGCTGGTTCATGTCGGCGGCGAAGAACTGGTAGTTGTTCCGGCCGGCCGCCTTGGCGTGGTACATCGCGGTGTCGGCGTTCTTCAGGATGCTGTCGCCGTCCGGGCCGTCGTCCGGGAACAGGCTGATGCCGATCGACGGGCTGGTGTGCAGTTCATGGCCCTCGGCTTCGATCGGCGTGCTCAGTGCGTTGACGATCTTGCTGGCGACCAGCGCCGCGTCGGCCGGGTTGTTGATGCCGGGCAGGATGACGACGAATTCGTCGCCGCCGAGGCGGGCCACGAAATCGGTTTCGCGCACCACCTTGGACAGCCGGCAGGCCACTTCGCGCAGCAGTTCGTCCCCGACCTGGTGACCGAGTGTGTCGTTGATGATCTTGAAGCGGTCGAGGTCGATGAACATGATCCCGACTTTCCACTCATGGCGGCGGGCTTCCGGCAGCAACTGGGCCAGGCGCATGAGCAGCGACAGGCGGTTGGGCAGGCCGGTCAGCGAATCATGCTGGGCGATGTGCTGCATGCGCGCTTCGGCTTCCTTGCGCTCGGTGATGTCGGCGAAGATCCAGATGTAGTGCCGGGGCAGGCCGCCGTTGTTTTCCTCGACGCGGTTGGTGCGCAGGCTGGCCGGGAAGCTCTGGCCGTCGTGGCGCTGCATCGAGACTTCGCCGCGCCAGGTGCCGTGCAGGGACAGCTTGGCCTGCAGTTGATCCTGCTTCCAGTCCGGGTCGGCGAGCACCAGGTCGAGCACCGAGGTGCCGAGCAGTTCGCCGGCGTTGCGTCCGGTCATGCTCGACGCTGCCGGATTGAGCGACAGCACGCGGTAATTCTCGTCGGTGACGATGATGCCGGCCGGGGTGTGGTTGAAGACGACCTGGGCCAGTTGTTCGCGCTCGGCGCTGGTGCGCCGTTCGGTGACGTTGGTGTAGATGGTGACCAGGCTGTTGTCGTCCAGCGGCACGCCGCGCACGTCGATGGTCTGGCCGTTCGGCCGGGTGCGCTCGAAATGGTGGGCGACCGGGTGGCGGGCGCGGGTCATCAGCGAACGGACAATCTGCTCCGGGTCGCCGGGGCCGTATTCGCCGCGTTCGGCGTTGAAGCGGAAAATCCGCTCCATGGTCACCGGCGGGTTTTCGAACAGGCTGTCGGGCAGTTCCAGCAATTTGGTGAACTCCCGGTTGTGCAGCAGCAGTTCCTGGTTGCTGTCGAACAGCGTGACGGCGCAGGGGATGGCCTCGATCACCGTTTCCAGCAGCGCGTGCTGGTGCCGCAACTGCTCTTCCGCCGATTTGCGTTCGGTGATGTCGGTGTAGGTGGTGATGAATCCGGCCAGTTGGCCGTTGATCCGCAGGGGCTCGCCATGCACCAGGTGGGTCCGTCCGTTCGGTCGGGTCCGTTCGAAGCGGTGCGGCTGGAATTTCAGGGCCAGCTCGGTGATCCGCCGGACATGGGATTCCGGGTCGCCGATGCCGTATTCGCCCCGGGTCGCCGGAATGCGGATGAGGTCGGAAAAACTGACGCCGTCGACGACGATTTCCGGCGGCAGGCCGACGATCTCGACAAAGCCCTTGTTCCAGACGCGCAGCTTGAGGTTTTCGTCGAAGACGCTGATCCCTTGCGGCATGCTCGATACCACGGCCTGCAGATAGGTCAGCCGCAGTCTGGAGTTGTCGGCAGTCGAGAGGGTGTCGTCGATGTTCAAGGCCGGATCAGTCGAGTCAAGGTAATGGTGGATGATAACCCAAGGTGACCCAGTGGCTTGCTCAGGTATTGCGCCATTTGATCGAACAGCCGATCGATGCGGTCTGCTGCTGCGGGCCCAGGCCGCCGGCGGCAATCATGCGCATGGCCTCGAACAGTTCGCGTGGCGCGTCCGCCGGTCCGGGGTTGCGCCCGGAGGCGTCGAGCCGGCCGCGGTACTGGAGTTCCAGTCCGGCGTTGTAACCGAAGAAGTCCGGTGTGCATACGGCACCGTAAGCCCGCGCCACCGACTGGTCGGCGTCGAACAGGTAAGGGAAGGGGAAGGCCAGTTCCTCGGCCCAGCGCTTCATGTTGGGAAAGGCGTCGTCCGGGTAGGCCTCGGTATCGTTGCTCATGATCGCCACGCTGCCGATGCCGTGTTCGGCGAGTTCCCGACAATCGCGGATGAGCCGGTCGATGATCGCCTGGACGTAGGGGCAGTGGTTGCAGATGAACATCACCAGCAGGCCGTTCGGGCCGCGGCAATCAGTCAGGCGGTAATGCCGGCCGTCGGTGGCCGGCAGCAGGAAATCGGGGGCCGGCTGACCAAAATCGCAGACCGGCGGATTGAGTGCGACCACGATGCTCCCTTCGACAACGCGTTTCGCCGCATAATAGCACCGATGAATCTGCCCCGTTTCTATTGTCGGGAGGCCCTTTCGCCGGGCGCCCATATCGAACTGCCCGAGCCGGTGGCGCGCCACGCCGTGCGTGTTTTGCGCCTGCCGCCGGGGGCGCCGATGGTGTTGTTCGACGGTCGCGGCGGCGAGTATCCCGCCCACATCGAACGCATCGAGAAGGACAAGGTCTTTGCCGAATTGGCCGCCTGGCGCGAGGTCGAGCGCGAGTCGCCGCTGGCGGTGACGCTGGTGCAGGCGCTGCAGGCCGGCGACAAGATGGATTTCACCATCCAGAAAGCGGTCGAACTGGGCGTGCGCGACATCGTGCCGGTGGAGAGCCGGCGCAGTGTCCTGAAGCTGGCCGGTGACCGCGCGGCCAAGCGCGTTGCGCACTGGCAGGGCGTCGCCGCTTCGGCCTGCGAGCAATGCGGGCGTAACCAGGTACCCCTGGTGGCGCCGCTGGAAAGACTGGATCAATGGCTGGCCCGGCCGGCCGACGGCGTGCTGCGCCTGATGCTGGCGCCGGATGCCGAAGAAACGCTGGCCGGCATTGCGCCGGCCAGCCGGGTTCAACTGCTGATCGGTGCCGAGGGGGGGCTCGATCCGCAGGAAGTGATCGCGGCACGACAGGCGGGGTTCCGGGCTGTGCGCCTGGGGCCGCGCGTGTTGCGCACGGAAACGGCCGGGCTGGCCGCGTTGGCCGCCCTGCAGGTGTTGTGGGGTGACTTCAGGGGGGAGTGAAGATGTTCGAAGCGGCAGAGTTGGGACACAAGATCGACAAGGAAACCTTCCGGCAGGAGGTGCCGAAGCTGCGCGCCGCCTTGCTCGACGTTCAGTACGATGTCCTGCAGAAAAAGGAGTTTCCGGTCGTCATCCTGATTTCCGGGGTCGACGGCAGCGGCAAGGGGGAGACCATCAACCTGCTGTATTCGTGGATGGACCCGCGGCACATCTCGACGCTGGCCTTTTCCGGACCGAGCGACGAGGAAGCCGCGCGCCCGGTCATGTGGCGTTACTGGCGTGCCTTGCCGGCCAAGGGCAAGGTTGGCATCTTTGCCGGTTCCTGGTACTCGCAGCCGATTGCCGACCGCATCACCGGCAACATGCGCCGCGCCGAACTCGACGAGCGCCTCGACGACATCAACCGGTTCGAGGCGATGCTGGTCAACGAAGGCGCGCTGGTGCTCAAGTTCTGGTTCCACCTGTCCAAGGACGCCCAGAAGCAACGCCTGAAGGCGCTGGAAAAGGACCCGCGCACGGCCTGGCGGGTGACCAAGGAAAGTTACGACCGGCTGAAGACCTACGACAAGCTGCAGGAAGTGGCCGGCCATGTGCTGCGCGTGACCAATACCGCCAAGGCGCCGTGGATCATCGTCGAGGGGACCGATGATGCCTACCGCTCGCTGACCGTCGGCCGCATCGTTCTCGACGCCATGAAGCGCCGCCTGCAGCAGCCGGTGCCGCAGGTGCCGGTGGCGCCGCCCATCGTCCAGGCGATCGACGGCAGGAACGTGCTCAGCGAACTCGATCTGACGCAGAAACTGGCCAAGAAGGATTACGAAAGCCAGTTGGCCAAATACCAGTCGCGCCTGTCGGAACTGGTCCGCGATCCGCGCTTCACCGGCAAGCATTCGCTGGTGCTGGTCTTCGAGGGGTCGGATGCCGCCGGCAAAGGCGGCAGCATCCGCCGGCTCGGGGCAGCGATGGACGCGCGCCAATACCAGATCATCCCGATTGCCGCGCCGACCGAGGAGGAGCGCGCCCAGCCCTACCTGTGGCGTTTCTGGCGCCATCTGCCGCGTACCGGCCGGGTGGCGATCTTCGACCGCTCCTGGTACGGCCGGGTGCTGGTCGAGCGGGTCGAGGGCTTCTGCAGCGAGGCCGACTGGTTGCGCGCCTACGCCGAAATCAACGACTTCGAGCATCAAATGGCCGGCGCCGGGTGCATCGTGATCAAGTTCTGGTTGCAGATTTCTGCCGAAGAGCAGTTGCGCCGTTTCAAGGAGCGTCAGGACACCGAATTCAAACGCTTCAAGATCACCGACGAGGACTGGCGCAACCGCGAGAAGTGGGATGCCTATGTAGATGCCGTGTGCGACATGGTGGACCGGACCTCGACCGGGCTGGCACCGTGGACGCTGGTCGAGGCCAACGACAAGAATTTTGCCCGCGTGAAGGTCCTCAGGACCGTCTGCGAGCGTATCGAAGCCGCCCTGGATGGCGAGGGGAAAAAGAAGAGCTGATATGAGCGAAAATTCCTACGACGAAAACTTCGTCGCCTGGTTCCGGGCGGTCACGCCCTACATCAATGCCTTTCGCGGCAAGACCTTCGTCATTGCCTTCGGCGGCAAGGCGATTGCCAGCGAGTTCATCAAGACCCTGGCTTACGACGTCAATCTGCTGGCCAGCCTGGGCATCCGGCTGGTACTGGTGCATGGTGCGCGGCCGCAGATCGAGGAAGAGCTGCGCGAGAAAAACCTCGAATCGAAGTACCACCGCGGCTACCGCATCACCGATGCCGATACGCTCGATTGCGTGCTCGATGCGGTCGGCAGTGTCTATCTCGAAATCGAGGCCATGCTGTCGCAGGGCTTGCCGAATACGCCGATGGCCAACAGCCGGATCCGCGTGATCGGCGGCAATTTCATCACCGGCCAGCCGATCGGCGTGCTCGACGGCATCGACATGCATTACGCCGGCAAGGTGCGCAAGGTCGATAGCGAAGGCATCAATGCCCAGCTCGGCCTGGGCAACATCGTCCTGCTCAACTGCGAGGGGCCGTCGCCGACCGGCGAGATCTTCAACCTGCAGATGGAAGAAGTCGCGGAAAGCGTCGCCGTCGCGCTCAAGGCCGACAAGCTGGTGTACCTGACCGACAGCGCCGGCGTCACCGATCGTTCCGGCGAACTGCTCGACGCAGTCACCGCCGATGAAGCATCGCAGTTGTTGCGCGATGCCGACTGGTTGACTTCGGACATGATGCGCTACCTGCCCTGTACCGTCCGCGCCAGCCGCTCCGGTGTCGGTCGCGTGCACCTCATCGGCTATGCCCAGGATGGCGCGCTGCTGCGCGAACTGTTCACCCATGACGGCGTCGGCACCGTGATCACCCGCGAATCGCTGGAAAACATCCGCGAAGCCAAGCCCGACGACATCGCCGCGTTGATCGCGCTGATCGAGCCGATGGAGCAGGAAGGCATCCTCGTGCACCGGCCGCGCGAATTGCTCGAACGCGAGATCGAGCGTTTCTCGATCATGCTGCACGACGGGATCATCGTCGGTTGCGCCGCCCTCTATCCGCACACCGAAGACGAGGCCGAACTGGCTTGCCTGGCCGTCAACCCGGACCACCGCGAGTGGGGTTACGGCGAGCAACTGATGGAACGCATCATCCGCCGTGCCAAGAAATCCGGCATCAAGCGCCTGTTCGTGCTGACCACCCGTACCGAGCACTGGTTCGTCGAGCGCGGTTTCAAACTCGGTACGGTCGATGACCTGCCGGCGGCGAAAAAGGAAATGTACAACTACCAGCGGCGGTCAAAGGTGCTGTTCAAGACTCTATAATCCCCGCATTCATTCCCAAGGAGAACAACATGGCAAGAATGGTCAATTGCATCAAGCTCGGCTGCGAGTCTGAAGGGCTGGACATGCCGCCCTATCCGGGCGAGCTGGGCAAGCGTATTTTCGAGAACGTCTCGAAGGAAGCCTGGCAGCAGTGGATCAAGCTGCAGACGATGATCATCAACGAGAATCGCCTGAATCTCGTCGATGCCCGGCACCGTAAGTATCTGGCCGAGCAGATCGAAAAGCACTTCTTCGGCGACGGCGCAGACCAGATCCAGGGCTACGTTCCGCCCAAGCCCTGATCCGGAAGTTACCGCACCACGACCCCGCTACGGCGGGGTTTGTTTTTTCAGGGACTGATCTGCAGTCCGAGTAGGTAAAGTGCGACCCCGACACCGGGGAGAATTGCGCCGTTGATCCAGAACCAGGCGAGGCGCAGGGTCTTGTCCAGGCTGGCGCCGATGTTTTCGGCTTGCTCGTTGTAGGTTGTTGTTGTCATTGGTGGCTCCCTTGGGTGAGTCGCAAGTCAGGGTGATGATATACCGTTTGGATTCAGAGTGGATGACATTTGTGTGTGTCGTCCGGTTTCGGTGTGCCGATCATCCTGTCATCTTCTGCGCCAGGTAAAACAGCGCCAGGGCTGCCGGCAGGGCGACCGAGGCGGTCAGCAGGCCGGTGCGTTTCAGTCGATTGATCTGTTCGTCGAGGAACTGTTCCATGTCGTCGAACAGTTCCGGGAAGCTTGCAATGTCGTTCGGCTTGGGCATGTCGTTTGACCATCGGGTTGCGGATGGGAAAAGCATGCCGGGCGATGGTTACATGGCCGTGACACAGCATCCTTGCATGCCGTGTGGGTTTAACCGGGCTGAAATATCCGGGCCATACACTTGGCGGCCCCATATTCATGAGCTGTCATCGCCATGCTTACCGTTATCGACCAGGAAGTTTCCGAGTTGCGCACCATCCTCGCCGAGGGGCTGCTCGTGCCGGTATTCCAGCCCATCGTCGATTTCCGGGCGCGTGCCATCTACGGCTACGAGGCGCTGATCCGCGGCCCCGAAGGCAGTGCCCTGCAACGGCCAGACAAATTGTTCGCGGCCGCGCGCCGCGCCGGCTGCTCGCTGGCGCTGGAGCATGCCTGCCGCGAAACCAGCATGCGGGCGTTTGTTGCCCAGTCGCTCGGGGGGCGGCTGTTCCTCAATGTCACGCCCGGCTGCCTGCTGGCGCCGCAACTGATGAACGGGGAAACGCAGGCCTTGCTGCGCGAACTCGGCCTGCCCGCCAACCGCATCGTGCTGGAGTTGACCGAGAACCAGCAGATCACCGATCTGCCGGGCATCCAGGAGGCCTTGCTGCATTACCGCGGGCGCGGTTTCCAGATTGCCATCGACGATCTCGGCGAGGGTTTTGCCAATCTGCGCATGTGGTCCGACCTGCGGCCCGAGTTCGTCAAGATCGACAAGCATTTCGTCCATGGCATTGCCGACGACCGGATCAAATACCACTTTGTCCGGGCCATGCAGGACCTGGCGGGGATCTGCAATGCCTCGCTGGTGGCCGAAGGCATCGAGCGCCAGGAAGACTTCAACTGCATCCGCGACATGGGGATCGCCTGCGGGCAGGGCTACTTCATCGAGCGCCCGGTGCCGGCACCGGCACGTCAGCTGAGCTTGCCGGTGATCACCGCCCTCGACCAGCGACGCGTCGCGCTGACGCCGACTCAGGGCGGACAGGGCAAGGTGCCGACGGCGCGGAATCTGTTGCGGGCCATCGAGCCGCTCCCGCACCTGGCCACCAACGATGTGGCGATCGCCCGTTTCGAGGCCGATCCGGAGCTCTACGTGTTGCCGGTCGTCAACGGTCAGCAGCCGATCGGCATGATCAACCGGCACAGCCTGATCGACCGCTTTGCCCGGCCGTTCCGCCGCGAGCTCTATGGCAGCAAGTCTTGCGAACTGTTCATGGATCATGCGCCGCTGATCGTCGATCAGCATGCCAGCATCCAGGAACTCGCGCTGATGCTGGCTCTGGCGCCGAAGCACTACCTCTACGACGGCTTCATCGTGACCGGCGAGGGCAGCTACCTCGGGATCGGCAACAGCCAGGACCTGATGGCGACGATCACCGAAATGCAGATCAGCGCCGCCCGCTACGCCAACCCGCTGACCCAGTTGCCGGGCAACGTGCCGATCAACGAACACATCGACCGGATGCTCGACGCCGACGTCGAGTTTGTCGCCGCCTACATCGATATCGATAACTTCAAGCCGTTCAACGACAACTTCGGCTATCGCCGTGGCGACGACCTGATCCAGACGCTGGGGCAGCTGATTTGCGATGCCGTCGACGAACGCAACGATTTCGTCGGTCACATTGGCGGCGACGATTTCTTCGTCATCTTCCAGAGTGCCGACTGGGAGAACCGCTGCTGGCAACTGGTGCACGGCTTTGCCGAGCGGACGCAGGCCATGGTCGGTCCGGAAGAACTCAGCCAGGGTGGCTACATGGCCGAGAACCGACGCGGTGAACTGGGCTTTCAGGCCTTGCCGACCCTGTCGATCGGCGCCGTCCGCATCCAGCCGCGCCAGTACGACTCGCACCGGGAAGTGGCTGCGGCCGCCTCAGTCGCCAAGAAGCAGGCAAAGAAACGGGTCAAGGAACAGAGCGAAGGGGTGATCGGCGGCAGCGTGTTTGTCGAGCGCCGTCGCGGCGGCCTGGAGGCAGCCCAGATGCCGCTGCGCCAGTTGAACTGAACAAAAAAGAAGCCCGACTGACGCCGGGCTTGAATGGAGAGATTTGGGGTTTCTGTTTTTGCTGGACGAACTTTAACCCCAGGATGTGACAGGAAAATGACTCAGCCGATCCGGCGCACGCCATCGGCCGTGCCGAGCAGCAGCAGGTCGGCCGGACGCATGGCAAAGAGGCCGTTGGTGACGACGCCGACGATCTGGTTGATCTGTGCTTCCAGGCCTTTGGGATCGGTGATTGCCAGGCCATGGACGTCGAGGATCAGGTTGCCGTTGTCGGTCACGAAGCCCTCGCGCAGCACCGGCTTGCCGCCGAGTTTGGCCAGCTGGCGGGCGACGTGGGCGCGGGCCATGGGGATCACTTCGACCGGCAGCGGGAACTTGCCCATGGTGTCGACCAGCTTGGAACCGTCGGCGATGCAGACAAAGATGTCGGCCACCGCCGCGACGATCTTCTCGCGGGTCAGTGCGCCGCCGCCGCCCTTGATCATGTTCAGGCCGGCATCGACCTCGTCGGCACCGTCCACATAGACCGGGATGTGCTCGACCTCGTTGAGGTCGAGGACCGGGATGCCGTGACCTTCGAGGCGCTTGCGGGTGGCCTCCGAGCTGGCGACGGCACCGCGATAGCGGTCTTTCAGCGGGGCCAGCGCGTCGATGAAGAAATTGGCCGTCGAGCCGGTACCGACGCCGATGATGGCACCTGCCGGCGCCTTTTCGGCAACGTAGTCGGCCGCCGCCTGGGCAACCGCCTGTTTCAGTTCGTCCTGGGTCATGAAAAGTGCTCCGTGGTTCAAGTTGAGGCGCATTTTACCTGTCAAAAAACTTTAATCCTGTGACAGTGCAAAATGGCTAAACTACACATACCGTTTTTACAGGGAGAGTCGCCATGAGCACCACCAAGCAAGCGCCGCGAAGCGCCGCACCGAAGCCCGCCGCCAAGCCCGCCGCCAAGCCCGCCGCGGCCGCCAAAGTTGCCAAGCCGGCGGCTGCCGCCGTCGACAAGCCGGTAGCAGCCGCACCGGCCAAGGCCGCGGCTCCCGCCCGGGCGCGTGCCCCGCGCAAGGCGCCGGCGGTTGCCGAAACCGTTGCCAAGCATCAGAAAGCGCTGGCCGAAGCGCTGGAGCAGGCCGAGGCCATCTGCTACGACCCGCCCCAGGCACCCAAGGCGAAGCCGGTGAAAGCCAACAAGGCCAAGCCGGCCAAGGTGGAAAAGCCGGCAAAAGCCGAAAAGCCCGCCAAGGCCAGGAAGCCGAAGCTGGTGCGCGACAGCTATGCCATGCCGGAAGCCGAATACGCCCAGATCGCCGTGCTCAAGAAGCGCATGGGCGGCCTTGGCGGCGAGGTCAAGAAGAGCGAGCTGCTGCGTGCCGGCGTCGCCGTGCTGGCCGCGCTCAACGATGCGGAGCTGAAGGCGGTCATGGATCGCGTCGAGCGCATCAAGACCGGACGTCCGAGCAAGAAGTAGTAAAGCCTTCGGGAATTCGCCGACGGGCGTGCATCACGGCGTATCGTCGTGGTGCATGCCCAGGCGGCGCATTTTTTCCCAAAGCGTCTTGCGTGAAATGCCCAGCGCTTCCGCCGTGTGGGTCATGTGGCCGGCGTGCTTCTCCAGCGCAATCTGCAGATAATTCTTTTCGCAGGCGAGCAGATAGTCGGCCAGCGATGGTGACAGGCTGCCTTGTCCGTCGCCCCCTTCGAGGCCTTCTCCGAAAAATGCTTCGGCATCGAGCAGAGGGCCTGGCGAAAGAATGCAGGCACGTTCCACGGCGTGCTTCAGTTCACGAATGTTTCCCGGCCAGGCATAGCGGGACAGCACCTGTTCCGTGCACGGATCGATGCGCCGTACTTCCTGTGGATTGGCGCGATTGAAATTCTCGACGTAGTGCCGGAGAAACCAGCGAATGTCGTCCTGGCGTTCGCGCAATGGCGGAATTCGCACCTGGATGACGTGAATCCGGTAGTAGAGGTCTTCACGGAACTGGCCGTGCTCGACCATTTCCTTCAGGTCGCGATGGGTGGCACAGACCAGCTTGAAGTCGACAGCAATCGTTTCCTCCCCGCCGACGCGGGTAATGGCCCTGTCCTGCAATACCCGCAACAGTTTTGCCTGCATCGACAATGGCATCTCGCCGATTTCGTCGAGAAATAGCGTGCCTCCATCAGCCTGTTCGAAATAGCCGCGCTTGGTTTTCCCAGCCCCGGTGAAGGCGCCTTTGTCGAATCCGAAAAGCTCGGATTCCAGGAGGCTTTCGGGGATGGCTGCGCAGTTGACCGCAATGAAAGGCGCCTTGTCGCTGAATGCCAGCTGATGAAACTGGCGGGCGACATGCTCCTTGCCGACGCCGGATTCGCCGGTGATCAACAATGCCGAGGCATGGCGGGCAAGGCGTGGCAGCGATTCGGCGATGCGTCGCATGCTTGGCGAGATGCCTAGCTGGCCGGCATCCCCGCCGCCGAGCATGCCGTATTCTTCGGCCAGTCCGCGGACTTTCTGTACCAGCAGATCGGCATCGAACGGCTTGGTCAGGTAATCGGCGGCGCCGGCCTTGAGCAGTTCGACGGCTCGGTCGATGCTGCCGTGGCCGGTAAGGAACAGGAAGGGAGGCAAACCGTGCAGGCGGTGCGACAGGTCGATGAACAGCTCGGCGCCGCTACGGTCGGGCAGGCGGATGTCGCTGACGACGACATGGTAGCGTCGGCTGCAGAGCGCGGTCTCGGCTTCGCCGGCGGTACGCCAGAGATCAACCTCGAAACCTTCCAGTGAAAAACGCTGGAGCAAGGATTCGCCGAGGATTTCGTCGTCCTCGATCAGACAGATGTGGGGTTTGGCTTCAGGGCTCATGTTCGTGGGGAAGGATCGCGGTGAAGACGGTTTGTGCCGGCTGGCTCTCGACGATGATCTGGCCCCCGAGCTGCTGGACAATCTGGTAGACGATCCACAGCCCGAGACCATGACCCTGCTCGCGGCTGGTGACGAAGGGTTCGAACAGGGTATCCAGTCGCTCCTGCGGAATATGTTCGCCGTCGTTGGCAATCCGGAACATCAATTCGTCGGCCGATGCGCTGATGTCGAGGTCGATCCGGCCGCCGATGGGGGCTGCATTGACCGCGTTGAGGAGCAGGTTGAGCAGTATCTGGCGAATCAATGTCGATGGCAGCGGCAGTGCGCCGTGCAGTTCCCCATGAACCTGCAGTACCAGTTGCCGGGTTCGGGCCTGCGCCTCGACCAGAATCAACACGTCGTTTACGTCCTCCGGCGTGAATGCGCGGTCCTTGGCCTTGGTCTCGACCAGCAAAGCAGCCACGGTCTGCTTGATTTGCAGCAGGCCTCGTTCGAGCAGGGCGAGCGTGGACAGCGTCATCTTGTCCGGATCGGGGGCGTGTTTGCGGAAGGTGTCGATCGCAGTCAGCATGCCGGCCAGCGGGTTGTTGATCTCGTGGGCAATGCCGGCGGTCAGCCGGCCGACCGCTGCCAGTCGCTCGGAAACCAGCATCTGTCGCTCCAGCGCTTCCTTGTCCTGCAATTCGCGGACCATGCGGCGGAAGGCGGTGCCAAGCTGGCCGATTTCGTCGCGGCTTTCCGGCAGATTGTCGAGCTCCGGCGCGCTGACGCTTTGGGGAATCTTGCGCATGGCTTCGGCCAGACGCATCAATGGTTCCCCGGTACGGGTGGCGTAGAACCACGATATCGGCAGGATGATCAGCAGCACCAGCAGGGTGACCAATGCGGCACGACCGACCAGGCGGACAAAACGGGGAAAGAATGTGGATGTCGTGTAACCCTGGATCACATGGCCTAGCGCGACACCATCGGCGAGCAACGGGGTGGCGACGAAGTACAGCGAACTGCCGCCGGTCGGGGTAATCACCTTTTGTCCTGCGCCGCTGTCAGTCACCAGTGCGCCGACAGCGCGGGCCAGCGGCGTGCTGCGACTGGTCAGCGCGTGACCAACCGGGTATTCCTTGGGGCGGGTGGAGACGAAAACCTGTTGGCGACTATCGCTGACGACAATGACTTCGGCCAGCAATTCCGGAGCCTCCGGGAAACTGACCCGGGCCGATTGCAGGATTTCATAGGCCCGCCAGACATCGTCGTGCAGCATCGGAGTGACCAAAGTGTTCGACAGGACGCGCCCGAGATTCTTGGCATGTCCCTCCAGGTTCTGGCGCATCTCGTCGTATTCCCAGACCAGGAGTGCCGAGGTGACGGCAAAAGCGGTGCCGAGGACGGCCGCCATGACCCGCAAGGGAATCTTCCAGCGCAGCGAAAGATCACTGTCGAAGAACATATCAGGCTGCCTCGCGGGCCATCTTCTCGATGCCGTCGAACAGGCTGCGGTCGCCCGGCACGAAACCGTCGAGACGCAAGCGGTTGAGCAGCGTCCTGCCCTCGTCATCGCCAGCCATACCGGTCAGGGTGGCGCGAATCAGCGTCATATCCTCCGGCGGCAGGTCGCGGCGGGCGACGAAAGGCGGGTGGCCCATGAACGGCGAGCGGTCGATGATGCGTGTCGTGGCCGTCAGTTCCGGGCGTACTTCGGCCAGCGTCTCCCAGACGTAGCCATCGACCGCGCCGCCATCGGCGAGGCCGACGCCGACGGCTTCAACAACCTTGCGGTGAGCCCAGGTGAAGAAGGTTCGCGAGAAAAAGGTCGCCGGGTTTTCGCCGCTGCTTTTCAGCAGATAACGGGGGTAGAGAAAGCCGGAATTCGAATCGGGGTCGGAATAGGCGAAGACCCTGCCACGCAGGTCGTTGATGCCCTGAGTGCGCTTGTCGTCATGAGGGACGATCAGGTAGGACTGGTAAAGCGGTCGGCGGCGCCACAGGGGCACCGCAAGCAACTGCAGTTCGTGTCGGTAGCGGACATAGGGGTAGCCGCACAACCAGGCCATGTCGATCTTGCCCGCGCGCAACAGGTCGATGACCTCGCGGTAATTGCCGCGCTGGATGAAAAGCACGGGCCGATCCAGCTTGCGTGCCAGCCAGCGTCGCCATTGTTCGAGAAAGCTGAACTGGTCGTCGAGGAAGACTGGCATCAGGCCCAGCCTGAGCGGTGTGTCGCGGGAAACCGCCCGTGCGTTGGCCGGCAGCAACGAGGCTGTCGCCATGGCCAGCAGCAGGCGTCGGCGCTGGCTGGAAACGCTGGGCGTATCGATCATGGCCGGATGATAAGCGGCATTTGCCCTGGCTTGCCAGTCCCTTTCCGTGCGGGTGAAAAGCGCATGCCAACCGGGTGTTACGTATTCGTAACAGCGTTGGCTGGATGCAATTTTCAGCGTTACGGTTTGGTAACACCGGATTGGCGGTCTGCGCTGGGGATTTGTCTTAGCTGATTGATTGGTTTGGGGTTTTTTTATTCCCCATGTTGCTGGCCCGGCTATTGCAGAGGGGGCTCCGGCAGACAATCAAAAATAAAGGATGGCGGAGATGGAGAGTGCCCGGACGCAAACCGCGGCAGTGACGCAATGGAAGTCCGGCGGCAAGCTGGGTTTCGATGTGGCTGCCTGTCTGCCGGAACGCTTCCCGGGGCAGGCGTGCGGTATGTGTGCCGATGCCTGCCCGACGCGGGCCATCGTGCTCGACGCGGGCAGGCCGGTATTGAGCGGCGATTGCCTGGCTTGCGGACAATGTACCACCCAGTGTTTGACCGGTGCCCTGCGGGTGGATGCCTTCCCGTTGCCGGAGAGTCTGCCCGATCACGCCTGGATTCATATCGACTGCCAGCGCGTCCCGTCATCTTCCGTGCCGGAACACGGCATCCGCGTTCCCTGCCTGGCCGGTTTGTCGGCAGGCTGGTTGGTGCAGGCGGCCAGCCAGCGCGGCAGTGCCCTGCATCTGACCGTGCGCGGCTGGTGTACAGGTTGTGAAGCCGGCAAGAGTTCGCCCAATGGCAGCGCCATGGACAAGCTGATGGCGGCCGTGACCGAAGCGCGTTTATCCCTGTTCGAGTGCGGGTTCGACGAATCGCATCTGCCGGTCATCGATTTCGTGCCGACCGACGATGCCTTGATGGAATCGCTGACCGGGTTGGTTGACGCTACGCCGCCTGTGTCGCGACGCGGCTTTTTCCGCCAGTTGGCCGGTGCCGCAGTAAACGGCGCCCAGGCATTGAAAAATGACGGTGAACCGCTGCCTGCCCCGGTGTTCAGCCTGGCCGGCAAGATCGTGCCGCGTGAGCGTCTGCGTCTGGTTGGGGCCATGGCCACGCTGGCGGCGCGTCACGGGCGGCAGATTCCGGCACGACATCTGCCGCAATTGACGGTGGCCGGGAGTTGCCAGGGACACGGCGTCTGTGCGGCGGTGTGCCCGACCGGGGCGTTGCAGATTGATGCGGCGAGCGACGGCGCCGGGGGGCTCAGTTTCGACCCGCTGCATTGCATCGCCTGTGGTCAGTGTGCCCGCAATTGTCCGGACCGGGCCATCCGGATGCAGCCATTCGGCGGCGATGGCGCCGGCCGCCAGTCGTTGATCCGCTGGCAGTTGTCCGCCTGCCGCACCTGCGGCAGCGAATTCCCGGCGCTCGGTGGGCGCGATCAATGCCCGGTCTGCAGCAAGCAGGCGCTCTTTTCCCGCAGCCTGGCTGGCGGGGTCAACAGTCTTTTTGCCCAGTCGCCGCCCGCGGATGCCTGAGCGAAACGTGCAGCACAAATTTATCGGCGTTTCAGAGGAGGAGAAAAAATGAGCATATTGAAGTTGGGCATCAGCCGTCGTCGCTTCCTGCAGGCGACCGGCGTTGCCGGTGCAGCCGGCGCGACGGCCGGCGGATTCACCGCCTTGGCTCCCTTGTCCGGCGAGGCCAAGGCTGCGCCGGCACCGGCCAGCGGCGATTACCAGGTGGTCAAGAATATCTGCCACCAGTGTCCGGCCCGTTGCGGCATCGATGTCTACGTGACCAATGGTCGCGTGCACTCGATCTACGGCAACACCGACCATCCGATCGCCAATGGCAAGCTGTGCCCGAAGGGCCCGCTCGGCGCCTACATCCTCTACGACCCGGATCGTTTCAAGGGGCCGATGAAGCGTACCAACCCCAAGAAGGGGCGCAACGAAGATCCGAAATTCGTGCCGATCTCCTGGGACGAAGCCTTGCAGATCGCTGCCGACCGTCTCAACAACCTGCGCGACAAGGGGGAATCGCACCGTTTCGCACTGTGTTATGGCCGTGGCTGGGGGGCTTCCTGTGCCGGCTTGCAGGGGACATTCGGCAAGCTTTACGGTTCGCCCAACGTCGCCATCGGCCACTCGTCGATGTGTTCCGACGGCAGCGTCATCTCGAAGAAGCTGGTCGACGGCATCGGCGGCTACAACGCCTACGACTACCGCAATACCAATTACCTGCTGATGTTCGGGGTCGGCTTCCTCGAAGCCTTCCGGCCGTACAACAACAACATGCAGGTGTGGGGCTACATTCGCGGCGAGAAGTCGCCGAAGACCAAGGTTACCGCGGTCGATGTGCACATGAACACGACGCTGGCCAGTTCCGACCGCGCCTTGCTGATCAAGCCGGGTACCGACGGCGCGCTGGCGCTGGCGATTGCCCACGTGATCCTGACCGAAGGCTTGTGGGAGCGCAATTTCGTCGGCGATTTTGTCGATGGCGACAATCGCTTCGTCACCGGCAAGACGGTAGATGCCAATCTCTTCAAGGAAAAATGGGTCAAGGGCCTGGTCGATTGGTGGAACGTCGAGTTGAAGGACCGGACCCCGGAGTGGGCGACCGAAGTGACCAGCATCGCCACCGCCGATATCGTCAAGACGGCGCGCGAGTTCGGTACGACACGGCCGGCGATGGCGCTCTACGAACGTGGTGCCCACGCCCATTCGAACGGTGTGTACAACGGCATGGCGATCCACACGCTGAACGCGCTGGTCGGTGCTTTCTACGCCAAGGGCGGCCTGATGTACCAGATGGGCCCGTCTTACGGTGCGATGCCGGTCAATGCTGACGACTACATGGACGACTGGGCGAAGGCCGGCGACTGGAAGAAGATGCCGCGCATCGACCTGAAGGGCCATGAAGACGGCTATCTGATGGCCAACAACATGCTCCAGGAAGTCGGGCCGAACAGTCTCAAGGGCAACCCGTACAAGCTCGACACGGTGATGTTCTATCTGACCAACCCGGTCTTCACTGCGCCGAACGGCAAGGAATGGGAAGAGGCGCTGAAGGAACTGTTCGTCATCGACACCTCGCCCTTCCCCGGCGAGACGGCGATGATGGCCGATCTGATCCTGCCCGATCATACCTACCTGGAGCGCATGCAGGACGCGCCGACCTATCCCTTCCAGGGCTGGCCGCTGGCGCAGCTGCGGGTGCCGGCCGTCAAGCCGCTGTACGACACCAAGTACTACGGCGACATGCTGATCGAGCTGGGCAAGCGCATCAAGGGACCGATGGGCGATTACTACAAGGCGCTGAACAACACCGAGAACGTCATCCGTCACCTGGCCAAGGGCTTTGAGAAGGATCCCGGCGACAACGGGGTCAATTCCTTCGAGAGCTGGGTCGAGAAGGGCGTCTGGTACAAGAAGCCTTACATCTACCAGCAACGCCAAGGCGAGTTCTACGAGTGGGACGGCAAGGGCTACAACAAGCCGCTGAACGCCGACGCCGTCAAGGAGAAGTTGTTCAAGACCGCTTCCGGCAAGTTCGAGATTCGCTCCTCCGCCATGGAAGCCAAGGCGGACTGGATTGCGGCCAAAACAGGGCGCGACCCGGCCAAGCTGATGTTCCCGCAGTGGGAAGAGCCGAAGCACCCGGGCGGTGGCGACCTCTACATGGTGACGCCGAAGGTCGCCCTGCACGCCGAAGGACGCGGGGCCAACATTCCGCATGCCATCGCCCTGCTGCAGCCGACCATGGGCGGGCGCAACACGGTGTACATCGAGATTCATCCCGAGACCGCCAAGAAGCGCGGCATCAAGGATGGCGACAAGGTCAAGGTGAAGTCCGATCTGGGGCACATCGAGGGCTTTGTCCGCTATTTCGAGGGTGTTCGTCCGGACACGCTGGTCTTCCCGATGGAGCACGGTCACTGGGCACACGGCCGCTGGGCCAAGAACCGGATGCCGGGTCATGGCGGTGAAATCACCGTCAACCAGTCCGACCGCATTACCGGCCAGTGCAATTACTACACCACCAAGGTCAGCATCGAGCGGGCCTGAGCAACGGATACGAGGAGAAGATAAATGGCTAAATGGGGTATGGTCATCGACCTGGAGCGCTGTACCGGCTGCCAGGCCTGCTCGACCGCCTGTGCGCAGGAGAACAACACTGCGCCCGGCGAAAACTGGCAGGACGTCCTGTTCTTCGAAGAGGGCAAATTTCCCAACGTCAAGCTGACCTGGCTGCCACGGCCCTGCCAGCATTGCGAAAACCCGTCCTGCGTCCATGTCTGCCCGACCAAGGCGACCTACAAGACCGAGGATGGTGTGGTGCTGGTGGACTGGAACAAGTGCATCGGCTGCAAGTACTGCATGATCGCCTGCCCGTATGGCGTGCGCTTCTACACCGACACCAAGCCGCTGGTCGAACCGGATGTCAAGCAGGTGTTCAAGAGCGAGGACGGCAAGCACGGCTGGACGCCGCCCTACCGGATGCCGGATGCCAACGAGGACTGGAGCAAGGGTATCGGGGTGCCGCCACCGGGCGTCGTTTCCAAGTGCACCTTCTGCTACCACAAGATCAGCAAGGCCCCGGCAGGCGTACCGGATCTCGACGAGGACATCCCTGAACTGAAGGAATACGTGCCGGCCTGCGTACGTACCTGCGCACCCAAGGCCCGTTTCTTCGGCGACCTCGACAACCCGTCTTCGCACGTCAATCAGTTGATCGCCGAGAAAAAGGGTGTCCGCCTGATGGAGCACACCGGCAACAAGCCGCAGGTGTACTACGTCACCGGCAAGAGCGCGGTCGTGCCGTCCGGGCGCGCCAATGAAGATCGTGATTCCTGAGGAGAATTGCTCATGACTACTGCTGCACGCAAATTGCCCGGCGGTTTCGGGTACCTGGGCGCGGCCGTGCTCGGCTTCGTGGTGACGGCGGGCTTCGTGCTCGCCAACCTGATGTCGAACGGCCACCGCGCCTTCAATACCACCAATGATGGGATCTTCTGGGGCCTGCCCATCGTCGTCTACGACTTCTTCCTGTTGTCGTCGACCGGACTGGCGCTGGTTGCCTGTCTCGGTCTGGTCGCCGGAATCAAGGACTTCATGCCGCTGGTCAAACGCTGCCTGTGGCTCGCGCTGGCCGCGCTGGCCGGCGGCGGGGCAACGCTGTTCCTTGAGCTGGGGGCGCCGTTCAAGGCCATGTACGCGATTCCGTTGAGCTTCCAGACGGCCTCGCCGTTGTTCTGGAAAGTCCTTTTCGTCGTCGTTTTTGCCATCTCGCTGCTATTGCTGCTGGCCAAGTCACTGACTGCGACCGCCGAGCAACTGGCCGAGGGAGCCGTACCCAAGGTGCTGGCCTTCACGGCGCTTGGCGTCACGCTGATTGCCGGTGCGGTATTCGGCATGATGGGCATGCGGCCGTTCTGGTTCGGTGGCGAATTGCCGGTGGTTTTCCTGGTGGAGTCCTTCCTCGGCGCCATGTCCTTCGGCATCTTCTTCACTTACCTCGTGTACGGCTTTTCCGCCGACAGGCTGCCGGCTGGTGTGCGCAAGCTGTTCGACGGCAAGATGAGCGGTCTCTTCGCCATCGTCATCGCGCTTCATGCCGCCTTCGTGCTGGCCCGCGTGTCGACCGGTCTGTGGAGCAACCTCGATGGCTTGCAGGTGTGGAAGGTGATCAGCGGCTCGGCCTTGTTCCAGGTCGAAATCTGGCTGTGCATCCTGCTGCCGCTGGTGCTGATGCTCAAGGAAAGTACCCGTCGTCAGGCCGGCATGCAGATTCTTGCTTCGGCATTGACCCTGGTCGGGCTGTTCATCGGTCGCTACGAATTCATCATCGGCGGTCAGATGGTGGCGCCGTTCAAGGGAAGCTGGACGCACGGCCTGTTGAGCTATACGCCTTCGATGGTCGAGTGGGCCATGCTGGTGATGGCGGTGTGCCTGGCAAATGCCATCTACGCATTTGCCGAGAGCCGTTACTCGATGGATGACTGATTGTTCCAGACTCCGCAACGAGGAGTATGCCCGGCACCCTTGCGGCCGGGCATTTGGTTCGCCGGTTCGGGGTTCCGGACCGGCCTTTTTTCGCATGAAGGAAGAAGCGCATGAACGATCGTATTCACCTGCGTCCCCTGTGCACTGCCCTGGCGGATTTTTACGCCCTGCTGGCGCGAGCCTTTACCCAGCCCGGCGACGGCTATCTTGCCGCCATGCGCGATTCGCTGGTCGCCGACCTGAATGAGTTGCGTCCTGCCATTCCCTGGCTGAGCGGGCAGACCATCGCTGATTTCCGGCAGGCGCTCGACGCCGTCGCCGACGACCTGCAACTCCTGCAGATGTACAGCCGTCTGTTCATCGTGCCGCCGCGACCGGTATCGATCAACGCCGGTCTCTATCTGGACGGTAGCGTCATGGGACGTTCGGTCGATGCGCTGAGCGAAACCTACCGCCAGGCAGGGTTTCAGCGTGCCGATTCGGTGCGCGACCTCGACGATCACCTGTCGTTGATTCTCGAATTTGCTGCCCTGGCCCGTGAGCGTGCGGCCGAAGACGAGACGAATCAGTCGTTCGCCGAGCGTTTCGAAGCGCATTTCCTGCGCCCCTGGCTGCCCAGCTTTGCCCGGGAGCTGAACGAGTCCTGCGAGCATCTGGCATTTGCGCCGGTCTATGCCCATCTGGCGGCGATGCTTCGCGATGTCGTCTGGGCTGGAGAAAATCCTTTGGGCGAAACGGCGGATGCGGCCGCCGACGCGCCCCCGGAAGCTGCCGTGGCACAGGATCACTGCCGGCATTGCGGCAAACCCTTCATCGCCAGCGAGGAAATGCGGAACATGAAGGCCAGCCTGAAGGAAAAAGGGCTGGACGCCATGTTCATGGATGTCTGTCCGGATTGCCGGACTGCCGAGATGGGGTTCAAGACACTGACCCCGCCTGAGCCGCCTAAATACCGATGGGGACTGGACAAGCTCTGACCCGGGTACTGCCCCTGCTGTTCTTGCTGGCGTTGCCGGTGCGGGCGGAGTTCGATGTCGCCGATTACGAGATCAACGCCAGTCTCAAGGATGACCGTCAGCGCCAGCAAACCTCGGCGGAAATCGAAGCCGGTCGTCAGCGCGAATTGGCGCGAGCGGCTGAAGAAGCAGCCCGCAGGCAGGCCGAAGATGTTGCACGGCAGGCAGCCTGGCTAGCCTTGCCGGCAGATGAACGTCTGCTGCGGACCCGCTGCATGCCCTGTCACGGACTGGGTCCAGTCGAGGCAGTGCGACATTCCCTACCAGGCTGGTTGGCCGTTACTTTGCGCATGAAATATGCCAACAAGGCTGAATTGAGCACGGCGGATATCTGGCAGATCAGTCTTCACTTGAGTCGGCGGCTGCCGGCTGGCCGAGCGGATGCAGCGTTCGAATGGGTGAGCTTGCTTGTGGCGATTCCACTGATCTTGATCTACCCGTTGTGGCGCCACCGTCGTCATCAGAGAAGCCAATGAATCGACAGCAACTTGCCTCCTATGTTATTTCCGTGTTCTTGTTGAGTTCTAGCTTGAAAGCCAGGGCGGAGCAGCCGGGTGGCTACGATTCCATTCAGACGGCTACGGCTGCCACGAGGCAGGAGCCAACGCATAGAATCGAGTCGCCGCAAGCTAATAAAAATAGGGTTGCCGGTGTCAAGGCGAAATCGGCAGGAATGCCTGAGCTTCCCACAAGCACCCCGGCTCCGGGAAAGCTGCCGCTTATTTCGCCAGATCGTTTGCCGGACAAACAACTCGGGCTGGGGTGTGCGGACTGACCGGAACATCGCAGAACCTGCAGTACTGTCCGTACTGCAGGCTTGGTTGCGTTGCACTACTGAGCTGACTCAAAGCGCAAGTAAGCTCGATTGACGTTGCCGCGGTGCAGATCGTCGAAATTGCGCAGATGCTTGAACGCGGGTGCATCCTTCAGGGCGTCGACGGCGGCGTCGACGCCGGCCATGTCCTCGGCAGACTGCTTGGTGCCGGCGACGACGAAAGTCAGGTAATCACCCGTCTCGCGCTGCGCCTGAGCGACATCGCAGACCCGGCCGTGGCCCGGGACGATGCGCGCCGGTTGCAGGGCGACGGCCTGATTGAAAGCTTTCAGCCAGGTTTCGGCATTGCTTTCGGGGAGGATGCCGAGCAGGCGGTCGACGTAGATGTGATCGCCGGAGAACAGGATTTTCTCCTTCGGTAACCAGACCACGGCATCGCCGTCAAAGTGGGCGTGGTCGAAGTAGCGCAGTTCCAGCGTCCGGCCACCCAGTGTCAGCGTCTGCGTGTCGCCGGCCAGCGGCTTAGCCGCCGGTGCCGGGGCGGTGCCGTCCATCTGTTCCTTCAACTCATGGGCCAGCGCTTCGATCTGTCCCTTGCCAAGTCGCGCCTGGGTCGTTGCCGTGCGTTGCAGTGCGATGATCTGTGCGCCCTGGACTGCAAAGTAGGCGTTGCCCAGCCAGCGATGATCCTGGCTACCGGTGTTGATCACCCACTTGACCGGTTTGCCGGTCAGTTTGCGGGCTTCGCTCTCAAGCAGCTTGGCAGCCATGGTCGATGCGCCGGAATCGATCAGGATGGTCCCGTCCGGTGTGTCGATCACCCCGTAATTGGCATTCAGGCCGAAATTTTCATACAGTCGCGCGCCAGTCTGACCGATTAGGGCAAAGATGCCATCGCCGAGCTTGCCTACCGTCAGCACGGCTTCGGCGCGAACCGTCTGGGTGAACAGCATCAGGGCGCCAGTCAGCGCAAGCAAAATTTTCTTCATTGTGTAGTCCTCCTCCGTTGGGGAGATCAGTTTATAACCAAGTACTGATTTTTGCCCGATCCGGAACGCCCCCAGCGTGCACGACCTTGCCGTCGACGACCACGCCCGGCGTCGACATCACGCCGTATTTCATGATTTCGGGCAAATCCTCTATTTTCGTGAGGTTGACCGCAACATTGCGTTCAGCGGCGACTTCCTCGATCAGCTTGACGGTATTGCGACAGTTGGCACAGCCGGTGCCGAGAACCTTGATGTCTTTCATGATGTGCTTCCTAAATGACGATGTTGAACAGATAGCCGACGACAATGATGCCGCTGGCGACGATGCCGACGTAGATGGCGATCAGCTTCACCTTGAGCGCTTTGCGCAGGATGATCATTTCCGGCAATGACAGTGCGACCACGCTCATCATGAACGCGAGCAGCGTGCCCATGGCTGCCCCCTTGCCGTACAGTGCCTCGACGATCGGGATGACGCCGGCGGTGTTGGTGTACATCGGCACGCCGATACCGACTGCGGCCGGCACCGCCCACCAGGCCTCCTTGCCCATCAGTGTCGCCATCAATTCCTGCGGCACGTAACCGTGGATGCCGGCGCCGATGGCGATGCCAACCATCACGTAGGGCCAGACTCGGCCAACGATTTCCTTGACGCTGGCCCACGCCGAAGCGAAGCGTTCCGGCCAGGTCGGCGTGGCCATCTCGATGCTCAGCGCAGCGCTCTTCTGTATGGCGAGAACCCAGTCCTCAAGCAGGTGTTCCAGATTCATCCGGGTCAGGATCATGCCGGCGATCACCGCCAGCGCGATGCCGAAAGTGAAGTACAGCGCCGCCACCTTCCAGCCGAACATCGCGAACAGCATCACTATGGCGATCTGGTCGATCATCGGTGCGGCGATCAGGAAGGTCAGCGTGATGCCGAGCGGCACGCCGGCCGACAGGAAGCCGATGAACAGCGGTACTGCGGAGCAAGAGCAGAATGGCGTCACCGCACCGAGCAGTGCAGCAAGTAGGTAATTGACCGAGGCGGCACGGCCCGCCAGCAAGGCTCGTGTGCGTTCCGGCGTGAAGAAGGTATGGATGATGCCCATGACGAATACGACGCCGGTCAGCAGCAACAGCACCTTGGGGGTGTCGTAGAAAAAGAAATGCAGCGCTTCCCCGAAGTGTGTCGTCCGGTCGATGCCGAACAGGCTGATGAGCCAGTTGGCGAACGCGATCAGGTGGCTGTAGGCAGCGATCCAGAGAGTTGTGCAGAAGGCGATCAGGGCCAGCCAGGATGATGTGTGTCTTGGCGGTGAGAGGCGGAGGGCGAGCATGGTTTTTCCCGAAAGGCAGAGGTTGACCGTGTAGACGGATGAGCCGGGAAAAAGACGCAGCTTGCGTGAAACAATTTGGTCATATGCCTGAAATCAAGGGGGCCGGGGCGGCTGATTACACTGCTGGCGAACCATCAACCTGCACCAGGGAGGCCATGATGTCCGACGTCAAGAACGTACTTTTTCTCTGCACCGGCAATTCAGCCCGTTCAATCATGGCCGAGGCCATCATGAACGACATCAGCGTTAACAAGGGACGTTTCCGCGGCTTCAGCGCCGGCAGCATGCCCAATGGCACGGTCAACCCGCTGGCCATCGAACAGTTGCAGAATCTGCACCTGTCGACCGCAGGGTTGCGCAGCAAATCCTGGGAAGAGTTTGCCGTACCGGGCGCGCCGCAGATGGATTTCGTCTTTACCGTCTGCGACAACGCCGCCGGCGAAGTCTGCCCGGTGTGGCCGGGGCAGCCGCTGACCGCGCACTGGGGAATCCCCGATCCGGCAGCGGTCGAGGGCAGCGATTTCGAGAAGCACCGCGCCTTTGTCGAAGCCTTCCGCCAGTTGCGCAACCGCATCGAACTGCTGGTCAACCTGCCGCTCGATAAACTGGATCACATCGCTTTGCAGAAGCGCCTGGATGATATCGGGCGTGTGTCGGAAACGGCTGCCAACGCCTAAAACGGGTCAGGTGATCCGGTTCTTGCCGGCGTGCTTGGCTGAATAGAGGGCGTCGTCGGCGCGCTTGAGAATGGCCTCGGCCGTGGCTTCGCCGTCGCCGACATGGGCCACGCCGGCACTGGCACCGACGGAAACGATTTCGCCGGATACGCTCAGGCGGATCGGTCGGGCGATGGCGGTAATGAAGCGCTGGGCAATCTCGCGCGCGGCGGCGGCACTCGGGCAGTCGTGCAGGATCACGGCAAACTCGTCGCCGCCCATCCGGGTCGCCAGATCATCCTGGCGGTTGACATTGTTCAGACGCGCCCCGATGACGCGCAGCACTTCGTCGCCGGCATCGTGGCCGTAGCGGTCGTTGACCGGCTTGAAACCGTCCAGGTCCATCATGATCACGGCGAAGGGCCGCTTTTGGGCTTGCCAGTTCTGGATTGCCGCTTCCATCGCCAGTTGCAGGCTGGTCCGGTTGGGTAGGTCGGTCAGCATGTCGCGGAAGGCCAGGCGCTGCATCGTTTCCTCGGCTCGCCGGCGCAACGTGATGTCCTCGACGGTCAGGATGGCCATCACCGGTACGATGTCCTCGTGCAGGATCATCGACAACTCGCACAGGATGGGCGTGCCGTCATTCTTGCGCAGCACGACTTCGACCTTGTCGATCAGTTTGTCGCGGGCCTCGCGCAGACGCTGCATCAACGACGACCAGGTGTCCGGATCGGCCCAGATCGGCGACTGGCCGAATTGCGCATGTTCGTTGTCGAGCGGGCCGATGGTGCGGATCCATGCCGCATTGACATTGACGATGCGGTCGGTGTCGATGCGGATCACCGCTGCGGCAATCGGCATGACCCGGAGCAGGTCGAGCAGCCGGCTCTTCATCAGGCGCACAGCGTTGATCAGCGGGGTTTCCGTGCCGGTCGGGGAAACGGCCTCTTCGACCAGGTTGCCCTGGACGATTTGTTGCGCCAGGTTGATCACATGCTGGCTTTCGTAGCCTTCCCGGCGCAGCCAGATGGCCAGGTAGCCCATCATGCCGACGAAGGGCAGGAAGTAGGCAACGTGCAGGCCGAACAGCAGCCAGAACTGGTTGCTGTCGAAAACGAAGATCGGCGCGCCGAGTGCCTGCGCGTAGCCGAGGATCAGGTGGTGCAGGTAGATGACGACGGTGGCGGCGAGTATGGTGCGCCAGTCGCGGTAATAGAGCAGGACACCGATCAGGCCGAAGGCCGAGAAATGTGCTTCGATGTCGCCGCCGGTCTGGTGGATGATCAGACCGGTGAACACCATGAAGGCGCTGGCCATGAACAGGCGCGTCAGCAGCGCGCCCGGCTGCCGGCGTAGCAGCACAAAGGAAAGCAGCAGCGTTGGCACGCCGATCAGCAGCCATTCCATCCAGGTCGAGCGCAGCGGTGCCAGCAGTGCGCAGACCAATAGCAGGAAAACATTCATGCCGACCATGATGCGGTCGGCGCGTATCCGGAACGGCCGCAGCAGTTCGTCGAAGGCCGCTTCGGTGGCGAACGGACGGGCGACTATCATCGGGTGATGCACATGAAACCGAGCCAGGCATCCTGCCAGGCGAAGACGCCCAGCGCCAGCAAGGAATAGGCGAGCCAGCCGGCGACCCAGAGATGGTCGCGGTGGAAGCGCTTGCTGACGGGCTGCGGCCCGTGGCTTGTTGGAGGCATGAGTGGGGTGGGGTTTATCGATGAACGCTCATGCTACGCTGAAGCCACCCGACAAAGCCAGCCGGATTTTCGTTTCAGCGCTTCGGCGGTGGGCGGGGAACGAAGCCTGCGACTTGGCCCTCTGCGTCGAAACAGACCTGACAGCCTTCGATCAAGCGCACCTTCAGGCGTTGGCGTGCCCGTTGCAGACGGGACTTTGCACCGGATAGCGAGATGCCTAGTTTTTCGGCGAGCACCTGCTGCGGCTGCCCAGCGATGTCGCACAGCTCGATCGCTAGCCGGTCAGCGGCTGAGAGTTCGCCAAGTACGCGCGGCAGGCACTGGGTCAGCTGGTCGACCGTTGCTGGCAGTTCGCTTTCGGTGGCGGCCAGGTCGTCGCTAAGTTCGCTTGGTGGGCGGTTGCTGCGCAGGCGGTCGGTCAGTGCGTTGCGGGCGACCTGGAACAGCCAGGCGCGCGGGTTGTCCAGCGTGCAGAAAGCATCGCCCTGGCGCAGCGCGCGCAGGAAGACCTCCTGCAGCAGGTCGTCGGCTTCTGCTTCGCTGTCGAGCCGATGGCGCAGCCAGCCCAGTAGTTCGCCGCGCGTTTCGCGCCAGGCGCGGCTGAGGCAGGGCCGATCGTCAGGCATCGAGTTGCTGCAGACCGGCGACGCCCACCGGCGCGACGGCCAGCCATGGCACCAGCGCACAACGCGGCGCCAGCGTGTCGGCGACGCGGCGGATGAAGGGGATTTCGTAAGCACCGCGCAGCGACAGCAGCGGATCGCGGCTGCCGCTGGCGAGCAGGCTCTGTTCGATGACCCAGGCCCAGGGCCGGATGCCGGCGCGGGCCAGGTCGCCCTGCAGGCGCTCGGCTTCGTGCACCGGCGTCGCTTCCGGTAGGGTTACGACCAATACATGGGTAAAGGCGGGGTCGCGTAGGCGCGGCAACAACTGCGTCACGGCGGCCGGCATTTCGCCGCGGGTGCGCAGCACCTCGCGATGGTAGGCCTCGGCGGCGTCGAGCAACAGGATGGTGTGGCCGGTCGGCGCGGTGTCGAGGACGACGAAACCCTCACTGCCCCGATCGACCTCGCGGGCGAAGGCGCGGAAGACGGCGATTTCCTCGGTGCATGGCGAGCGCAGGTCTTCTTCGAGCAGCGCCAGCGCGCTGGCGTCCAGTGTGCCGCGCGCCTTGCTCAATACTTCTTCGGTGTAAGCGGCGACTTCGGCGGCAGGGTCGATGCGGCTGACCGAGAGCCCGGTAATTTCGCTGCCGACGGCAGCGGCGACATGGGCGGCCGGGTCGGTGGTCGATAGGTGCACCTTATGTCCACGCCGGGCCAGCGCGACGGCGACGGCCGCAGCGACGGTGGTCTTGCCGACGCCGCCTTTACCCATGGTCATGACCACGCCGTGACCGGCGCTGGCCAGTTCGTCGATCAGCGCGCCGAGGCCGGCGGGCAACGGGGTGCAGGCGTCGCTCGGGCGCGTTGGCGTGGCGACGGCAGCCGGATCGACGATGGCGCGTAGGGCGTCGAGCCCGACCGTGCCGCGCGGCAGGAAGGGCACGACCTGGCGCGGCAGCCCGGCCAGACCGGGCGGCATGGCGAGCAGGGCAGCGCTGCTGCGCTGGTCCATGGCCTGGGCGATGGCGTCGTCCGAACTGGCCGAGAACAGACCGTTGACGATCAGGTGCAGGTTGCCGACACCAAGTTCGGCCAGTTCGTGACGGGTGCGCTCCGCCTCGCGCAGCGCCGCGCTGTCGGCCCGGGCGACCAGGACGACGCGGGTCTGCGCCGGGTCGGACAGGCGGTCGACTGTCGCCGCGTACAGCGCCTTCTGCTTTTCCAGCCCGGCCAGCGGGCCGAGGCAGGAAGCGCCGCCCTGGTTGCTGTCGATGTAGCCGCTCCACGCCGACGGCAGCGTCAGCAAGCGCAGCGTGTGGCCGGTCGGCGCGGTGTCGAAGATGACGTGGTCGAAGTTTGCCGTGGCGCCGGCGTCGCCGAGCAGCTTGGCGAACTCGTCGAAGGCCGCAATCTCGACCGTGCAGGCGCCGGAGAACTGTTCTTCCATGCTCTGGATTGCCGCCGCCGGCAGGATGTTGCGGTAGGGGGCGACCATCCGCTCGCGGTAGGCGGCGGCCGCCGCCTCCGGGTCGATGTTCAGCGCCGACAGGCCGGGTACGCCGCGTATCGGCGTCGGCGTGCCGGCGAGCGCCGTTTCCAGCACTTCATCGAGATTCGATGCTGGATCGGTACTGACGATCAGCACCCGTCTCCCCTGTTCGGCCAGCGCCAGTCCGGTTGCGCAGGACAGCGAGGTCTTGCCGACGCCGCCCTTGCCGGTGAAGAAGAGGTAACGCGGTGTGTCGTTCAGGTCGATCATGGCTAGTCCTCAGCAGCAGCCGGATTTCGGCGAGCAGCAGGATTTTTTCGGCGCTTCTTCGCCACCGCTCAACGTCAGGCCGAGCTTCTGCGCCAGTTGGGCGCGCGAGGGGTAGAGGCCGGTGGTGACGATCTGGCCGTCGATGGCGATGATCGGCAGGCGGTCGATGCCGGCTTCCATTTCCTTGACCACCGCCGGATTGGCGGCGAAGGCCTGCGGCTCCTGGCCGAGGTTGTAGCGCTGCACGGTAACGCCTTGCTCGCCGATCCAGGCCAGGTCGGCGGCGAACTGGACGAGGATGGGATCGACATCGACGCCGCAGACGCCGGTCGAGCAGCACATGGCGGGATCGTAGATTTCGAGTTTCTTCATTTCAGTCTCCTGTATTCAAAGGGCTTTTTCGTACCAGGTCTTGGTCGAATTGACCATCTTCACCAGCCACAGCATCACCGGCACCTCGATCAGCACGCCAACGACGGTGGCCAGCGCAGCGCCGGAGTCGAAGCCATAAAGGACGATGGCGACGGCTACGGCGAGTTCGAAGAAGTTGGAGGCGCCGATCATCGTCGACGGCCCGGCGACATCATGCCGGACGCGGAATTTTCGGTTCAGCCAGTAGCCGATGCCGGCGATCAGCAGCCCCTGGAGGAAGATCGGCACGGCCAGCATGCCGATGATCAGCGGCTGCTCGACGATGGCTTCGCCCTGGAAGGCGAACAGCAGCACCAGCGTCGCCAGCAGCGCCATGATGGTGAACGGGCCGATGCGTTCCTGCGCCGCCTTGAGCGCCGCTTCGCCGTTGCGCAGGAAATGCTTGCGCAGCCCCTGGGCGATGGCCAGCGGGATGACGATGTACATCACCACCGACAGCAGCAGCGTGTCCCACGGTACCGGGATCGCCGAGACGCCGAGCAGCAGCGCGACGATGGGGGCGAAGGCGAAGACCATGACCAGATCGTTCAAGGCCACCTGCGAGATGGTGAAGTTGGCGTTGCCGCGGCACAAGTTGCTCCAGACGAAGACCATCGCCGTGCACGGCGCCGCGCCGAGCAGGATCAGGCCGGCGATGTAGCTGTCGAGCTGGTCTGCCGGCAGGTAAGGGGCGAAAACGTGGCGGATGAACAGCCAGCCGAGCGCCGCCATGGTGAAGGGCTTGACCGCCCAGTTCACGAACAGCGTGATGCCGATGCCGGCCTTCTGATCCTTGACCTCGTGGATGGTCGAGAAGTCGATCTTCATCAGCATCGGCACGATCATCACCCAGATCAGCAGGCCGACCGGGATGTTGACCTGGGCCACTTCCATCCGGCCGAGCGCCTGGAAGGCGGCCGGGAACCACTGGCCGAACAGGATGCCGGCGACGATGCAGAGCACCACCCAGACGCTGAGGTAACGCTCGAAAAAGCCCATCGGGGCTCCGGCCGCCTGTTTGGCGGCAACACCGCACTGGGCGCTCATGCTTCGCTCTCCTGGTGAATCCGCTTGGCGGCCGCGGCGACTTCGGCTGCGCTCAGGCTTTCCAGCGGCAGGGCGACGAAGGCCTCAACGCGTTGGCGCAGCTTGCGGTAAGCGTCCTCGAAGGCGGTACGGCGCGCTGCCAGCGGCTCGACGTGGGCCGGGTCATCGATCCCCCAATGGGCGGTGGTCGGGTGTCCGGGCCAGATCGGGCAGGCTTCACCGGCAGCCGATGCGCAGACGGTGAAGATGTAGTCGATGTCCGGCGCGCCGGGGGCGGCGAATTCGTCCCACGACTTGCTGCGCGCTTCGGGCAGCGGAATGCCGTGCTTTTCCAGCGTTTCCAGGGCCACCGGGTTCACTTTTCCGGACGGCTGGCTGCCGGCCGAAAAGGCGCGGATACGGCCCTGGCCGAGGTGGTTGAACAGTGCCTCGCCGAGGATGGAGCGGGCAGAGTTGCCGGTGCATAACACCAGCACGTTGATGGTTTTGGCAGTCATGGATTGTTCTCTGTGGTGGCGCAGGTATGGATTTGCTCGCCGCAGGGTTCCCCGGCGCAGCAGTGTTCGGTCAGGTAGCCGAGTAGTTCGTTCATCGCCGGGTAGTTGGCGATGTAGTAAATGAAGCGACCTTCCTGGCGGTTGCGGATCAGGCCGGCGTTGCTCAGTTCCTTCAGGTGGAAGCTGAAACTGCCGTTGGCTTCGGCGTTCAGGTGGCCGGCCAGGTCGGCGACGCATAAACCCTCCGGTCCGGCCTGGACAAGACGGCGAAAGATGCGCAGCCGGGTTTCGTGGGCAAGTGCCTTGAGGGCATTGGTAGCGAGTTCGATATCCATATTTACAGAATAGTCAAAATGTCGTGCGAAGACAAGCCGCATTTTCAAATGCGGCAGGGGTCGGGGATCAGACCGCGAACTGCAGCATCGACTCGCGCAGGCGATCGGCCTGTGTCGCCACCTGGTTGGCCGAGGCCGACGATTCCTGTGCTGCTCTTGCGCCGCGTTCGATCACCTGCGCCATGCGCTCGGTGTTCTGGGCGATCTGTTCGGCGGCGAGCCGCTGTTCCCCGAGTACCTCGACGATTTCCCGGGCAGCGACGGCAGAGCGTTCGCAGAAGGATTCGATCCTGGCGATGGCGCTTTCGGCCTGCTCGGCCAGTTCGGTCCCTCGGCGCGAGCGTTCGGCGGTTGCGGCGACGGCCGTGCTGCTGGTTTCGGCGGCATTGCCAAGCTGCGTGACCAGGCTTTCGATCATTCGCGTGGTGTCGGCGGTGCGGGTAGCCAATTTGCGGACCTCATCGGCGACGACGGCAAAACCTCGGCCGCTGTCTCCGGCGCGGGCGGCTTCGATGGCGGCGTTCAGCGAGAGCAGGTTGGTCTGCTCGGAGATTTCCTTGATTTCCCGGGCGAAGCCGGAAATCTGCCGGGTGTGCTGCTGCAGTTCCAGCATTGATGCCGTCGATGCCCGCGCTTCGGCAGATATGTTGCCGATTTCGTTGATCGCCTGATGAATGATCCGGCCGCTTTCGACGGCGGTTTCGCGGGTGATTCGCGTGGCGTCGGCGGCGCTGCCGGCACTTTCGGCCATCACCGCGATGGCCGTGGTCAGTTCCTCGATGGCTGCCGTGATCATCGCGGCCGAGTCGCTTTGCAGGCTGTTGGCTTCTGCCACTTCGCGAGCCGACTGGCGCAGCGCCAGGGCGTTGCCGGAAGTCGTCTCGGCGCCCTGCTTGACGTCGCCGATGAGCAGGCGCAGGCGTGTCTGCATGTCGTCGATGGCGGCGACCAGCGAGTTGGCGGCGGCCTGCCCGGAGCGCATCGGCTGGGTGAGATCGCCGGCGGCAACCCGGCGCGTGGCGGCGACGACCGGTTCCAGTTCACCACCCAGGCGATGCAGGATGTGGCGACCGACAAGCGCGGCCAGTGCCAGGAAAAACAGCGAGCCGAGTACGCCGACGGCGAGCACCAGCAAGGCATTGGCGGTGAAGCGTTGTTCGGCCAGTTGTGCGGAGCGCGTGACGCTGTCGCTGCTGGCCTGGCTGATCGCAGCGAAGGTGGCGCCGAGTGCATCGACCAGCGGCTGGTCGGCATCGCGAATGCCGGCGTCGACCATCAGGATGTATTTCGGCTCGCCCGGCTCGTTGCTGGCGAGAACGTCGTCGTAGCGCAGATTCAGCTCCTCGGCTAGTTTGCGGATTTCACTGCTGCGTCCCAGCGGCGGAAGTTCGCCGGCGCGCTGCATGGCCTCGAGTTGTTCAAGGGCTTGCCAGAAGGATTGCCGTCCGGCGAGAAATTCGGCGTGTCCCTTGTCGAATTCGCTGCTCATGAAGTTGCGCAGCAGCATGTTGTTGAGCCCACGCTGTTGTGCCTGAAAGGCGTTGCGGGCGGCGCTGACATGGTTGAGTGCCTGGCTGGTCCGGCTAACCTAGCCCGAAACCTCGTGAATGTCGTTGCGAAACCCCTGAAGCGAGAACAGGGCGGTCAATAACAGGACGATACCGAGAGCGCTGCCAACACCAACGATGGCCAGCAGTCCTCCGCGGATGGACAGCGAAGCAAGATGTTTCACGATTGAAATTCGCCTTAAGTAACAAAATCATCAGCTTAATCGGCAAATATTTCAGGGAATTTACGGGCTTGGTAGGCAATTCGGCTTTATTACAGACTGTCATCCGGTTGTAACAAAGGCTGGTTAATCTGCGTTCTGTCATCTTTCACCCACGCAGGAGTTACCTCATGTTCAAGCAATCCAAGATCGTTTCCGCGCTGGCTGTTGCCGGCCTTACCCTGTTCGGTGCGCAGGCAGCGTATGCCCAGATCGTCAAGATCGACGGTTCGTCGACCGTTTATCCGATTACCGAAGCCGTTGCCGAAGACTTCCAGAAAGCCAAGAAGAACGCCATCAAGGTGACGGTTGGCATCTCCGGTACGGGCGGCGGTTTCAAGAAGTTCTGCCGTGACGAAACCGATCTGCAGAACGCCTCGCGTCCGATCACCGCCAAGGAAATGGCCGACTGCAAGGCCGCCGGTGTCGAATACATCGAAATGCCGGTTGCCTACGACGCGCTGACTGTCGTCATCAACCCGAAGAACACCTTCCTCAAGCAAGCTACCGTCGAAGAGCTGAAGAAGATGTGGGAGCCGGCTGCCCAGGGCACGATCACCAAGTGGAACCAGGTTAACCCGGCCTGGCCGGATGCGCCGATCAAGCTGTTCGGCGCCGGTGCCGATTCGGGGACCTTCGAATACTTCACCGAAGCCATCGTCGGCAAGGCCAAGTCCTCGCGCGGTGACTACACCGCTTCCGAAGACGACAACGTGCTGGTCCAGGGCGTCTCGCGCGACATCAATGGCATCGGTTACTTCGGTTACGCCTACTACGCCGAAAACATGGCCCGCCTGAAGGGGCTGCCGATCGTTAATCCGAAGACCGGCAAGGCGGTCGAGCCGTCCGGTGCCAACGTCGAAAACGGTTCCTACGTACCGCTGTCGCGTCCGATTTTCGTCTATGTCAAGGCCAAGTCGATGCAGAAGCCGGAAGTTCGCGAGTTCGTCGAGTTCTACATGAAGAACGCCGACAAGCTGATCCGCGAAGTGAAGTACGTGCCGCTGCCCAAGGCTGCTTACGAAGGCAACCTGAAGCACGCCAAGGAAGGCAAGGTCGGTACGGTGTTCGGCGGTCATAATGAAGTCGGTATCACCGTCGAAGAAATCCTGAAGCGCGAAGCGAAGATGTAAGTCGCACTCGGCGGGCGCTTGCTGCCCGCTGCCGAACAGGCCGGTCCGGTAACGGATCGGCCTTGTTTCCGAGAGGTATCTTCAAGTGAATCACGCCATGTCCGTAAATTCCGCTTCCGATCTGCATCAGGTCAGCGACCGCCTGGCACACAATGCCATGCGCCATGTCAGCGAGCGCATCATCGAGATGCTGTTGTTTGCCGCTGCCGCCGTTTCGGTACTGACTACCGTCGGCATCGTCTATGTGCTCGTTTCCGAGTCCATCCACTTTTTTCAGCATGTCCCGCTCATCGACTTTCTGACCGATACGCAGTGGACGCCTTTGTTCGATGATGCCCATTACGGCATCATGGTGCTCATTTCAGGGACGCTTGTCTCGTCAGGCGTGGCGCTTTCCGTTGCTATCCCGATGGGTACGATCATTGCGATCTATCTTTCCGAATTCGCCAACACGAAAGTGCGTGAAGTGGCCAAGCCGGTGCTTGAATTGCTCGGCGGCATCCCGACCATCGTTTTCGGCTATTTTGCCCTGCTGATCGTCACCCCGTTGCTGCAGAAAATCTTCCCGGAACTGCCGGGCTTCTCGCTGCTGTCGGCCGGTCTGGTCATGGGCATCATGATCGTTCCCTACATCGCCTCCCTGTCCGAGGATGCGATGCGCGCGGTGCCGATGAGCATGCGCGAAGGCTCCTACGCAATGGGGGCGACCAAGTTGTATACCGCGATCCACGTTGTCGTGCCGGCAGCCATTTCCGGCCTGGCCGCTTCCTACATCCTGGGTATTTCCCGGGCGGTCGGCGAAACCATGATTCTGGCGGTTGCCGCCGGCATGCAGCCGAACCTGACCTGGAACCCGATGGAACCGGCTGCGACCATTACTTCCTACATCGTCCAGGTCGCCCTGGGTGATCTGCCGCACGGCTCGATTGGTTACCAGACCATCTTCGCCGCCGGCCTGACCCTGCTGCTGATCACGCTGATGTTCAACATCGCCGGCCAGTGGCTGCGCCGTCGCTATCGTGAGGCCTACTGACATGCAACCGATGACTACCGAACAAATCCGCGTGTTGATCGCACGCGGCAAGTTGAAAGACACGCTTTTCCAGGGGCTTGGCATCATCTGCCTGTCCATCGGCTTGCTGGTGATTTTCCTGCTGGTCGGCGACATGCTGATGCGTGGCCTGGATCGACTCAATATCGAGTTCTTCACCGAGTTCGCATCGCGTCGCGCCTCGCAGTCCGGCATCCTGTCGGCCTGGGTCGGCACGCTTCTGGTGATGCTGGTGACCGCAGCGGCTGCCGTACCCCTCGGCGTCGCCGCCGGCATCTACCTCGAGGAATACGCCAAGCGCAACTGGATCACCGACATCATCGAGATCAACATCACCAATCTCGCTGCCGTCCCGTCCATCGTCTATGGCCTGCTCGCGCTCGGCATCTTCGTCTACACCTTCGGCTTCGGCCAGAGCATCCTGTCGGCTGGCCTGACTCTGGCGCTGCTGATCCTGCCGATCGTCATCGTCGCTACCCGCGAAGCGATCCGCTCGATCCCGGCGATGATCCGCGAAGGGTCGATGGCGGTCGGCGCGACGCGCTGGCAGACCTGCCGCTATCACATCATCCCCTACGCCATGCCCGGCATCCTGACCGGCGTCATCATCGGCCTGGCCCGTGCCATCGGCGAAACCGCCCCGATCATCACCATCGGCGCGCTGACCTTCATCGCCTTCCTGCCGCCGGCACCCTTCTCCGCGACAGGTGTGGATGGCGCCAGCGCCGGCCTGTTCGACTGGGTGATGTCGCCCTTCACCGTGATGCCGATCCAGATCTTCAACTGGACCTCGCGTCCCGACCCGGCCTTCGAGGTCAATGCGGCTGCCGCCGGCTTCGTGCTGATGGGCATGGTGCTGACGATGAATGCCATCGCCATCTATCTGCGTTACCGCATGCGCAAGAACATCAAGTGGTAAGTCCTGCGGACGACCGCAGCTAACGCCGAGAAACCGAATATCGAAATGGAATCGCAAATGCAAACACACGACAAGCCCCAGCTCAAGGCCGAAGCCCGTAACCTGAATTTCTATTACGGACAGACGCAAGCCTTGAAGAACATCAACATGCCGATTTATGACAAGAAGGTCACCGCGCTGATCGGGCCTTCCGGTTGTGGCAAGTCGACTTACCTGCGCAGCTTCAATCGCATGCACGACCTCTACCCGGGCAATCGCTACGAGGGCGAGATCCGCTTCTTCCCGGACAACAGCAACCTGCTTTCGGCGGATGTCGATCCGATTGAAGTGCGGATGCGTGTTGGCATGGTTTTCCAGAAGCCGAATCCCTTCCCCAAGACCATCTATGAGAACGTCGCTTACGGTCTGCGTGTCCGTGGCGAGAAAAACAAGCGGATACTCGACGAAAAAGTCGAGAACGCCCTGCGCGGTGCGGCCATCTGGGACGAGGTCAAGGATCGTCTTCAGGATCTGGCGCCCAATCTGTCCGGTGGTCAGCAGCAGCGTCTGTGCATCGCCCGTGCGCTGGCGACCGATCCTGAATTGCTGCTGTTCGACGAGCCGACCTCGGCGCTCGACCCGATTGCCACCGGTGCCATCGAGGAACTGGTGCACGAACTGAAAACACGCGTGACGATCCTCATCGTCACGCACAACATGCAGCAGGCGGCCCGCGTTTCCGACTATACGGCCTACATGTATCTGGGTGAGATGATCGAGTTCGGCAAGACCGACGAAATCTTCATCAAGCCGCAGGACAAGCGTACCGAAGACTACATTACCGGCCGCATGGGCTGAGGAGCAGGAAAATGAACGAATCCCAACACGTTTCCAGCCAGTTCGACGAGGATCTCGGTCGTCTGCGTACGCATGTGCTGCAGATGGGGGGGCTGGTCGAAACGCAGATTTCTGCGGCCATCGAGGCCTACACGACGGGCGAGATTGCCAGCGTGAAGACCATCGTCGAGACCGACCGCAAGGTGAACGACCTGGAAAAGGCCATCGACGACGATTGCGCCCACATCATCGCCAAGCGTCAGCCGACGGCTTCCGACCTGCGCCTGGTGCTCGGCATCAGCAAGATCGTCACCGATCTGGAGCGGGCCGGCGACGAAGCCAAGAAGATCGCCAAGGGCGTGCGCCGCATCTACGACAACGGGCATCTGCCAGCCCAGTATGGTGTCGGCATACGCCACCTGGCCGAGGCTGCACTGGCGATGGTCAGGCAGGCACTCGATGCCTTCGCCCGGCTCGACGGGGCGCTGGCCGTCAGCGTCATTCGAGCCGATGCCGATGTCGATGTCGAATTCAAGTCGATCATCCGTCAGTTGATTACCCATATGATGGAAGACCCGCGTACCATTACGACCTCGATCGATATCATCTCGATCTCACGGGCCATCGAGCGCATCGGCGATCATGCGAAGAACATTTCGGAGCAGGTCATCTTCGTTGTCGAGGGTCGGGATATCCGTCACAACAAGGAGGCGATCAAGTGACACCGACGATTCTGGTCGTCGAGGACGAACCGGCGATTCAGGAACTGGTTGTGATCAACCTCAAGCACGCCGGTTTTCTCGTCGTCCGAGCGAGCAGTGCCGAAGAGGCCGATTCGGCCATTCGCGCTGCTTTGCCCGATCTGATCATCCTCGACTGGATGCTGCCCGGGCAGTTGGGCGTTGCGCTGGCAAAGAAGATTCGGGCTGACGAGCGGACCCGTGAAATTCCGATCATCATGCTGACCGCCCGCGTCCATGAAGAGGACAAGGTCCAGGGGCTGGATGCCGGCGCCGACGACTACGTCACCAAGCCGTTCTCGCCCAAGGAACTGGTTGCCCGGGTCCGTGCCGTGTTGCGCCGCCGGGCGCCGCATCTGGCCGGCGAGGCCGTCGAAATCGGCGGCCTGCAACTCAATCCGGCGACCCATCGCGTGCTTGCCGACGGTCAGCCGATCGAGCTGGGGCCGACCGAATTCCGCCTGCTGTTTTTCTTCATGACCCATGCCGAGCGGGTTTATACGCGTGCGCAGTTGCTCGACGAAGTCTGGGGCGACCATGTATTCATCGAGGAACGCACCGTCGATGTCCATATCCGTCGCCTGCGCGCAGCGCTCGAACCCTCCGGTCATCAGGAACGGGTCGAGACCGTGCGTGGTACCGGGTACCGTTTCCGGGGAGCCTGAAACAAGGTGCAACGAGCGCTTCTCTATGGTGTGTTCACGGCGCTGGTTTCACTGCTGCTCGGTTATTCCGTCGAGCCCTGGATGGGCTGGGTGCTCTTCTACACGGGGCTCAGCGTGCATCTGGCGATGCACTACCGGAATTTTTCCCGGCTGGAGCGCTGGTCGCGCAAACCGGTGCTCGATGCCAGCCTGGAAGGTGATGGTGAATGGGACAGGGTTTTTCGTCGCCTTTACCGACATGAGAAGGAACTCCTGGAAAAAATCGAGCGGCGCGAACGGGAGATCGCCCGGCTGATAGCAGCCGTTCATGCGATGAATGACGGCATCGTCCTGCTGGATGCCGAGTTCCAGATACAGTTCTGCAACAAGACGGCAGAACGCCAGCTTGATCTTGCCCTGGCGACCGATCGCGGTGCGCCGATCGCCAATATCGTCCGCCAGCCAGCCTTTGTCGATTACCTCGACAGGGCCGATTTTTCGCGTCCGCTGACACTGCGCCTGGATCGCTATTTCGAGCGCGTGCTGTCGCTTTACCTGATCTCCTACGCCGAAGGTCACTGGCTCCTGCAGGTCAAGGACATCACCCAGACCGACCGCCTGGACAGCATGCGGCGCGATTTCGTCGCCAACGTCTCGCACGAATTGCGCACGCCGCTGACGGTGCTTTCGGGCTTTGTAGAAACCCTGCAGGAAATCGAGGTCGACGAGGATACCCGCCGGCATTACCTGCAACTGATGGGCGAGCAGTCGCAGCGCATGCAGTCGATCGTCCAGGACCTGCTGACCCTGTCGTCGATCGAATCGGCGCCGCCGCCCGAGGATCAGCTGGTGGACATGGACAGCCTGGTCGACAAGCTGCGTCGCGATGCCGAAGCCCTGTCCGCCGGGCGCCATCACATCGTGCTCGACAGCCAAGGTCAGGGCGACCTGGTCGGCGCCGAATCGGAGCTGGTCAGTGCGCTGGCCAACCTGGTTGCCAATGCCGTGCGCTATACGCCGGCCGGCGGCACGATCACGCTGATCTGGCGGATTTCGCCGGAAGGCGCGGAATTTGCCGTCCAGGATACCGGCATCGGTATCGACGCCAAGCACATCCCACGCCTGACCGAGCGTTTCTACCGCGTCGACCGCGGCCGTTCGCGCGATGCCGGCGGTACCGGCCTCGGCCTGGCCATCGTCAAGCACGCGCTGAGCCGTCACCAGGCGACGCTCGAAGTCAGCAGCGAACCCGGCAAGGGCAGCCGCTTTGCCGCCTGCTTCCCGGCCAGCCGGGTGCGTTGCGAGTGAAGCACTCCGTCACGGTTTTGTAATCTCGCCGTCACCGGGGCTTCATGCGCCGCCGCTATCGTGGCGGCATGCCAAAAGTCAGAAGCCTGTTTTTATCCGACATCCACCTCGGCACCCGGGCGTGCCAGGCGGACAGACTCCTCGATTTCCTGCGCGAACATCCGGCCGAGCAGACTTTCCTGATCGGCGACATCGTCGATTTCTGGGCCATGAGTCGCAGCATCTGCTGGACGCAGGCACAGAACACCGTGGTCCAGAAACTGTTGCGTCGGGCGCGTTCCGGCGATCGCGTGGTGTTCATCCCCGGCAACCACGACGAGGCGCTGCGCGATTACTGCGGTGTCGTTTTCGGCGACATCGAGGTGGCCGACGAACTGGTGCATGAAACCGCCGACGGACGTCGCTACCTGCTGATCCACGGCGACCAGTTCGATCAGGTCACGCGCCACCACCGCTGGGTCGCGGTGCTGGGCGACAAGGCCTACGACCTGCTGGTCCGGCTCAACCACTGGCTGTCGTGGATACGCCGCAAGCTCGGCCGGCCCGGCTACTGGTCGCTGGCCGGTTACGCCAAGCGGCGGGTCAAGACGGCGCTCAACTTCATTTTCGATTTCGAGGAATCGGCCGTTCATCACGCCCGCGAGCGCGGGCTGGACGGCGTCATCTGCGGCCACATCCACTGGGCCACGATCCGCAAGATCGACGGTCTGGATTACATCAACTGCGGCGACTGGGTCGATTCCTGTACGGCCATCGTCGAGCACTTCGACGGTCGGCTGGAACTGGTCGAGTGGGGCACCGCCCCGGCCCGGCCGCTGGCCCTGGCCGCGCCCCGGCGCGAAGCCGAAGAAGACATGGCGGAGGCCTGAAATGCGCGTACTGATGGTGTCGGATGTTTATTTTCCCCGCGTCAACGGGGTGTCGACCTCGATCGAAACCTTCCGCCGGACGCTGGCCGGGCAGGGCGTCGAGGTTCGCCTGGTGGTGCCGCGTTACGGCGATGAGCCCGACGAGCCGGGCATCGTCCGCGTGGCCGGACGACCTGTGCCGCGCGATCCGGAAGACCGGCTGGTCGGCTGGCGGGCGATGCACCGGGCGGTGCTGGCCGCGTCGGCGGATTGCGACGTGATTCACGTGCAGACGCCCTTCGTTGCCCACTATGCCGGGCTCAAGGCCGCCCGCCAACGCAACCTGCCGGTGGTTGCCACCTATCACACGCTGTTCGAGGAATACGTCGAGCATTACGCGCCCTTCCTGCCCGGCAACTGGCTGCGTGCCCAGGCCCGGCGCCTGTCGCGCCGCCAATGCAACGCGCTCGATGCGGTGGTCGTGCCGTCGACGGCGATGCGCGAACGTCTGCAGGCTTACGGGGTGACGGTGCCGATGCAGGTCTTGCCGACTGGAATCCCGCTGGCCCAGTTCGCCGGTGGCGACGGGCTGGCCTTCCGGGCGGCCCACGACATTGCGCCGGAGCGGCCGGTGGCCTTGTTCGTCGGCCGGGTCGCCCACGAAAAGAATATTGCCTTTCTGTTCGACGCCTTGCGCCATGCCCATCGTCAGCAACCCGACATCCTGCTGGTGGTTGCCGGCGAGGGGCCGGCGATGGGCGAATTGCAGGCCCGGGTCAGCGAACTCGGCTTGAACGACGCCGTGCGTTTCATCGGCTACCTCGACCGCCAGCGCGGCCTGCCCGATTGCTACGCAGCGGCCAATGTCTTCGCCTTTGCGTCGCGAACCGAAACCCAGGGGCTGGTCCTGCTCGAAGCGATGGCCGCCGGCCTGCCGGTGGTCGCCCTGTCGGAAATGGGCACCGCCGACATCCTCGATAGCGGCCGCGGTTGCTTCACCCCACCCGACGATGCGCAGGCCTTCGGCGAAGTGCTCGGCCGGATACTGGCCAATCCGGCGGCCTGGGGGCATCTGGCCGACGAAGCACGCGGGCTGGCCGACGACTGGTCGGATACCGCCATGGCCAGCCGCCTGGCCGACTGCTACCGGGACTTGCTACGGTCACGCAGGGCGGCATCGGCGCCGGTCACGGCCGGCGCCTGATTCGCCTCAGATTTCCTCGATGACCGGCAGCATCCGGTCAACGGCGCGCAAGCGCTCGGCCATCACGCGCATCACCTGCATGGCGAAGAAGGGCGTGTTCTGGACCAGGAACTGGAAACGCTTCTCGTCGATGGCGACGAATTCGCAGTCGCTCGTGGCCAGTACGCTGGCCGAGCGCGGGCCGGGCGATACCAGACCCATCTCGCCGACGATACTGCCGTGCTGCAACTGCTCGACGACGCGGTTGTTGACCACCACGTCGGCGCTGCCGCTGGCCAGCACATACATCAGGCCGCCATCGTCGCCTTCGTTGAACAGGGTCTCGCCGGCCGGCACGCGAACGATGGTTGGGTTGTGGGCAAACAGTTCGAAGAAAACCATGCTGCTTTCCATAGGAGTTGGGATGCCCCATTTTTAGCACGCCGATTTGCTGGCAGTATTTCACAGCAGTGACAAAGCCATGCGGCTTGATCCAGCGCAAATCGGGTGCGGCTAAAGGCGCAGCAGGATGATGCCGAGTACCACCGCGCAGCCGGCCAGCAGTCCCTGGCGCAGGCGGCCTTCCTTGAACCACAGGCTGCCGATGAGGACGGCGAAGACCACCGAACTCTCGCGCATTGCCGCGATCATCGCCACCGGTGCCTGGGTCATTGCCCACAGGACGGCGGCGTAGGCGGTGGTCGAGCATAGGGCACCCGCCAGCCCCAGGCGCCAGTGCGTGCGGAAATGTTCGAGCATCGGGCGACCCCGGCGCCGGTACTGCCAGGCCAGGATGAGCAGCGGCTCGCACAGGTACAGACAGCAGGCGTAGGCCAGCGCATTGCCGGCAGCGCGTGCGCCCATGCCGTCGACCAGTGTGTAGGCGGCGATGATCAGTGCGTTGAGCATGGCGGCCCGGCTGGCCGGATGGGCGATGATCCGCCCAGGGGTGAGGCCGCCGGCCAGGCCGATGCCAAGCACGCCGGCGCAGATCGCGGTGATGCCCAGCCAGTCGCCCAGGCCCAGGCTTTCGCCGAGCAACGGCGCGGACAACAAGGCGACCAGCAGCGGCGGCAGGCCGCGCATCAAGGTGTAGCTGACGGCCAGTTGCCCGCCGTCGTAGGCGCGCATCAGCCAGGCGATATATACCGTGTGCAGCAGTGCCGAGGCGAGAATGTAAGGCCAACTGGCAGCATCGGGCAGGCCGATGAATAGCAGACCAATGCCGCCCAGGGTGCCGCTACAGGCATGCAGCAACAGGGTGTACAAGCCCTTGTCGCCGGCGCCGCGAATCAGGGCGTTCCAGCCGGCATGCAGCAGGGCTGCCGCGAGCACGACGAGGATGACGGTACTGCTCAGTTCGCTCACGGTCGCTCGCGATCAGGCGGCATCGGCCTTGCCGTTCAACTCACCGTCGCGCAGCATGCGTTGCCGGCCGCCCTGGGCGTGGGCATAAAGCGCTTCGGCGGCACCGGCGCCGTCGCCGGCGGCGAGCCGGTCGACGATGGCCGTGTGTTCGTCGGCAAAGTGCGGGATGGCCTGCGGTGCCAGCAGGTTGCGTCGGCGGAACAGGGCCAGTTGCTTGACCAGACGGCGGTAAACCTCGTTCAGGGCGCGATTTCCGGTCATCTCGACAATGCGGTCATGAAAGGCCAGGTTGAGCCGGTGGAAGGTATCGACGTCGTTCGTGCCGGCGGCGGTCTGCATGCGTGCGGCGAAATCACGCAGTTCGGTAAGTTGGCCGGCGTCGATGCGTTCAGCCAGGAGGCGGCCGGCGGTGGCGTCGAGGCCGGCGCGGACGGCGTAGATGTCGGCGGCTTCCGCCAGTTCGATCTCGCGGACATGGGCACCGCGGTTCTTTTCCTGGCAGATCAGGCCGTTTTCTTCGAGGCCGCGCATGGCCTCGCGCAGCGGCCCGCGGGAGATGCCGAAGCGTTCAGCGAGCGCGGCTTCATTGAGTTTGCTGCCGGGTGGCAGTTCGCCCGACAGGATCAGGTTTTCCAGCGCCTCGCCGACCAGGCGTGGCAGGGAGGTGCGCTGGACCAGCGCGAGCACGCTGCCGGCTGGCAGGGAAGGGGATTCGGACATGGCTGTCTGGGCAAATTCAAAAGCCGCATTGTAATTCATTTGCTCGTTTGTAGATTGTCAACAATCTGCAATAAACCGTCATTAAGATGTGTTCAGTCTAGTTCGACGGGATGTCAGTCCGATGACAGACCGGTCAGCAGGAACCCCCCCTTCACCCATTCCCGGAGGAAATCCGCATGAAACTGAAGCAACTCATCCGCAGTTTTGCCGTTGCCGGCCTGGCCCTGGCCATGCTCCCGGCGCACGCCGAGAAGACTGTCCTCAACGTGTATACCGCGCTCGAAACCGATCAGCTCAAGGCCTATCAGGAAGCTTTCAACAAGTCGCATCCGGACATCGAGATCAAATGGACGCGCGATTCGACCGGCATCATCACTGCCAAGCTGCTGGCTGAGAAGGCCAAGCCGGTGGCCGACGTGATCATGGGTGTTGCTGCTTCCAGCATGGTCGTCTTCGATCGCGAGAAGATGCTGCAGCCGTATGCACCGGCTAATCTGAAGGCGCTCAACCCGCGCTTCCGTTCCTCCGGTACGACGCCGACCTGGGTCGGCATGGACGTCTGGGGTGCGGCGATCTGCTACAACGTCGCCGAAATGCAGAAGCAGGGCCTGCCCCGCATCGAAAGCTGGAAGGATCTGCTGAAGCCCGAATTCAAGGGCAAGATCGTCATGCCCAACCCGAATTCCTCGGGCACCGGCTTCCTCGACGTCACCGCCTGGCTGCAGATGTTCGGTGAGAAGGGCGGCTGGGAATACATGGACAAGCTGCACGAGAACATCGCGGTATATACCCACTCCGGTTCCAAACCCTGCGTGATGGCCGGCGCCGGCGAGTTCCCGGTCGGTATCGCCTTCGAATACCGGGCCAACACGGTGCGCGCCAAGGGCGCCCCGATCGACATCATCTTCCCCAAGGAAGGTCTGGGTTGGGACATGGAATCGATCGCCATCGTCAAGGGCACGCCCAAGCTTGACGCGGCGAAGAAGCTCTCGGACTGGGCGACCACCCGTGAAGCCAACGAGTTGTACGCAAAGAACTTTGCCGTTGTCGCCATGCCCGGCATCGCCACGCGCCTGAAGTACGTGCCCAACGACTACGAGCAGCGCCTGGTCAAGAACGACTTCGAATGGATGGGCAAGAACCGCGACGCCATCCTGGCCGAGTGGCAGAAGCGTTATTCGACCAAGTCCGAACCGAAGAAGTAAATCCTTCCCGACAACCGTCCGTGCCCAGTGGGGACGGACGGTTTTTTCATCTTGCGAGGTTTCATGGCCCATCTCGACATCCGCCGGCTGAGCAAACGCTACGGCCAGTTTGTGGCGCTCGATCACATCGAACTCGCCGTGGACGAAGGCGAATTCCTGGTCCTGCTCGGTCCGTCCGGCTGCGGCAAGAGCACCGTCCTTCGCCTGATCGCCGGCCTGATCACACCAAGCACCGGCCGCCTGGAATGGCAAGGTGCCTCACCTGCACCAAAGCGCGAACCCGCCATCGGCTTCGTGTTTCA
>NZ_CALJNI010000021.1:0-58955 GCF_937982035.1 uncultured Azonexus sp.
ATCCTTCAGGCCGATGTCGGCCTTGATGATGCCGGTGATGGCATCGACGATCAGCGCGTTGGTGATGACGGTATCGACGGTCTCGGCGGAAACGCGCTGGCTCTGCCCCATGCCGTCGCGGATGACCTTGCCGCCGCCGAATTTCACTTCCTCGCCATAGATCGTGTAGTCCTTTTCGACCTCAATGATCAGCTCGGTATCGGCCAAGCGGAGACGATCTCCGGTGGTCGGGCCGAACATCTCGGCATAGGCCTGACGGGTAATCTTGTTCGCCATCACAGTGCTCCCTGAACGAGGCCGCGGAAACCATAAACCTTGCGCTCGCCGGCCAGCGCGACCAGTTGCACGGTGCGGCTCTGGCCCGGCTCGAAGCGCACGGCGGTGCCGGCGGCGATGTCGAGGCGGTAGCCACGCGCGGCTTCACGGTCGAAGCTCAAGCCGGCATTGGTTTCGTAAAAATGGTAGTGCGAGCCGACCTGAATCGGCCGGTCGCCGGTGTTGGCCACCACGAGGGTGATGGTCGGGCGGCCGACGTTCAATTCGAGTTCGCCGGGTTCGGCGAGGAGTTCTCCGGGGATCATGTCAGCTCCTCAAACGATGGGGTTATGCACGGTGACCAGCTTGGTCCCGTCCGGGAAGGTGGCTTCGACCTGGATTTCCGGGATCAGCTCGGCGATGCCGTCCATGACGTCGGCGCGGCTCAGCACCTGCGTGCCTTCGTGCATTAGCTCGGCCACCGTCTTGCCTTCGCGGGCGCCTTCCATGATCGCGCAGGTGATCAGCGCGACGGCTTCCGGGTAGTTGAGCTTCAGGCCCTTGGCCTTGCGCCGCTCGGCGAGCAGGCCGGCGGTGAAGATCAAGAGCTTGTCCTTCTCACGCGGTGTCAGTTCCATGACGACTCCTTCAGGTATTCCAGATTCGGGGCAGCACTGCCGGTCGGCCGCAGCCGGCCGGACGCAGGATTTTCCACAGTTCGGCAAACCACAGCCGGGCGGCTTCGCTGCTGTCGCCGAGGTAACGGGCGATGAGCAGACCGGGCGGGGCGGTGATGCCATGCAGCGCAGCATCGGTGGGCGCGACGGTGCGCAGGCTGTCAAGCAGCGCAGCGGCCTGTTGCGGCAGTTCCGGGAAGCTGCACAGCAGCGTGCCGCAGACCGTCTTGCCGGTCCAGGCGGCCGGGCTGGCGAGTAGCGCGTCGCTGCCCGAGACCCCGCCGCGCTCGATCCACAGCGGCTTGCCGTCGCGGTCGATGCGGCAGAACAGGTCGAAACGCCCGTGCTCGAAACGTTCGCCGGACGCCGCGCGGCCCAGGCAGAGGATGTCCCAGCCCAGGTAACGGCTGTCGGCGGCGAGCGTCACGCGGGTGTCCATGCGGGCGATGGCGCCGGCGAAGACGATGCTCTCCTGCGGCAGCCATTCCAGCGTCGCGCCGGCAGCGACGTTCAGCGTTACCGTCTGCGATGCCGCCGCGCCGCCCGAGCGGTACCACTTGCCGGCGCCCGGCGTGGTGATCTGGGCGCGGCTGTCGCGGTCGACGGCGATGTCGATCGCCAGATGATCGCCACCGGCAATGCCCGACGGCGGATGCAGCAGCAGCGCCTGGCAGACGGCCTCGCCTTCCGGGTAGAGCGCTTTCTGCACGCGCAGCGGGCCGACATGCCGGTTGTGACGCAGCACGGTCCGTTCGCCCTGGCGGGCGAAGCCGAGTTCGAGTTCGGCGTGCCACACCGGGGCGGGCAGGGGATCGGGCAGGCGGGAGGTCATGCTGGCATTATCCGTGAGTCGCCGGGCCGGGCAAATACGCAGGATTGCGCACGCTGCCGGGGCTCAGGGCTGCTCAATGCCCAGTTGCCAGCCGGTGATGTCGACCGGTTCGCAATTGTCGCCCGGACCGAGCCGGTCGGCGACCAGGAAGTCGCCGTCGGCCAGCGCCAGCAAGGGATGGTGCCAGGTGTCCCGGTTGAAGTTGATGCCCTGACCGCCTTCGGCCAGGAAAACACGCAGGCTTTCCGGCGCCGGTCGTCCGGCCCGCGGTGCTTCATCGGCAACGACGATCAGGAAGGCCTGGCGGTCCAGCGGCACGAAGGCCTGCGAACCGAGCGGGTGGCGTTCCAGGCAGTTCAGGCGGTAGGGGGCGTTCCGCCGGCGGGCGCGAAAGATGCTGAGTGCCAGGCGCCCATCGGCGTCGGCTGCAAGCTGCGCCAGATCGCTGAAACGCTGGCTGCTGCCCTCGTTGACCGCATAACTGGCGTGCCCGGCGCATTCGATGACCTGGCCGTAGGGCGCGAAGGCTTCGGCGGTCAGCGGCTGTGCCGGCAACAATCGGAGCGAAGCACTCATGCCGGGGCAACCTCGCCCCACAGGCGCAGGCGCGACACGCCGCCGTCCGGATGCAGATTGAGGCGGACATGGGTCACCGGCCCGAGCGCAGTCAGCGGCTCGGCGAAGACGTGGATGTGGTCGGCCTGCAGTTTGACTTCGGGCAGCAGCGTCGGCCAGAACTGGGCCTGGGCGACCAGCGCCGTATCGCTGACGCCGGGGGCGTAGCCGGCCTGGAGTGAGCAGCGGTCGGGGAAATTGCCCTTGAAGTGGGCGGTGTCGACTTCGATGCGGCGGATCGTCCCAGGCTGGCCGAGGGCGACGATGCACCAGTCGAAGCCGGGTTCGCGGCGGCGACGGGTTTCCCAGCCGTCGCCCATGTCCACGCCGCGACCGGGCAGCAGCAGGTTGCCGGCAACGCCGAAATGGGCGTCGTTCCAGGCGACCGGGTAGCCGCCGTTGAGGGCGGCGGCGAGGTCGACCAGGCCGTCGGCGCCGGGCGTTGCGGCGCCGCTCGGGCGGCCATAGACGCGCAGGCGGGCGATACCGCCGTCGGGCAGGATGTTGAGCCGGAGGTGGCTGTAGCTGCCGGTGGCGGTGAGCGGGATCAGGTGGTGCTGGTTGCCATTCAGGGGCGTGGCCGGCAGCAGCGTCGTCCAGCTTGCCGCATCGTCCGGGTCGGCGCCGGCCGGGCAGCCGTCGAGCGAGGCGGCGGGCGGGTAGTTGCCGGTGAAGAAACTGGTGTCGATGTCCACGCCGGCAATCTGTCCCGGGCGAGCCAATTTGACGATGCACCAATCGTGGCCGGCGACGCGCTTGCGGCGCGATTCCCAGCCGTCCATCCATTTGCCGTTGGCGTCGTACTTGCCCGGAACGAAGATGGCGGCTTGCGGTTGCAGCAGGCGGGCCATGGGGGCGAAGAAATCATCGGAGCAGGCCAGCGTTTCGGCGCCCAGGCGCGGGTCGGCCAGGTTGATCTGCTGTCTGGCCCAGGCCGGCAGCTCGGCGGCCGGGGCGGTCAGGAAGGGAGCGTTGTCCATGTCGGTCTCTTACTGGATGGCGCCGATGAAGGCGGCCAGTTCCGGGGTTTGGGGATTGGCGAAGACGTCGCGGGGGTCGCCGGTTTCATGCACGCGGCCCTGGTACATGAACACCAGTTTATCGCCGACTTCGCGGGCGAAACGCATTTCGTGCGTCACCATGATCAGCGTCATGCCTTCGGCCGCCAGGTCCTTGACCACGGCCAGCACTTCATTGACCAGTTCCGGATCGAGCGCCGAGGTGATTTCGTCGCACAGCAGCACGCGCGGTTGCATGGCCAGCGCGCGGGCGATGGCGACGCGCTGCTGCTGGCCGCCGGACAACTGGTCGGGGAAGGCGTCGAACTTGTCCTGCAGGCCGACCTTGAGCAGCATCGCCTTGGCCAGTTCGCGGGCTTCGGCTTCCGGCATCTTGCGCACGATGCGTGTCGCCAGCATGACGTTCTGGCCGGCGGAGAGGTGCGGGAACAGGTTGAACTGCTGGAAGACCATGCCGACCTTCTGGCGCAGCGCGCGCAGGTCGGTTTCGTGCGGGTGGATGCGCTCGCCGTCGACCTCGATGCAGCCTTCGTCGAAGCTTTCCAGGCCGTTGATGGTGCGCAGCAGGGTGCTCTTGCCCGAGCCGCTGCGGCCGATCAGGGCGATCACCTGGCCTTCTTCGATGTCGAGGTCGATGCCCTTGAGCACGTGGTTGCTGCCAAAATGCTTGTGCAGCGCGTCAATGCGAACGAGCGCCATGGAGATTCCTTTCGAGAGTGCGGGCATAGGCCGAGAGTGGGTAGCACAGGGCGAAGTAGCCGAGGGCGACGAAGCCGAAGACGAGGAAGGGTTGGTAGGTGGCGTTGGCGAGCATCGAGCCGGTCTTGGTCAGTTCGACGAAACCGATGATCGACGCCACCGCCGTGCCCTTGACCACCTGCACCGAGAAGCCGACGGTCGGCGCGATGGCGATGCGCAGGGCCTGCGGCAGGATCACGTGGCGCATCTGCTCGAAGCGCGACAACGCCAGGCTGGCCGAGGCTTCCCATTGTCCTTTGGGAATCGCCTCGACGCAGCCGCGCCAGATTTCCGCGAGATAGGCGCTGGTGAACAGCGTCAGGCCGATGGCGGCGGCGATCCACGGCGAGATTTCCAGGCCGATCAGGCTGCCGCCGAAGAAGATGATGAACAACTGCATCAGCAAGGGCGTGCCCTGGAAAATCTCGATGTAGCCGAGGGCCAGACGGCGCGGCAGGGCGTGTTTGGCAATGCGGGCGAAGAGGATGGCCAGCCCGGCCAGGCCGCCGAAGACGAAGGCGGTGAGCGACAGGGCGAGCGTCCACACGGCGCCGTCGAACAGGTTGCGGACGATGTCCCAGGTTGAAATGTCGTTCATCACGGCCTCCGCGCGATCAGCCGCCGGCCGATCTGCATCATCAGCTGGCGGATGCCGATGGCCAGCAGGAAGTAGATCGCGGTGACGATGAAATAGGTTTCGAAAGCGCGGAAATTGCGCGACTGGATGAAGTTGGCGGCGAAGGTCAGTTCCTCGGCGGCGATCTGCGAGCACACCGAGGTGCCGAGCATGACGATCACCACCTGACTGCACAGCGCCGGCCAGACCTTGAGCAGCGCCGGCGGCAGGACGACGTGGCGGAAGGTCTGCAGGCGGTTGAGCGCCAGCGACTGGGCCGCCTCGATCTGGCCCTTGGGGGTCGCTTCGATGCCGGCGCGGATGATCTCGGTCGAATAGGCGCCGAGATTGATGATCACCGCCAGGATGGCCGCCTGCCATTCGTTCATCTGCACCCCGATGGCCGGCAGGCCGAAGAAGATGAAGAACAGCTGGACCAGAAAGGGCGTGTTGCGGATCAGCTCGACATAGACCGCGAACAGCCGGTCGAAGGGCGCCAGCCGCCAGGCGCGGCAGACGGCGCCGACGATGCCGAGCGCAATGCCGACAACGGCGCCGATGGCGGTCAGCGCCAGCGTGCGGCCGGTGCCGGCGAGCAGCGCATCGGTATGCTCGAAAACCGCCGGAAAATCGAAGACGTAGGACATGGATTTCTCCGGTGCCGCCCGCAGGCGGCACCCAGCAGGGTCAGTGAATCAGAGGTCGGCCGGCAGCGGGGCTTGCAGCCAGCGTTGCGAAACCTGGTTCAGGTCGCCGTTCTTCTTGAGCTTGGCGATGACCTCGTTGACCTTGGCCAGCAGCGCGGCCTCTCCCTTGTTCACGCCGACGTAGCAGGGCGAGTTCTTGATCAGGAACTTGGTGTCGAGGCGGCGGATCTTGGTGCGCTCGTTGACCGCGGCGGCGACGACGTTGCCGGTGGCGATCAGTTGCACCTGGCCGGACAGGTAGGCCGAGATGGTGGCGTTGTTGTCCTCGTAGCGCTTGATGTTCACCGTCGGCGGGGCGATCTTGGTGAATTCCAGGTCCTCGACCGAACCGCGGGTGACACCCAGCGTCTTGCCGGCGGTGTCGGCGGCGCCCTTGACCGTGCTGTCGGCCGGGCCGAACACGCCGTTGAAGAACGGGGCATAGGCGATCGAGAAGTCGATCACCTTCTCGCGGTCCGGATTCTTGCCCAGACTGGAAATGACCAGGTCGGCCTTGCCCGTGGTCAGGTAGGGAATGCGGTTGGTGCTGGTGACCGGGATCAGTTCGACCTTGACGCCAAGTTCGCGGCCGATCAGGTTGGCAACGTCGATGTCGTAGCCGCGCGGCTTGAGGTCGGGGCCGACGGTGCCGAAGGGCGGGAAGTCCTGCGGTACGGCGACGCGCAACACGCCGGCCTTCTGGACGTTGGCCAGCACGTCGGCGTGGGCGAGACCGCTGAATCCGGCCGAGAAGACGGCGGTGGCGAGGACGGCTTTGAGGAAGGTACGTTTTTGCATGGCGAGGCTCCAGGGAAGGTTCAGGGTTTGACGAAAGTGATGCCGACGCGGCCGGCGGCCGAGTTCAGGTGCTGCTGCATGGCTTTGCGCGCGGCGCTGGCGTTGCCCGCAGCGACGGCGGCGAGGATGGCGTTGTGCTCGTCGGCCGGTTGCCAGATATGGCTGCGGTCGGCGAAGGGCAGGCGCAGGCTGTAGGCGAGGTGGGCCTGGAAGTGTTCGGTCAGCGCGGTCAGCGCCGGGTTGCCGGAAAGTTCGGCCAGCGCCAGGTGAAAGCGCAAGTCGCAGTCGGCGGCGGTGACCAGGTCGCTGGCGGCCAGCGCCCGCTGCATTTCCAGCATGCATTCGCGCAGTGCCTCAATGCCCTCGGGGCCGGCCTGGCGGGCGGCCAGTGCGGCATTGGCCGGTTCGACGACGTAGCGCATCTGGAAAATGGCGGCCGGCGGCATGGCGCTCGGCCCGGCCGGCAGGTCGGCGGCGCTGGCCGGCTTGCCGGCGGTGACGAAGACCCCTTTACCGGCCTGCGAGCGCAGCAGGCCGAGCGCTTCCAGCATGGAAATGGCTTCGCGCAGCGAGGCGCGGCTGATGCCGAGGTTCTCGGAGAGTTCGCGTTGTCCGGGCAGGGCACTACCGGCCGGATAGTGGCCGTCGAGGATGCGGCGTTGCAGGGTTTGGGCTGCGATGTTGGCTAGGCTAGGCATTGGGTTATCCGTTCAGACCGGTCAGACCAGTGGTGACGTATAAGCACGCTGCGTGCCAGAGCGTTTTTTGTCTTCTTTTGTTTTCTAGTTGTTTGTATTCATTGTGTTTTGTTCTTCTGCTTGTTTTTCTTTTGGTGTGGGTTTGTCGCCCCAGATCAGGGATGTTTTTGTCGCATTGGCTTCAATGTGGTGCGTTTTCTGGAGGATGAAAACCGAGGCTGGGGGATATACTAGGTTCATCCGGGCGGCATTCTGGATTAAGATGTCCGGCATACAATAATGCTTTGGCAATATGCCGGGCAGTGGTCTCGAGAGGACAGGCTCATGACGTGCAGGCTGGTCTGGGAACCGGAAGGCGTGTTGGCGATTTACGAGGGCGGGCTGCCGTCGGGCGGCTTTCTCGACACGGTGCGCCGGATCCAGAGTGATCCGCGTTTTGACGATGCCCGTTACGTGATCCACGATTTTTCGGCGGTCAGCCGGCACGATATCGGGCAGTCGGCGCTGACCGACCTGGCGGCACTGCATTACGGAGCCAAGCTGTCGTCGCCGAATTGCCGGATCGTCTTCGTGACGACGGACTCGGGACTGGCCGAAGCAATCCGCAAGGTCCTTGGTGGCGACCTGAAATCTTACGAGTGCGAGGTCTGCCCGACGCTAGTCGAGGCTCGTGACTGGCTGGACGCCCAGCCGCAACTGATGCTGCTCAGTGACGTCATGGGTTTCATCGGGCGCTGACGCCCGGAAATTTCCCGACAGGCAATCGAACAGCAGGGCATAGAAAGCGTCCGGATCGATCGGCTTGGCGATGAATTCGTTCATCCCGGCGGCGAAACAGCGGGCGCGGTCTTCGGCAAAGGCATTGGCGGTCATCGCGGCGATCGGAATGCTGCGGCAATTGTCCAGCCGGCGTATTCGGCGTGTTGCCTCGACGCCGTCCAGATGAGGCATCTGCATGTCCATCAGGATCAGGTCGTAGGTACGGCTGGCGGCCATCTCCACGGCCTGCATGCCGTCTTCGGCGGCATCGGTGACCAGGCCGGCATCGGTCAGCAGCATCAGGGCGATTTCCCGGTTGATCGGTTCGTCCTCGACCAGCAGGATGCGGCGGCCGGCGTAGAGGCTGCGCAACCGGGTTTCGTGATCGAGCGGCGTCGGTTCCGGATTGGCCGTGGCTGCCGGCATCCTTTTCAGCCTGGCGGTAAACCAGAAGGTGCTGCCTTGTCCCGGCACGCTGCTCACCCCGACTATGCCGTTCATGGCTTCGACGATCTTGGCGGTGATCGCCAGGCCGAGGCCGGTGCCGCCGTATTTGCGCGTGGTTGAGGTGTCGGCCTGCTCGAACGGCTTGAACAGGCGTTCGCAGGCCTCCGGGGAAATGCCGATGCCGGTGTCGCTGACTTCGAAGCGTAGCAGGAGGTCGTCCGGCGTTTCATCGATGATCCGGCCCGCGAGGCGGATTTCGCCGTGTTCGGTGAATTTGATCGCGTTGCTGGCGTAATTCAGCATGGCCTGCTGCAGGCGGGTCGAGTCGCCAATCAACTGGTCGGGCAGGTTGGCGGCGTCGACGAGCAGGCGCAAGCGTTTGGCGCTGGCTTTTTCCTGGATCATCGAGCGCACGTTTTCGAACAGGCTGCCCGGGCGGAAGGGTGTTTCCTCGAGTTCGAGCTTGCCGGCCTCGATCTTCGACAGGTCGAGCACCATGTTGATGACTTCGAGCAGATGCTGACCGGCGGCTTCCAGCTTGTCCAGGCGGACCCCCTGTTCGGGCGGCAGGCCGCCGCGGCGGATCAGGTGGGCCATGCCGCTGATGGCATTGAGCGGGGTGCGGATTTCGTGGCTCATGTTGGCCAGGAAGGTGCTCTTGGCGCGGCTGGCGGCTTCGGCAGCTTCCTTGGCCTGCTGCAGCGCGGTGGTCCGTTCGGCGACGCGCGCTTCCAGGCTGGCGTTCAGTTCGCGCAGCGTCTGCTCGCGGTCGAGAATGGCCTTCGCCATGCGGCCGATGTCGCCGGACAGGCGGTTGAATTCGGCGATCCGTCCGCGCGGCCATTCGTCGACCTTTTCGCCCCGGGCCAGCCGGTCGGCGCGCAGGATGATGGCCCGTAAAGGACGCAACAGGCGCGATGCGCCGTACAGGGCGAGCAGCGTACCGATCATCAGCGAGGCCAGGAAACCGCCGACGACAGTGAATACGGTCATGCGGATTTCCGGGTGGGCGAGGCCGGCCGGTACGCGGGCGATGAACGACCAGCCGAGCTGTTGCGAGCGGGCGCCGCCTACATAGTAGTTTTCGCCGTCGACCGCGAACTGCCTGGGCAGCGGCGTGCCGCCCAGCACGGCGGCCAGCAGCGGCGACGAATAGAGGTTGAGGGCGCTGCCGGTGCGGGCGGTCGAGGCAGTATCGGCCAGGACCTCGCCACGCTGGTCGATGACCCAGATGGCGCGCTGGTGGGTTTCGTTGCCCCGGCCAAGGTCGAGCAGGTAGGACAGCGGCAGTTCGGCCAGCAGCATTCCCCGGTCGGCCAGCGGTATGCCCAGGCCGACGGTGACGATGCCGGTCAACGACGACAGGTATTTGTCGCTCCAGACGACGCTCCGCCTGTCCCGAACCTCGAGGAACATCGGTGCCGACGACAGGTCGCTGCCGACCACTTCGGCCTGCAGGTGACGGTAGCTCGGCGCCAGACTGGCGGTGGTCACCCGGCCGTCCGGCGAAAGCAGGTAGAGGGCGCGGAAGGTCTTGCCCTCGCCAACCGCCTTGTCCATCAATTGGCGGGTCCGGCCATGGTTGTCCAGCGCTTCGCCGAGCAGGAGCAGCTGGTCCTGCAGTGCGCCGAGTTGCAGTTCGATGCGCAAGGCCAGTTCGCGCGCGTCGCCTTCGGCGCTGCTGCGGATTTCCTGTTCCAGTTGCGGAATCCGGTTGAACAGGAAGACCGAGGCGACGATGGTGAAGCTGAGCACCGAGGTCAGTGCCAGCAGGACGCCGAGGAAGTTGTGCAGGCGCCATTCGCGCCGCTGCGATCTGCTCATCTGACCTGCTCGAAATTGCCGTTGCGGATTTCGGTGAAGTACACCTGGCGGGTGGTGTCGCCGTTGGCATCGAACACGATCTGCTGCTGCGTGCCTTCGTAAGGGCCGTACCTGAGCAGGGCCTGCTTGAGGCTTTCGCCGTCCTGACGGCGTTGCAGCGCGGTGATGACGATGTTCGCGGTGTCGTAGGCGAGCAGGGAGAAGGAACCGAATTCGCGCTGGAAGCGCTGCTTGTAGGCCTCGCGGAAGGACTGGTAGGGCTGGCGCGAGTCGTTGCGGTCGTAGGCGTGGGCGATCAGCAGGCCATCGACCGACTCGCCGCCCATTTCGCTCAGCAACTCGCCGGATGCCGCCCACTCGGTCGACGTGATCAGCAGCCCCGGCGCCTGGCGGCGGGCCTGCTGGCTGAGACGGGCGGTGTCGAGCGAACTGGCGACGAAGAGCAGGGTGTCCGGGGTCGATGGCAGCAGCTTGGCGATGACCTCGGCAAAGCTCGGCGTTGCCGCCGATTCGAAGCGGCTGGTTTCGGTCACATGACCGCCCAGATGTTCGAACTGATCGCGGAATGCCTTCACCCAGGTTTCCGAGTACTGCAGGTTGGAGGCGTCGAAAGCGATGCCGACCCGCCGGGAGCCGCGTTCGAACAGCACGCCGGCGTGATGGATCGCCGCCTCGCGGGTGGTCCGGTTCACCCGGAAGAAATTGTCGTCCTTACCGTGAAAGTCGGTCGAGGCCACGGTCGGGCTGATGATCAGTTGATCGGCACGGTTCATCATCGGCACGACGATGCTGGCCATCGAACTGGTCACCGGACCGATGATGATCTCGGGCTTGAGGGCGATCAGCTCCTCGGCGGCGCGGATCGCCTGCTCGCGCTCCTGGCCGTCGTCGCGGACGATGAGCTCGATCGGCCGACCATGAATGCCGCCGGCACGATTTTGTTGCTCGATGGCCAGAATGACGCCGTTGCGCACGCTCTCGCCGAAGTCCGAGCCGCGGTCGGACAATCCGGCGAGCAGGCCGATGCGGATCGGTTCCTGATTGCCACAGGCCGATAGCAGTAGCAGTCCGATGATGGCCAGAATTTTCTGTAATTTTGCGCTCACTCGTTCCTCCCCCTGAAACGAGTCGTCAGTTTAACGCTTTACATGCTTTTGGCACCATGGCGGTGCAGCAGGTTTATTGCCGGATTTCGCGCGTGTTGTCCGGCGGGGGGAAATCGCCGGTGCTGCGGAAGGGATTGATGTCCAGGCCGCCGCGTCGGGTATACCGGGCATGGACGGCGAGCGCGGCGGGCGCGCAGGCGCGCCGGATGTCGCAGAAAATGCGTTCGACGCACTGCTCGTGAAATTCGTTGTGATTGCGGAAGGAAACCAGGTAGCGCAACAGTCCGGCCCGGTCGATCGGCTGGCCGCGGTAGCGGACGACGACCATGGCCCAGTCCGGTTGGCCGGTGACCAGGCAGTTCGACTTGAGCAGGTGCGAGTACAGGGTTTCCTCGACCGGCGAACCCGGCAGGGTGCCCAGCAACTGCGGGCTGGGCTGGTAGCAATCGCAATCGATGTCCAGGTCGTCGAGCAGGATGCCGGCCGGGCTGCCGATGAAGGCCTGCGGTCGGTCGCGCAAATCGGCGATAGCCACCGCTACCGGGGCGCCGGCGGCGCTGCTCAGGTCGCGGACCAGGCAGGCCTCGACCGCCGCCAGATCGGCGAAAACCGTCTGGTTGAAGGAATTCAGGTAGAGCTTGAAGGATTTCGACTCGATCAGCATCGGGCTGTCCGCCGGCACCCGGAAACTGGCGACGGCAACCACCGGCTTGCCGCGAGGGTTCAGCCAGGAAAGTTCGTAGGCGTTCCAAAGGTCCTCGCCGACAAAAGGCAAACAACCGGCCTGGATGCCCAATTCGTCGCGCTTCAGTTGGCGCGGAATCGGGTAAAGCAGTTCGGGGGCGTAGTCGGCGCGGTATTCGGTCGGCTTGCCGAGCGGGGAGAGAATGCTGGGATCGGTCATGGCCGGCATTTTACTGCAAGCACCGTGTCGTGCGTCAGTGCAGAAAATGCCGCAGGAATTCTGCAAAGCGGTATATGCTTAAGCCATCACGAACAGATTTGAGTGTGGCAGAAATGGCCCTGGCCTACGGAAACTTCTCGCTACGCATGTCGACCCTGGCAGCGCTGGTGTGGACCGCCGTGCTGGCACTTTCACTGGCCTGGAACCTGGACCAGACCGGCAAGCAGGCGATGTCGATGGCGTATGCCGAGGCGCGCGCCAACCTCAACAAGGATATTTCCTTCCGGCGCTGGGGAACGATGCACGGCGGGGTGTATGTGCCCGTCACCGAAACCCAGAAGTCGGTTCCCTGGCTGGAACACGTTCCCGGCCGCGACGTCGTGACCAACGACGGTCGCCGGTTGACTTTGCTCAATCCGGCCTCGATGTTGCGCCAGATGATGGATTTCTACGCCGAGGAATACGGGGTCCGCGGACGGATTACCGGACTTAAATACCTCAACCCGGGCAACGCACCGGACGACTGGGAGCGCCGGCAACTCGAAGGTTTCGAGCGTGGCGAGCGCAAGGAGATCTGGGAGGTTTCCGAGATCGATGGTCAGCCTTACCTGCGCTATCTGCGCGCGATGTACATGGAGGACGGTTGCGATAAATGTCACGCGGTCCTCGGGTACAAGACCGGCGACATGCGCGGCGCCACCGGACTCAGCCTGCCGCTGGCACCGTATCTGGAGCGGATCGGTGAATCGCGCCTGCAGCTTGGCCTGAGTCATGCGCTGATCTGGCTGGTCGGCCTGGCCGGGATTGCCGTCGGTGCCCGGCAGTCCATGCGCTGGGAACGCGAGCGGGAACAGTCTCAGGAGGCCCTGTTGCATCACCGCGACCAACTGGAAACGCAGGTTGCCGAGCGGACCCAGGCGCTGTCCGTGGCCAAGGAGGCGGCCGAGGCCGCCAGCCGTGCCAAGAGCGCCTTCCTGGCCAACATGAGCCATGAGCTGCGCACGCCCATGAACGGCATCATGGGCATGATCGACCTGGCGCTGCGTCAGACCGCCGACGACAAGGTCCGCACCCAGCTGGGCAAGGCCAAGCAATCGTCGAAGGTCTTGCTGGCGGTGATCAACGATATTCTCGACCTGTCGAAAATCGAGGCCGAGCGTCTGGTGCTGGAACATGTCGAGTTCCGGCTGGGCGAGGTGTTCGAGAACGTCACCAGCCTGATGGCGGAGCGGGTCGCCGACAAGCAGTTGTCGTTGTCCGTCGATCTGCCGCCCGAACTGGCGGCTGCCCGTTTCGAGGGCGATCCCCTGCGGCTCGGGCAGATATTGCTCAATCTGACCGGCAATGCGGTCAAGTTCACCAGTCAAGGCGGCATTACCCTCGGTGTCCGTTTGCTGGGCGAGGACGGCGAGCGCCTGCATCTGCGTTTCGATGTTGTCGATACCGGCATTGGTATCGCCGCCGAGGATCAGCAGCGCCTGTTCTCGCCATTCGAGCAGGCCGACAGTTCGATGACCCGGAAGTACGGAGGATCGGGACTGGGGCTGGCCATCTGCAAGCAGTTGTCGCACTTGATGGGCGGCGAGATCGGGGTCGTCAGCACGCCGGGCGAGGGCAGTCGTTTCTGGTTCACCGCCTGCTTGAACCGTGTCAGCGGCGGTGCCGGCCACATCCGGACGACGGACCCGAACGGCTCGGCCGAGCTTCGTCTGCGTCAGGAATATGCCGGCGCCCGCGTGTTGCTGGCCGAAGACGAGCCGGTCAACCAGGAGGTTTCGCGCAGCCTGCTGGAAGACGTGGGCCTTTGCGTCGATCTGGCCAACGACGGACGCGAGGCGGTGGAGTTCGCGCGACGCAGGTCCTACCAGCTGATCCTGCTCGACATGCAGATGCCGAATCTCAATGGGCTGGATGCCGCCCGGGAAATCCGCCGCGAATCGATGAACCGCGATACGCCGATCCTGGCGATGACGGCCAATGCCTTCGAGGAAGACCGCAAGACCTGCCTCGACGCCGGCATGGACGAACACATCAGCAAGCCGGTCGATCCTGCCAGCCTGTTCCAGGCGCTGTTGCGCTGCTTGCACGAAGGGCGGCGCAGGTAAGCTGTGCCGGCCACCGGGTCGGTCGCCTTGGTCACGCCGGTTCGACGCCGATGTCCTCGTTCCAGAGCGCCGGGTGGGCGACGATGAAATCTCGCATCAGGCCGATGCAGGTCTCGTCCTGCAGGACCTCGACCGTAACACCGCGCGAGCGCAGCAATTCCTCCTCGCCCATGAAAGTCTTGTTTTCCCCGACGACGACCCGGCGAATGCCATAGAGCAGTATCGCCCCGCTGCACATCGCACAAGGCGACAGCGTGGTGTACAGCACCGCCTGGTGGTACACCGAAGCCGGCTGGCGCCCGGCATTCTCGAAGGCATCCATTTCGCCATGCAGAATGGCGCTGCCGTTCTGGACCCGGCGGTTATGGCCACGGCCGATGATGCGCCCATCATGCACGATCACCGAGCCGATGGGGATGCCACCTTCGGCCAATCCGCGACGCGCTTCGTCGATGGCGGCCTGCATGAATGCGTCCATGATTCCTCCTGATCGTTCAATCCGGGCCCGTTCGACGCGACCCTTTCGTCTCTGGCACAATCGTCCTTCCATTCTGCCTGCAGAGGAATCGCCATGGAACAGTCTGCCTCCTTGCGCCGCAATAATGTGAACGTCGCCGGTAATCCCGAGGCCGGCAAGATGCTGGTCTTCGTTCATGGTTTCGGGACGGATCAGGACGTCTGGTCGGCGGTCACCCCGGCGTTTGCCGACAGTTATCGCTTGGTCCTGCTCGACAATGCCGGCGCCGGGGATTCCGATGTCGAAGCTTTCGAGCGCGCGTCGGCACGCTATCTGACCCTGCGCGGCTACGCCGAGGATCTGGTCGAGGTCGGGCAGCTTCTCGAACTGCGCGATGCCACCCTGGTCGGACACTCGGTCGGGGGAATGATCTCGCTGCTGGCCAGTTTGCAGAATCCGGCGATGTTTTCGCGCCTGGTGCTCATCGCGGCTTCCCCGCGCTACCTGAATGACACGGGCTATCACGGCGGGTTCACCGAAGATATGCTCAGCGGCATCCACATGGCGATGTATCAGAATTATCAGGACTGGACGAAGACCTACGCCATGTCGGCGATGGCGCATCCGGAAAAACCGGAGCTACACGAATATTTCGCCCGCCATCTCAGCGGCATCCCGTTCTCCCGGGCAGCCAAAATCCTGTTCACCATCCTCAAGTCGGATCATCGCGCGGACCTCGGCAAGGTCAGCGTTCCTACCCTGATCATCCAGTCCGGCGAGGACATCGCCGTGCCTCACGAGGTTGCCGATTACATGCACCGGCATATCCCGCACAGCCGGCTTGCCCATATCGATGCCACCGGCCATCTCCCCCACCTCAGCGATCCGCAGGCGGTCATTGCCGCCATGCGGGAATTCGGGATCTGATTGCCACGGCTGACGCTCACACCGCCAGCGCCTCCCGTACCCCGTCCTGCGGCATGGTCTCGCCGCGCCCGCGCATGATGAATTCACCGCGTTCCATCAGCAGATACTGGTCGGCCAGCGACTCGGCGAAGTCGTAGTACTGCTCGACCAGCAGGATGGCCATTTCGCCGGTTTCGGCGAGCATGCGGATGGCGCGCTCGATGTCCTTGATGATCGACGGCTGGATGCCCTCGGTCGGTTCGTCGAGGATCAGCAGCGACGGGCCCATGGCCAGCGCGCGGCCGATTGCCAGTTGCTGTTGCTGGCCGCCGGAGAGGTCGCCACCGCGGCGGTGCATCATCTGTTTGAGGACCGGGAACATGTCGAAGATGCGCTGCGGAATCTTGGTGCTGCCGGGCTTGGTCGCTAGGCCCATCAGCAGGTTCTCCTCGACCGTCAGCCGCGGGAAGATCTCGCGCCCCTGCGGCACGTAGCCGATGCCGGCCTTGACCCGTTCGTGCGGCGGCAGCGCGGTGATGTCGCGGCCGGCCAGGGTGATGCTGCCGGATTTCGGCTTGACCAGGCCCATCAACGTTTTCAGCAGCGTGGTCTTGCCGACGCCGTTGCGGCCGAGCAGGGTGGTGACTTCGCCCTTCTGCAGCTCGAAGCTGAGGCCGCGCAGGATGTGCGAGCCGCCGTAGGCTTGATGGAGGTTATCGATTTTGAGCATGGTTCAGCGTCCCAGATAGACTTCGATGACCCGTTGGTCGTTTTGCACGGTGGCCAGGTCGCCTTCGGCCAGCACCGAGCCTTCGTGCAGTACGGTGACCTTGCCGCCGAGTTTTTCGACGAAGGCCATGTCGTGTTCGACGACGACCAGCGAATGCTTGCCGGCCAGCGAGACGAAGAGTTCGGCGGTGCGCATGGTTTCGTCGTCGGTCATCCCGGCGACCGGTTCGTCGAGCAGCAGCAGCTTCGGCTCCTGCATCAGCAGCATGCCGATTTCCAGCCACTGCTTCTGGCCGTGCGACAGGAGGCCGGCCGGGCGGTCGGCTTCGCCGTCGAGGCGGATCAGTTTGAGCGTGTCGGCGATGCGGTCGCGGTCGTCGCCGCTCAGCCAGGCCATCAGGCTTTTCCACACGCGCTTGTCGGTCTTCATCGCCAGTTCGAGGTTCTCGAAAGCGGTGTGCTGTTCGAAGATGGTCGGTTTCTGGAACTTGCGGCCGATGCCGACGTGGGCGATTTCCGGTTCGGTCAGCCGGGTCAGGTCGATGCTCTGGCCGAAGAAGGCCTTGCCGGAATCGGGCCGGGTCTTGCCGGTGATGACGTCCATCATCGTCGTCTTGCCGGCGCCGTTGGGGCCGATGATGCAGCGCAGTTCGCCGGCGTCGATGGCCAGGCTGAGATTGTTCAGCGCCTTGAAGCCGTCGAAGCTGACGGTGATGTCTTCGAGGTAGAGCGCGACGCCGTGCGACAGGTCCAGTTCGCCGGTGACGACGTGGCCGAGCTGGGTGGCGCTGTCGCCGCCGTCCGGCTGATCGATGAGGGCTGCTTGGGCGTTCATGCCTGGGCTCCTTGTTTCTTGCTGATGATTTTCTTCCACAGACCGACCAGGCCTTGCGGCAGCATCAGCGTGACGACGATGAACAGCAGGCCGAGGAAGAACAGCCAGTATTCGGGGAAGGACACGGTGAACCAGCTCTTGGCGAGGTTGACCGTGAAGGCGCCGATGACCGGGCCGATCAGCGTGCCGCGCCCGCCGACGGCGACCCAGATGGCGATTTCGATGGAGTTGGCGGCGCTCATTTCCGACGGGTTGATGATGCCGACCTGCGGCACGTAGAGTGCGCCGGCGATGCCGCACAGCACGGCCGAGATGACCCAGATGGTCAGCTTGTACCAGAGCGGGTTGTAGCCGATGAACATGACGCGGGATTCGGCGTCACGGATGGCGGTGAGCACCCGGCCGAACTTCGACTTGACCAGCCAGGCGGCGAAAACCAGCGTCGCAGCGAGCGCGATGGCGGTCAGTCCGAACAGCACCAGCCGGGTTTCCGGGGCGGTGATCGAATAGCCGAGGATGCGCTTGAAATCGGTGAAGCCGTTGTTGCCGCCGAAGCCGGTTTCGTTGCGGAAGAACAGCAACATGGCGGCGTAAGTCAGCGCCTGGGTGATGATCGAGAAATAGACGCCCTTGATCCGCGAGCGGAAGGCGAAGTAGCCGAAGACGAAGGCGACCACGGCCGGTACCGCGAGGACCAGGAAGGCAGACCAGCCAAAACTGTCGGTGCCGAGCCAGAACCACGGCAGCTCCTTCCAGTCGAGGAAGACCATGAAGTCGGGCAGGTCGGCACCGTAGCTGCCGTCGCGGCCGATCTGGCGCATCAGGTACATGCCGAAGGCGTAGCCGCCGAGCGCGAAGAACAGCCCGTGGCCGAGCGACAGGATGCCGCCGTAGCCCCAGATCAGGTCCATCGCCACGGCAACCAGCGCGTAGCACATGATCTTGCCGATCAGCGTGATCGCGTAGGTCGACACATGGAAGACGCTGTCCTGCGGTACTGCCAGGTGCAGCACCGGGACGACGACCAGCGCCAGGGCGAGGAAGACGCCGAGCGCGATCCAGGCCTTGCGGTCGAGCGCGGCGAAGACGCGCAGGGTCAGCGGCACGCGGCCGGTCGCGGGGAGCGGGAGGGCGGAAGTAATGGCGGACATGTGTCGCTCCTTACTGGTCGGCAAAGCGGCCCTTCAAGGCAAAGATGCCCTGCGGACGCTTCTGGATGAAGATGATGATGGCGACGAGGATCATGATCTTGGCGATCACCGCGCCCGCCCAGCCTTCGAGCAGCTTGGAGAAGATGCCCAGGCCAAGCGCCGCCCAGACCGCGCCGGCCAGTTGGCCGACGCCGCCGACGACGACGACCATGAAGGAATCGACGATATAGCCCTGGCCCATGTCGGGGCCGACGTTGGAAATCTGCGACAGGGCGACACCACCCAGGCCGGCGATACCTGCACCGAGCGCAAAGGCCATGGTGTCGATGCGCGCCGTCGGCACGCCGACGCAGCCGGCCATCGGGCGGTTCTGGGTGACGGCGCGGACGAACATGCCGAGCCGGGTCTTGTTCATCAGCACCCACACCAGGAACAGCACGAACAGTGCGAAGCCGATGATGATCACGCGGTTCCACGGCAGGATCAGGTTGGGCAACAGTTCGACGCCACCCGACATCCAGCTCGGATTGGCGACCTCGACGTTCTGCGCGCCGAAGATCACGCGCGCCGCTTGAATCAGGATCAGCGACAGGCCCCAGGTGGCGAGCAGGGTTTCCAGCGTACGGCCGTACAGCCAGCGGATCACCGTGCGTTCCATCAGCACGCCGACCGCGGCGGCGGTGAAGAAGGCGACCGGAATCGCCGCCGGCAGATACCAGTCGATCAGCTCCGGAAAATGCGTGCGGAACAGGCTCTGCGTCACGTAGGCGGTGTAGGCGCCGATCATCAGCAGTTCGCCGTGGGCCATGTTGATGATGCCCATGACGCCGTAGGTGATGGCCAGGCCGAGCGCGGCCAGCAGCAGGATGGAACCGAGCGACAGGCCGGAGAAGACGGCGGCCAGGGTATCGCCCCAGGCCAGGCTGCGTTCGATGGCCTTGAGCGCCTGGCTGGCCGCTTCGCGTACCGACTTGTCGGCCTCATTGGCCGGATCGGTCAGCGGCAGCAGCAGGCTGCGCACCGCCGGCGTCTTGACTTCGGCGAGTGCCGCCACGGCGGCAAGGCGGACGGCCGGGTCGGCATCCTGAAGAGTGGCCTTGGCGTGGGCCGTGGTCAGCAGTTCAAGGATCTGCGGGTCGCTCTCGCTGGCTTTGGCCTTGGCCAGCACCGGCGCCAGTTCGGCGCCGACATTGCTCTGCAGTTCGCGGGCGGCGCTCAGGCGCTGGCTGCGATCCTCGTCGAACAGCCTGAGCGCGGCCAGCGCGTTGGCCAGTTCGCCGCGCAGGCGGTTGTTGACCGTGATCGTGTCGGCGCCTTCGGGCAGTTCGGCGGCTTCGCCGCTGAAGGCGTCGAACGTGTTCTCGCCGTCGAAGACGAACAGCTTGTCGTCGAGCGCGTACAGGCTGTCGTCGGCCATTGCCTGCAGGATTTTTGCCGTGCCGGGTTCGGCATCGGCGGCCAGTTGCTGGATGGCGGCGATCTTGTCGGAATTGTCGTCGGCAGCCAGCTGACGCAGCAGCGCCGGATCCGGCGCGGCCAGGGCACTCAGGCCGAAGGCCCAGAGCAGCAGGGATAACAGGGTTTTTTTCATCGGGTCCGTCCGCAATTTGTGCAGTGCAGCGACAGATTACGGAGCGGGCCCCCGACGGGGAATACGATGAATTGCGTAGGGCCGGCGGCGGACCGCCGGCCCGGTCGATCAGCGCTGGCGGGTCTGGCGCAGCGAGAGGATCACCGAGGTGCCGATGATTGCGGCAACGACGCCGAGCGAGAACAAGACGGGGATCTTGTAGATGTCGATCAACAGCATCTTGGCGCCGATGAAGATGAGCACCATCGACAGGCCGTATTTCAACAGCGCGAAGCGGTCGGCCATGTCGGCGAGCAGGAAGTACATGGCGCGCAGGCCGAGGATGGCGAAGATGTTGGAAGTCAGCACGATGAACGGGTCGGTGGTGATCGCGAAGATCGCCGGGATCGAATCCACCGCGAAGATGATGTCGGAGAACTCGACCAGCACCAGCACCAGGAACAGGGGGGTGACGTAGCGCACCAGCTTGCCGCCTTCCTCGCGATACACCACGAAGCGCTCGCCTTCGAGCTGATTGGTGACCTTCATGTGGCCGCGAATCCAGCGCAGGATGGGATTGGTCTCGAGATCGGGTTCCTGGTCGGCGAACCACCACATCTTGATCCCGGTGACCAGCAGGAAGGCACCAAAGACGTAGAGCAGCCAGTGGAACTGCGCCACCAGCCAGACGCCGGCGAAGATCATCCCGGTACGCAGGACGATGGCGCCCAGGACGCCGTAGATCAGCACCCGTTTCTGCAACTCCATGGGAATGGCGAAGAAATTGAACAGCATCAGCCAGACGAACAGGTTGTCCACGGCCAGCGATTTCTCGATCAGGTAGCCGGTGACGAATTCCAGCGCCTTCTGGTTGGCCATCGCACGGCCGGCGGTCTCGTCGAGATAGGCCCACAAGCCCAGGGCAAAGAGCATCGAGACGGTGATCCAGATCAGCGTCCAGGTGCCGGCTTCGCGTACCGAGACGCGGTGCTGTTTGCCGCCGCCAACGACGAACAGGTCGATGGCCAGCATCGTCAGCACAATGCCGAAAAACGTGGCCCACAGGCCCCAGCTACCTACAGTTTCCAAAGTGTTCCCCGACGATGAGCGGTGGCCGGGCGGCTACCGAAAAATGCCGTCGACAATAGGCGGTGGGTCGGGGCCGGTCAATGCGCCGGGCCTCGGAAAAGCCGAGGGATGATTCCGCTAAAACCGCAACCGTTGCGCCGCTCAGTGCTTGCCGCGCCACTTGGCCCAGAGGTGGTGCAGGCCGACCAGCAGCAGGCCGACGACGACGCCGATGGCGATGTCGGCGAGCAGCGCCAGCGCCCAGTGGCCGATCTCGAGATGGAGCAGGTGGCCGAGGATGCCGCCGGCGACGGCGAACATCGCGACCATGCCGACCGGGCCGAGCACCTTCAGGATGACCGGTGCCGCGTTGGCCATTGCCAGGCCGAGGCGGCGGCGCCAGCCTTCGCCTTTACGGGCGAGCGCCAGTCCCATGTCGTCGAGCCGGATGATCAGGCCGATCAGGCCATAGACGCCGACCGTCATCACCACGCCGACCAGCGCGAGCACGGCGATCTTGTAGCCGAGTGGGGCGTCGCCGGTGGCGGCGAGCGAGATCACCAGCATCTCGAAGCTGAGCACGATGTCGGTCTTGATGGCACCTCGGACCTTTTCGTCCTCGGTCATCGGCGCCGCTTCGGCAGCCCCGTCGCTGTCATCGTGGAAATACTCGAGCAGGCCCTCGCCGCCCTCGAAGGCGAGGTAGAGCGCACCCAGGGTCAGGGCGATGGTGATCGCCGGCGGCAGGAAGTAGCCGACGACCAGCAGCAATGCGGCCAGCCACACCTTGTTCACCGCACTGCCCTTGGTGATCCGCCACAAGGCGGGCAGTTCCCGGTTGGGCGAGACGCCGGCGACCTGGCCGGCGCCGACCGCCAGATCATCGCCAGCGACGCCAGCCGTCTTGACCGCCGCCTTGCCGGTCAGCGTTGCGATGTCGTCGGCCGCCGCGGAGAGTTTGGCGCTCTGCGCGGCGAGGTCGTCGGCTGCGCTGGCGGCGAGTTTGCTGACGTCGCGCAGCAGCGCGAAAAATGCGGAGGAGGCCATGGCTTGCGTCTCGCGGTCGGTGGAAGGTTCGCCAGTATACCGACCGGGTAGGCGCAGCGCCTGGCTTGCGTCGGTGTCACTGCCGCTATACTGCGCCTGAGCGTCATTCGCCGCCGAGTTCATTTGCCGTCAGGAGTTGCCATGCAGGATTGTTTGCCCGCCATCGAAGTCGAACACGGCAGCATGCCGCCCAGCCATAGTGTCATCTGGCTGCACGGCCTGGGGGCCGACGGTTCGGATTTCGTGCCGGTGGTCCCCGAGTTGGGCCTGCCCGACAGGGTCGGCGTCCGCTTCATCTTTCCGCACGCACCGGAAATTCCGGTGACCTGCAACGGCGGCTGGGTGATGCCGGCCTGGTATGACATCCTGTCGCTGTCGCCGAACGAACGGCGGATCGACGAAGCCGGCCTGCTTGCTTCCCGCGAAGCGCTGCGTTGCCTGATTGCCCGGGAAAACGAGCGTGGCATTCCCTGTTCGCGGATTTTCGTCGCCGGCTTTTCGCAGGGCGGGGCGGTCGCTTACCTGGGGGCGCTGACGCATCCGCAGGCACTTGGCGGCGTGATTGCGCTATCGACCTACATTCCGTCGGCGTCCTTGCTGGTACGCGAGGCGGCGCCGGCCAACCGCCAGATCCCGGTATTTGCGGCCCACGGCAGCGACGACGACGTGGTCTCGCCCGTTCTCGGCAAACAGGCGCGCGACCTGCTGCTGGGCGAAGGCTATGCCGTCGACTGGCATGAATACCCGATGCCACACAGTGTCTGCGTCGAGGAAATTGCCGATATCGGCCACTGGCTGCAGGTGCGCCTGGCATGAGCGCGGCGGAAGTCAGTCGCGCCGGTCTGACCGACGATCTGCCGCCGTATCCCGGGCTCGATCTGGACCGGATCATCCTGGTCGAAGGCGAGGCGGCCCTGGCCGCGGCCGCCGACGCCCTGCGGGCGGCAGCGGTGATCGGTTTCGACAGCGAATCCAAGCCGACCTTCCGCAAAGGCGAGGAATCGACCGGGCCACACCTGATCCAGCTTGCCACCGACGATCATGCCTGGTTGTTCCAGGTGGCCAATGCCGAAGCTCATCCCTTGCTGCGCGAGATACTCGAATCGCCGACGCTGCTCAAGGTCGGCTTCGGCCTGGGCAACGACCGCAGCGCCCTCAAGCGTCGTCTCGACATCGTGCCGCGCAACCTGCTCGATCTTGGCGAAAAACTGCGCGGTCCCGGTCATCGGGGTACCGTTGGCGCCAAGGTCGCGGTCGCGCACTTTTTCGGCCTGCGACTCCAGAAGTCGAAAAAGACCGGTACCAGCAACTGGGCCGCACGCCGTCTCGACGAGCGGCAACTGCGCTACGCCGCCAACGACGCCCATGTCGCCCTGTGCCTTTACCGGGCCTGGCGTGCCGCGCACCCCGACGCCTGAATTCGAACCCACTGGGGTAATTGCTGGCTGTTGGATTTCTTGCGATTGGCTATGATGCTGCTGGCAAGTCCTGGGCGCGTCATCGCCTCCAGGGCGGGCCAATGCAGTCTTTCAATGACCGTTCTAGGGAGTGACAATAATGTTCAGGAAATGGATGGCGGTAATGGGGTGTGTGGTCTCTTTCGGTGCTGCTCCGTTGCAAGCCCAGGAAGAGTCTGTGATCAAGCATGGCGAGATGAATGTCTCGGTGATGACCATGGGGGCGGGCGAGCATGTCGTCATCGCATTGCATGGCGCAGGCGGGAACGACCGACGCTTTTTCTTCGGCAAGAACGGCGGTGAGATGGGGCAGGCGCTCGCTGCCGCCGGCTTTCGCGTGATTGCCCCGAGCTGGGCCGGTCAGGCCGGTGCCGGTTTCAACGAAGTTGCAGCGGTGGTCGCGCATGCCAGGGAAACCGGGGCGACGAAGATTTCCCTGATGGGCCATAGCCGTGGTGGCGAACTGGCTGCCAACTATGCACGCAGTCAGGATGACGGGGTCTTCAATACGGTGATCCAGTTCGCCTCGGTGGATGATCGCGGATTGCCGATGACCCAGACCAAGAAACTGTTTGCCTACAACAAGAACGATCGCTGGGCCGCGTGGCAGCCGAAGGCCTTCACCCAGTCTGCCGAACCCAAGGTCCAGATTGAACTGGCTGGGCGTGGTCATCCAGTGTCCGACCTGATCAAGGAGAAGGCCGATCTGGTTGATGACGTGGTCGGTCTGCTCAAGCAGTGATCTTGCTGCAACGCCAAAAAAAACGGGGGCCGCGGCCCCCGTTTTTCGTTGTGGCTGAAATGCCGGCTTACTTGCCTTCCGGCACGTCCTTCTTCTTGTCGTTGCCCGGGATGTAAGGCGACCACGGCTGGGCGCGGACCGGACCCTTGGTCTTCCAGACGACGTTGAACTGACCGTCGGCCTTCACTTCGCCGATGAATACGGGCTTGTGCAGGTGGTGGTTCTTTTCGTCCATCTTGACGGTGAAGCCCGACGGCGCCTTGAAGGTCTGGCCGGCCATCGCGGCGATGACCTTGTCGGTGTCGGTGGACTTGGCCTTCTCGACGGCCTGGGCCCACATGTGGATGCCGATGTAGGTGGCTTCCATCGGGTCGTTGGTGACGACGGTGGCGGCGTTCGGCAGCTTCTGCTTGGCGGCCCAGTCCTTGTACATCTTGATGAACTTGGTGTTTTCCGGGTTCTTCAGCGACTGGAAGTAGTTCCAGGCGGCTAGGTGGCCGACCAGCGGCTTGGTATCGACGCCGCGCAGTTCTTCCTCGCCGACCGAGAAAGCGACGACCGGCACGTCGGTGGCCTTGAGGCCGGCGTTGCCGAGTTCCTTGTAGAACGGCACGTTGGAGTCACCGTTGATGGTCGACACGACGGCGGTCTTCTTGCCCTGGGAGGCGAACTGCTTGATCTTGGCGATGATGGTCTGGTAATCGCTGTGACCGAACGGGGTGTACTCTTCCATGATGTCGGCGTCGGCAACGCCCTTGGACTTCAGGAAGGCGCGCAGGATCTTGTTGGTCGTGCGCGGATAGACGTAGTCGGTGCCGAGCAGCACGAAGCGCTTGGCTTCGCCGCCGTCCTTGGACATCAGGTATTCGACGGCCGGGATGGCTTGCTGGTTGGGCGCGGCGCCGGTGTAGAAGACGTTCTTCTCGAGTTCTTCACCCTCGTACTGAACCGGGTAGAAGAGCAGGCCGTTGAGTTCCTTGTAGACCGGCAGGACCGACTTGCGCGACACCGAGGTCCAGCAGCCGAAGGTGACGGCAACCTTGTCCTGGGTCAGCAGCTGGCGGGCCTTTTCGGCGAACAGCGGCCAGTTGGAGGCCGGATCGACGACCACCGGCTCGAGTTTCTTGCCGAGGACGCCGCCCTTCTTGTTGATTTCCTCGATGGTCATCAGCGCGGTTTCCTTCAGCGCCGTTTCGGAAATCGCCATGGTGCCGGACAGCGAGTGCAGGATGCCGACCTTGATCGTGTCGGCGGCGTGGGCGGCCATGCCGATCGACGACAGGGCGGCGGCGAGGACGGTGGCCTTGATGAAGCTGCGACGAGTGCTCATGAAAACTCCTTGATCTGAATTGACTGACGTTTCGGAAAAAGCGTTTGCTGCGGTGCAACGTCAGATTAAGGAGGGCGAGCTTCCGGGCAAATACGTCAGATTGCGTAGGTTTGCGTATTTGGGGGGCTGGCTCAGGTCGGGGTGTTCAGGAAGGTTTCCAGATGCTGGTCGAATTCCCGGAAGTGTGCCTGCAGGGTGTGCAGGACTTCGTCGATTCCCTGGATGGCCAGTACGCAATTGCCGTCGGCCGAGAAGACCAGGCGGATGGCCCGTAACTGCTCGCCGATGGCCTGGTGGGCCTGGTTGTGGGCAAGACGATGGGCCTTGGGGACGTTGTCGGCCATATAGACCGATTCGACCGCGTTGTGCTTGAGCGTGGCTTCGACGAAGGTTCGGACCAGTTGCTCGATGTTGCTGTGGCAAGACTCGCGGTGGCCGGAGGGGCAATCGCGGCAGTTGTCTATCCCTTCGCCACGGTCGCAAACAGCCTTGATGCGCTGGATCAGGTCGAGCAGATAGTCGTGGTCGCGGTGCATACGATCCACGGCATCGTTACAGATCAAGTGCATACACGCCTCCAGGGAAGTGGCTGTTGTGTTCCTGTCGAGCGTTTTGAGTATAGAGGGTTTTTCGGGAAAGTTGCTGGCGATGTCAGCCCTGCGATTTTTCGAGGGCTGCCAGCAATCGCAATGCCCGCTCGCGATTCTTGGCGATGGCGGCAGCGCGTTCGTCTACCTTGGCAGCGTCGGCGAGCGATGCCTGCAGCAGTGCCTGGTGCGGCGTCAGACCGCCCAGCGCTGCGTGCAGCATGCTGTCGATTTCTGCGTCGGTCTTTTCTTCCGGCATGGGGGGCTCCGTGGGTCTTGCGGCGATACGAAAGAAAAGGCCCCGCGGGTCGCGCGGGGCCTTTCGTCATGCAAGCCCGGGAATTACTTGCCCTGCTTCATCGCGGCAGCGATGTTCTTCTGGGCGGCATCGGAGAATTGCTTGGCGATGGCGTTCATGTTGCCGAAGGCCGAGTTGGCAGCGGCGATGGCGCTCTGCACGGCGGCAACGGCACCTTCGGAACCGGCCGGCGCGGACTTGGCGGCCAGGTCGACCATGTTGGCGATCGACTTCTGGAATTCGCCGAACTGGGCTTCGACCATCTTGGCCAGTTCCTGCTGGGTCTGGCTGGAGATTTCGTAGACCGAACGCGAGTAGGCAACAGCCTTCTCGACGGCCGGCTGGGCCAGTGCCTTCTGGGCGGCCAGGGCGGCTTGCGGGTCCTTGGCTTCGAGCACGGTCTTGACGCCGGAAGCGGTGTCTTCCAGAGCGGCGCGGGCGGTGTTCAGGTTGAGGGCGGCGATGCGCTCTGCGGAGGCCAGTGCCGTGTTGGCGACGGACAGCAGGGAATCAACGGTGGCCTTGTTGGCGGCGGCGAATTGCTCGGTATTGATGGACATTGCTGTCTCCTTGAATGGTCATGAAAGTGTTCGCTGTACAGTATAACGGAAGAATATTGTGCACTGCAACATAATTATCCGGTCTGCTCGGGTTGATGGAAATATCAGGCACCCGGGGCCAGCAGCGTATTGCCGCTGAAACAGGCTTCAACCTGACCGACCGGCATGGGCCGGGCGAACAGGTAGCCCTGGGCGACACGGCATCCGTTGCTCAGCAATGCCTGCCGCTGCTCCTCCGTTTCCACGCCTTCGGCGACGACATCCATCCCCATGACATTGGCCATGGCGATGATGGTGCGCGCAATCGCCTCGTCGTTGGCGTCGTCGGCGATGCCGTCGACGAAGCTGTGATCGATCTTGATTTCGTTGATCGGATAGCGCTTCAGGTAGCTCAGCGACGAATAACCGGTGCCGAAATCGTCCACGGCCAGATGCACGCCGAGCTGCTGCAATTCGGTGAGCATCTGCAGGGTGTAATCGGTATCGTCCATCAGCGCGTATTCGGTCAATTCCAGCGCCAGGCAGTCCGGTTGCAGTCCGTGCTCGGACAGCATGCGTGAAATCAGGCTCGGCACATGGGACTTGCGGAACTGCTTGGGCGACAGGTTGATTGCCACCTTCGGCGGTTTCAGGCCGGCCTCGCGCCAGGCGACGATCTGGGTGCACACCGCGTCGAGCACCCATTCGCCGATGGCGCCGATCAGGCCGATCTCTTCGGCCAGTGGAATGAATGTACCCGGCAAGACCAGGCCGCGCTCGGCATGCCGCCAGCGCAGCAGTGCTTCGAGCCCGGTGAGTTCGCCGGTCTGCATGTCGAGCTGGGGCTGGTACACCAGATGAAAGGCGTTGCTGGCGAGCGCCTGGCGCAGATCGTTGATCAGGTACATGCGATCGTGCGAGAGGGTGCGCAGTTCGCCGGTGAAGAACTGGTAGTTGTTCTTGCCGCGCTCCTTGGCCTTGTACATGGCGATGTCCGCATTTTTCAGCAAGGTCTGGCAATCCGCCCCGTCGTCGGGGTAGAGGCTGATGCCGATGCTGGCGGTGGTGAACACCTGCTTGCCGTCGAGTTGGTGCGGTAGCGACAGGCTGTCAACGATACGTTGGGCCGCAACGACCACTTCACTGGTATTCTCGATCTCGAAAATGATCGTGAATTCGTCCCCGCCGAAGCGCGAGACCGTGTCGCCGGCACGGATGCAGAGCTTGAGCGATTCGGCGACCTGTTTGATCAGGATGTCGCCGACATCGTGGCCCATGGTGTCGTTGATCAGTTTGAAGTTATCGACGTCGACGAACAGGACGGCCAGTTGACTTTGGTTGCGCTCGCATTTGCTGATCGCCATTTTCAGGCGGTCGTTGAACAGCATGCGGTTGGGCAGGCCGGTCAGTTCGTCGTGAGTGGCCAGGTATTCGATACGTTTCTGCGACTGCTTGACGACGCTGATGTCGCTGAAGATGCCGACGTAGTTGACGAGCTCGCCTTCGGCATCGCGGACGCTGTTGATGGTCAGCCATTCCGGGTAGAGGTCGCCATTCTTGCGCCGGTTCCACACTTCACCCTGCCACCAGCCGTTATTCTGGATCGATTTCCACATTTCCTCGAAGAACTCGGTGCCGTGCTTGCCCGAACTGAGCATCGACGGGCTGCGCCCGATCGCCTCGCGTTCGCTGTAGCCGGTGACCCGCTTGAACGCGTCGTTGACCGTGAGGATGCGGGCATTGGCGTCGGTGACGACAATGCCTTCGCCGGAGTGATCGAAAACGCGGGCGGCAAGTCGGAGCTGGTCCTCGGCATGCTTGCGCTCGGTGACGTCCGACGATTGTGTGCATATGGCATAAACGACGCCGTCGTCGCCGAGCAGCGGGAAACGCACCGAGTTCAGGATGCGTTCGCCGCGGGCCGTCGGCACCCTTTCCTCAACCTCCTGCGCTGAATTGTTGCGCAGCACTTCCAGGTCGCGCTGACGGAATTCGTCGGCGATGCGTCCGCCGAATATCTGGCGATCGGTCTTGCCAATAATGTCGTCGGCGTTGACGCCGAAATGCTCCTCGAACTTGTGGTTGACGAAAACATAGCGGCCGGCCGTGTCCTTCAGGCTGGACAGCGTTGGCGAGGCGTTCATGATTGCCGTCAGCTTCTGCTGGTTGGTGCGCAGGATCTGTTCCGAGGTGTGCAGTTCGGTGTCGTCGATGAGCAGGACGATGGCGCCCCGGATTCCGCGCGGCGAGATGTTCGGCGCGATGTGCAGGGCGTAGTGACGGCTGATTGAACTGATGGCCTGTTCGACCGGTTCGCCGTCCACGATCACCTGATGGACCAGATGGCTGAAGTCCTGCATGCCGTGCGGCAACTTGATGCGGTTCAGGGACATGCCGACCGCCGGCGTACCCAGCGAGAACAGGCCGGCAGCCAATTGGTTGAAGCGCTCGATCTCCAGGCCGCGATTGACCGAAATCAGCGGGAAACCGATGCAGTTCTGGATGCTTTCGAGGTCGTAGTTGAACTCCAGCAACTGCGTGCTCTTGATCTGCAATTCTTCGTTGACCGTGGTCAATTCCTCGTTGGTCGCCTGAAGCTCCTCGTTCGAGGCCTCCAGTTCCTCGTTCGACGACTGCAATTCCTCGTTGGCCGCCTGCACCTCTTCGTTGAGGGCCTGCATTTCCTCGTTCGAGGTTTCCAGTTCCTCGATCACCGCCTGCAGATGCTCGCGCATGGCGACGATTTCGTCCTCCAGTTCGCGTACGGTTGCCCCGGATTCACTATTGCCTGGGCCAGCGACACTGCGAATCCTGGCGACAGGTTCGAATACAACCAGGAACATGGCATTGCTCTGGTTCGCTTCGACGGCATGGACGACCATGCGCACGGCGCGCTTGCCGTCGGCCAGTTTCAGCGTCCGCGCCCGACCGCAGGCCGATCCCTGTTTGTGCCTTGCCTGGTGCGTCAGTGTCTGCAGATCGGCGGCAAATTCCTTGCGGATCAGATGGGGCAGGTCGAAATTCGGCCGGCCTTCGGCGACGTTGAGGAAGTCGCTGACATTGCCTTGCAGGTGCAGGATGTCGAAATTGCCGTTGATCAGGATGCCGGGCGGCTGATAGAAGCGGGCAGCCGACTCCTGATAAAGGGTGGCGGCGGTTTTTTCGACCACCTTGTCGATTTCGGTGCCGGCCCGTTCCGCCGGCGACAGGATGAAGGCGCCGGCAGACAGGTTGGGACGCGTCAGCACGTTTTCCCGGCGAAATATCCGGGCATCCTTGTGTACCGAGCCGAAAAGTGAGTCCTGCTGGTAGACATTCTCCGATTTGCCAAGGAATAGATAGCCGTCGGGCCGTAATGCATAGTGGAAGACGGACAGGATGCGGGCCTGGAGTTCCGACTGGAAATAGATCAGCACATTGCGGCAGGTGATCAGGTCAAGACGCAGGAAGGGCGGGTCCTGGACCAGATCCTGGCGGGCAAAGACGACCATTTCGCGCAAGGTTTTCGAAACCTCGTAGGCATCACCCCGGGGAACGAAATAGCGGGCAACCATTTCGCTTTCGAGCGTTGCGATGGCCGATGCCGAATACACCCCCTTGCGGGCGATGGACATCGCGTTGAGATCGAGATCGGTGGCGAATATCTGCACGCGCAGATTGCTCAGCGCCGATCCGCCACGTTCGCACAGCAACATGGCGACCGAATAGGCTTCCTCGCCGGTGGCGCAGCCTGCGACCCAGACGCGCAATTCGTCGCCTGGGCGCTTCTCCCGCAGCAGGCCTTCGAGTACGTTGCCCAGGGCATCGAAGGCTGCCGGGTCGCGGAAGAAGGCGGTCACCGAAATCAGGACATCCTTGTAGAGCAGGTCCAGTTCATCAGGTACCGCATCGACGTGGGCAAGATATTCCTCGAGCGAAACCATGCGATTCGCCGCCATCCGTCGCTCGATCCGTCGCCAGATGGTGTTTTCCTTGTAACCGTTGAGGTCGACCTTGGTGTGCTGGCGGACCTTGGCCAGCAGTTTCTTCAGCGTCGAAGCGCTGCCCAGGTTGCTTTCAGGCGGCGCCAGATGTTCGCGGGAACGGGCGATTTCAGCAATCCGCCGGGCGATTTGCTCCGGGGGTAGCACCCAGTCGATGGTGCCGCTGTCAATGGCCGCTTGCGGCATGCCGGAATACTTGGCGCTGGCGGGTTCCTGGGCAAAAGTGAAACCGCCGGCGGCCTTGATGCTGCCGATGGCCTGCGCGCCATCGCTGCCCGTGCCGGAAAGGATGACCCCGATGGCGTCACTGCCACGGGCTTCGGCCAGCGAAGCGAGGAAGACATTGACCGAGGGCTTTGGCGCCACCCGGGGGGGCGTCTCGACCAGGACGAAAGTGTCGCCTTCAAGCGTCAGATTGCGATTGGCGGGGGCGATGAAGATGGTATCGGCTTCGAGTTGCCCGCCTTCCTCGGCTTCGCGTACCGCCATTTCGGTATCGCGACCCAGCAACTGGGCCATCATGCTGCGATAGGTCGGCGACAAATGCTGGATGACCACGTAGCAGATGCCGAGATCGACCGGCAGGTGCGAAATCAGTGCGGTCAGCGCTTCCAGTCCACCGGCAGACGCGCCGATGCCGACCACATAACGCGGACGCGTCGGATTGAAACGCGTTGGTTCATCGTCCGGTTCGGCGATCCCGGTCACGCGGGATGCTTCACCCATGTCTTCCTCTGACAACCCCATTGCGGTGCCACCTTCCCTGTTTGGTTTTTGTGCGAATCGATCAGGCCCGGCCGGGAGGCCGGAATTCGCAGTGGCGGCACGCGGAGACCGATGCGACCCCGTTCGTTACCTAGGCAGCATCGTACGTTGTTTTTCCATAATGCGAAAATGGTTTTTTATTCTGGTGCTTATGCAACAGGAGAGGGCGACAACCAAATCTTTGCATTGATGAAATCTTCATCCACCTTGATGCATCAGGGCTGGGCAAGGAACTGATCGATCTTTTTGCGCAGGCTGCTGCTGTCGGGCGAGGTCAGGCTGGTGTAGGCGACGATCTGGCTGCCATCGCGGTTGATCAGGTACTTGTGGAAGTTCCATTTCGGGGTGCTGCCGGTGCGTTCGGCCAGTTGGCGGTAGAAGCCGTTGGCCTGCGGTCCCTTGACCACGGTCTTGGCGACCATCGGGAACTCGACGCCGTAGGTCATCCGGCAGAAGTCGGCGATCTGCTGGTTACTGCCCGGCTCCTGTTCGCCGAAGTCGTTGGACGGAAAACCGAGCACGACCAGGCCGCGATCCTTCAGTTCGGCGTAGAGTTTCTCCAGGCCTTCGTACTGCGAGGTGAAGGCGCACTTGCTGGCCGTGTTGACGACTAGGATGACCTTGCCGGCGTACTGGCAGAGCGGCATCGGCGAGCCATCCTGAAGATTGGCGAACTGGTGGTTGAGCAAGCCCGGACAGGCCGGTTGTGCCTGCGCCAGCGGCAGGCCGAGGAGGGCCAGGAGGCTCGATAAACCCAGTCGGCGTAACCACTTCGTTTTCATTGCAGCGTCCTTTCTCGTTGAGGTTCAGCCGCTTTGACAGCGATTACGCCTTTACGTGCAGTCCACACTCCTTGGATTCCGGTGCTTCCCACCACCATCTGCCGGCGCGGATGTCTTCGCCGAGGGAGACGGCGCGAGTGCAGGGGGCGCAGCCGATGCTGGGGTAGAACTTGTCGTGCAGGGCGTTGTAGGGCACGGCGTTCTGCTTGATGTAGGTCCAGACTTCATTCTCGCTCCAGGCGGCGAGCGGGTTGAATTTTTCCAGGCCGTTGCCTTCGTCGTATTCCTGCGTCGCCAGCTGGCCGCGGGTGGCCGCCTGTTCGGCGCGCATGCCGGTGATCCAGGCGCGCTTGCCGGCCAGGGCGCGGCGCAGCGGTTCGACCTTGCGCGCGTAGCAGCAGGCCTTCCTGAGCGTCACCGAGTCGTAGAAGGCGTTGATGCCGTGCTGGCGGACGTAGCTTTCGACTTCCTCGGCTTGCGGGAAGTAGAGCTTCAATTTCAGCCCGTAGTGCCGGTCGACCGCCGCCATCAGGTCGTAGGTTTCAGCCGGCAGGCGGCCGGTGTCGAGGCTGAAGACTTCGATCGGCAGCTTGGCCTTGACGATCAGGTCGGTGAGGACCATGTCTTCGGCGCCGAGGCTGTTGGCGAAGGCGGCCGGCGACCACGCGCCGGCGATGTCGGCGAGCAGCGCGCGCGCAGCGTCTGCCTTGGCGGCGGTGCTGGCGGCGAGTTCAGGGGTGATGTTGAGCAGGGCTGGCGTCATGGCTGGCTGGGCTTTCAGGCGGTGCGGCGGCGGAAGTGCGGTTCGGGCTGGTCGGTCGAGGCCTGGTAGGTCTCGGAGAACGGCGCGAAGCCCTTGCCGATGGCGTGGATGGCGTCCTTGCCGTCCTTCAGCGCGTAGCTGTCGAAGCCGACGCGCTGCATGAAGAACAGCTGGTCGTGCAGCACGTCGCCGACGGCACGCAGTTCGCCCTGATAATGATAGCGCTGGCGGAGCAGGGCGGCGGTCGAGTAGCCGCGGCCGTCGACGAATTTGGGGAAATGCACGGCAACGACGACGAAGTACTCGAGGTCGGCGGCAACGTCCTCGACCTTGTCGTCGGGCAGCAGCAGCAGGCCGATGCGCTTGTGGCAGGAGACGATCTCGTTCTTGCGCGCCAGCCACACGGCGAGCGGGAAAATGACGTCGCCGGCGGGCAGGACGACGGTTTCGGGGGTTTCACCCTCGCCGATTTCCAGGGTTTTCCAGGTGTCGGCCGTGACATTGCCCTGCTTGATCAGTTGTGCCATTTATGCGGCCTCCTTCTGCTTGGCCTTGCCGTGGGCGCGGCCTTCGTAAACGCGGTTCTTGAACGGGTCGATGCCGATCCGGTCGAAGGTGTCGATGAAACGCTCGTCGGGGTGGCGGTTCTCCAGGTACACCTTGATGATCTTCTCGACCACGTCGGGCATCTCCTCGGCCGAGAACGACGGGCCGATCACCTTGCCGAGCCTGGCGTCGTTGCCCTGGCGACCGCCGAGCGTGACCTGGTAGAACTCGGCCTCGTTCTTGTCGACACCGAGCACGCCGATATGGCCGACATGGTGGTGGCCGCAGGCGTTCATGCAGCCCGAGATGTTGAGGTCGATTTCGCCGATCTCGAACAGGTAGTCGAGGTCGTCGAAACGCTGCTGGATGGCGGTGGCGATGGGAATCGACTTGGCGTTGGCGAGGTCGCAGAAATCGCCGCCGGGGCAGCAGATGATGCTGGTCAGGAGGCCGATGTTCGGTGTCGCCAGGCCGGCGAGCTTGGCCACGCGCCAGACCTCGGGGAGGTCGGCGAGGCGGACGTCGGCGAGGATGACGTTCTGCTCGTGGCTGACGCGCAGTTCGCCGAAGCTGTAGCGATCGGCGAGGTCGGCGACGACTTCCATCTGGTCGGACGTGATGTCGCCCGGCGCGACGCCATGCTTTTTCAGCGACAGCGTCACCGCCGCGTAGCCGGGCACCTTGTGCGGCTGCGTGTTGCGCTCGACCCAGCGGGCGAAGGCTTTGTCGGCAAGGGTTTTTGCCTGGTAGGCCGCGTCGACCGTGGTGATCGTCTCGTAGGCCGGGGCGCCGAAATGCGCGGCGACGCGGTCGTACTCGGCCTGGGTGATGGTCGCCGGGCCATCCTTGCCATGCGCCCATTCGGCTTCGACCAGCTTGCCGAATTCCTCGACGCCGAGCGCCTGCACCAGGATCTTGATGCGCGCCTTGTAGGCGTTGTCGCGGCGGCCGAAGCGGTTATAGACGCGGAGGATCGCCTCGCAATAGGTGAGGATGTGCTGCCAGGGCAGGAATTCGCGCACCACCTGGCCGCGGATCGGGGTGCGGCCGAGGCCGCCGCCGACGATCACGGTGAAGCCGACAACGCCGTCGACTACCTTGAGATGCAGGCCGATGTCGTGGAACCAGGTGACCGCGCGGTCTTCCTCGGTGCCGGAAATGGCGATCTTGAACTTGCGCGGCAGGAAGGCGAATTCCGGGTGGAAGGTGGTCCACTGGCGGAGAATTTCGGCCAGCGGGCGCGGGTCGATGATCTCGTCGGCGGCGACGCCGGCGAACTGGTCGGTGGTGATGTTGCGCAGGCAGTTGCCCGAGGTCTGGATGGCGTGCAGGTCGACCTCGGCCAGCTCGGCCAGGATTTCGGGCACGTCGGTCAGCTTCGGCCAGTTCAGCTGCAGGTTGTGGCGGGTGGTGAAGTGGCCGTAGCCGCGGTCGTACTTGCGGGCGACGTGGGCGAGCTTGCGCAGCTGCGCCGAATTGAGCATGCCGTAAGGCACGGCGATGCGGAACATCGGTGCGTGACGCTGGATGTAGAGCCCGTTCTGCAGACGCAGCGGGCGGAATTCGTCGTCGGTCAGCTCGCCCGCCTGCCAGCGGCGGACCTGGTCACGGAACTGCTCGACCCGGTCGAGGATCAGCTGGCGGTCGATGGCGTCGTATTTGTACATGCGTTTCCTCTGCTGGCCGCGCGCAATTGCGGCAATGATTCGAGGAGCGCATCGTAACCGGCGAGCATTGAATCAAAAAGAATATTGCGTTAGATTGTTATCGTATTTTGTTATTAAGACATTCATGAAACTTCAGCAGCTGCGCTACATCGTCGAGATCGAACGCCAGGGACTCAACGTCTCCGAGGCGGCCGAGGTGCTATTCACGTCGCAGCCTGGCGTGTCCAAGCAGATCAAGCTGCTTGAGGACGAACTCGGCATCGCCATCTTCGAGCGTAGCGGCAAGCGTTTCACCGGCGTCACCGAACCGGGCAGGGTGGTCATCGACATCGCCCGACGCATCCTGCGCGAGGCGGAAAACCTCAAGCGGGCCAGTGCCGAGTTTTCCAGCGGCGATTCCGGCAAGCTGGTGCTGGCGGCAACGCATACGCAGGCGCGCTACGCGTTGCCGACCGTGGTCCGCGATTTCGTGGCCCGCCACCCCAATGTGAAGCTGGAGATGCATCAGGGCAATCCGCTGCAGATCGCCGACTGGGTGGCGTCGGGCGAGGCCGATATCGGCATTGCCACCGAGTCGCTCGACCAGCATCCGCAGCTCGTTTCCTTCCCGGTGCAGCAATGGTCACATTGCGTGATCGCGCCGGCCGGTCATCCGATCCTCTCCAGCCAGCCCTTGTCGCTGCAGGAACTGGCGCGCTGGCCGCTGATCACCTACGACGCGGCGTTCACCGGCCGTTCGCGGATCAACCGCGCCTTCGAGCGCCTGGAAATCGAACCGAACATCGCGCTGACCGCACTCGATGCCGACGTGATCAAGACCTATGTCAGCCTGGGGCTGGGTTTGGGAATCATCGCCAAGCTGGCTTTCGATGCGCAGCGCGACGCCGGTTTGGTGGCCATCGACGCCGGCCACCTGTTCGAGTCGAACACGACCCGGCTGGCGGTGCGCCGAGGTAGTTATTTACGCCGTTTCGACTACGACTTCATCGAACTGTTTGCGCCGCATCTCAACAAGCGGGTAATCGAGATGACCCTGCAGGGCGGTGGCGAGGCCTGGCAACTCTAGGTGTCGTCCTTCTTGACGACGCCCTCGACCTTTTCCCAGGCACCGCTGGCACGTTCGAAATCGAGCGCCAGGACGCTGGTGTCCACACCGTAAACGCCCCGCAGATCGACTTCCTCGACATTGACTTCGACGGGTGTGAATTCAATCACGTTGCCGCGAAACTGCTTGGCGTCGGTCTTTTCGGCAGCGGGCGCGGAGGATGCCGGGGGTAGGTCGTGTCGCTCGAATTCCAGCATGGGAACGTCAAGCGTTTCTGTGTTGCCGGCGGTCAGCTCCTTGGCGCGCTCATAGACCGCCATCGGGATTTCCAGGCCGAAGGGAATCTGGGCGTCGTGGGAGAGCAGCAGGGCGACGATCTCGGTATTGCCCGCGCGCATGGCGGCCCGGAGCGGCGCGCCCGGCCCGTCGGCGGTGGGGGCGTTGACGTCGGCGCCAAACTTGAGCAATTCCCGGATGATCGGAACATTGCCGGAAAAACAGGCAGTTCGTAACGGCAATCCGGCATAACCGTGGATGTCTTTTTCTTCGACATCCCCGCCGTCCTCAAGAGCGGCGATGACCCGGGGCAGACTGTTTGCCCGGATCGCTTCAATCAGTGGGCTGGTGCCAAAGCTGTTGGATCCCATGGTTTCCTTCTCTTCAATTGAGGAAATTCTAGGGGAAGCCAACCGCTTTGGCGAGGCCTGGCGACAATGTCGTTTATTTGAAACCGGCGCGGTCGAAGATCATCTGGGCCTTGACCTGATACATGGCCAGGCTGTTGACCGGCAGTTTGTCGGCCTTGAAGGCGCCCAGCTTGGTCAATGCCGGGTTGGCAACCTTGACCGAAGCGACCACCGGCCACTCGTTGTTGCCGTCGGCGAAGTAGCGCTGTGCCGAATCGGAGGCCAGGTATTCCAGGAATTTGATTGCCGCTTCCTTGTTCGGCGCATGCTTGAGCACGCCGCCGCCGGAAACGTTGATGTGGGTGCCTGTGGTGCCTTGGTTCGGCCAGACGATGCCGATGTTGTCGATCACCTTCTGGTCTTCGGGCTTGGTCGAGCGCATCAGGCGGGCAACGTAGTAGCTGTTGGAAATGGCGACGCCGCATTCGCCGGCGGCCACTGCCTTGATCTGGTCAGTGTCGCCACCCTTCGGGCTGCGGGCGAAATTGGCCACCATGCCGCGAGCCAGTTGCTCGGCCCTGGCTTCGCCTTCATTGGCGATGACCGAAGCCAGCAGCGAGAGGTTGTAGGGGTGCGAGCCCGAGCGCGAGCAGACCATGCCCTTCAGCTTCGGGTTGGCCAGGTCGGCGTAGTTTTGCACGTCGGCAGCCTGGACGCGGGCCTTGTTATAGACGATGACGCGGGCACGGGTCGAGAACGAAGCCCATTCGTCGGTACGCAGATGGGCCGGAATGCGGCTTTCCAGCACCTTCGACTTGAGCGGGGCGAACAGCCCCAGTTCGCGGGCCTTGGCCAGGCGCGACGCGTCAACCGTCAGCAGCACGTCAGCCGGGCTGTTGGCGCCTTCGTTGCGGATACGCTCGAGGAGTTCCTCTTCCTTGCCTTCGATGCGATTGATCTTGATGCCGGTTTGCTTGGTGAAGTCGGCGTAGAGGGCATCGTCGGTCTGGTAGTGGCGTGCCGAATACAGATTGAGCACTTTTTCCTGAGCGATGGCTGGCTGGAACGCGGCAACAAGGGTCAACGCGATGAGCGTGGCTTTCGTTTTCATGTACAGCTCCTGAAGTTAAACGATATGAGAATGGTTCTTTTTCATTGTATTGGTTTTTTTGGTTAATGAGAACTGTTATTGTGTTGTGGCGAAAAAAAACGACCCGCAGGTCGTTTGTTCCAACTGGCTTACTGGGCTTCGATGATCCGGCGGGCGCCGTTGAAGCGGGTCATCCAGTAGCTGTTGTTCATGTTCTCGACGCGGACTTCGGCACCGGCGCGCGGCGCGTGCAGGAAATGGTTGTCGCCAAGATAGATGCCGACGTGCGAAAAGGCACGGCGCATGGTGTTGAAGAACACCAGATCGCCCGGTTTCAACTGGCTCAAGTCCACCTGCTCGCCAACCTGACTTTGTTCGCGGGCTGTGCGCGGCAGGTAGGCACCGATGCTTTCCTTGAACACGGTTTGCACGAAACTGCTGCAATCCAGTCCGGCCTCGATGCTGTTGCCGCCCATCTTGTAACGCACGCCAACCAGCTTCAGGCCTTCAAGGATGACATCCTGCGTGGCGTTGGTGTAACGTTCGAACAAGGACATCGGCGCTTCCTGCTGGCGCGTCGTTTCGCTGGCGTGAACGGCCGTCTGGACGTTCAAGGCCAGACAGGCGGCGAGCAGGAGAGGGGCGAAGCCGGATTTCATGGGCGCTTAATCTATTTGAAATTTTCCGGCCTGTAAAGTCTCGAACGCGATCTGCCTAGGCGGATGACGGAGGAACTATGTTCATAATCCGTAATTATGAATACAATTTGAACCCTGAGAAGTGAGGAGCACAACACAATGGATTCCTTCAAGGCATTGCTGATTGAGGAACACGAAGGCAAGGTCGGACATCGTTTCGTCGACATGACGCGTGATGAACTTGACGCAGGCGAAGTCGTCATCCGGGTCGCCTATTCGAGCATCAATTTCAAGGATGCGCTGGCAGCGACCGGCGCCGGCAAGATCATCCGGCGTTTTCCCTGTGTTGGCGGCATTGACATGTCGGGGACCGTGCTTGAAAGTGCCGATCCGCGATTCAAACCCGGCGATCCGGTGATCGCCACCAGTTTCGATATCGGTGTGGCCCATCACGGCGGTTATGCCGAACTGGCACGCGTGCCGGCCGACTGGGTGGTGCCGCTGCCGGCCGGTTTGAGTCTCTACGACGCCATGGCCCTGGGAACCGCTGGTTTTACCGCGGCACTCGGCATCGTGCGCATGGAAGAAAATGGCTTGACCCCGGACAAGGGGCCCGTGATCGTCACCGGCGCCACCGGTGGTGTCGGCAGTCTGGCCGTGGATATGCTTGCCCAGCGCGGTTACCGCGTCGTGGCGCTGACCGGCAAGGAGAGCGAAGCCGATTACCTGCGCGGTCTGGGGGCGGCGGAAGTCATGTTGCGCCAGGACCTCGACCTGAGCCGGATTCGTCCGCTCGACCGGGCGCGCTGGGCCGGGGCGGTCGATAATCTGGGCGGCGATGTGCTGGCCTGGATCGCCAGCACGATGGAACAGGGCGGCACCATTGCCAGCATCGGCCTGGCCGCCAGCATGTCGCTGAATACCACGGTCGCGCCGTTCATCCTGCGCGGCGTCTCGCTGCTCGGCATCGACTCCGGCTACATCCGCGAGCCTTACCGCAGCGGCGTCTGGCAACGACTGGCCGGCGATTTGCGGCCGCCGCACCTGGCCCGCATGTCCCGCTCGATTCCCTTTGCCGACCTGCCGGCGACCTTCGACGAATACATCGGCGGTCGGGCCAAGGGCCGCGTTGTGGTTGAAGTGGCCGGTGGCTGAGATGGCCGAGTTGCCCCGCGTCCTGATTGTTGACGACTCCAAGGTCGTCCGGGCGTCGCTGGCTCAGCACATCAAGGCACAGTACGAGGTGCGCGAGGAGGCTGACGGCGAAGCTGCCTGGCAGACGCTGGTGCTCGATCAGTCGATCCGGGCCGTGGTGTCGGACCTGCAGATGCCGAAAATGAACGGCTACGAATTGCTGGAGCGCCTGCGCACCTCGCGCCTGCGTCGTCTGCAGCAAATGCCGTTCATCCTGGTTTCCGGCGAGGAGACCGAGGAGGAGCGCGGCAAGGCGCGCGGCCTGGGGGCGTCGGATTTCATCACCAAGGGCAGCGGCGCGATCGAAATCCTGACCCGGCTCGGCAATCTGCTGGCCTTGCAGCAGGCCCAGGAAAATCTCGACTCCGGTCGCGAGCAGATGGTGCAGAACCCGGCGACCGGGCTGTTCACTCGCAAGTATCTGGAACTGCAGGCGGCGCAGGCGCTGTCGCATTCGGCCCGGCACGGCATCGACGTCAGCCTGATGGTGCTCGGCTTCGACGGTTACGACGTCCTCACGCACAAGCTCGGGCCGGCGCTGGCCGAGGAAGTCGGCAACCGTTTCGCCAAGATGCTGGGCAGCAAGATGCGTCAGGAGGACAGCCTCGGACATGTCGCCGAAGGGCGTTTTGCGGTGGTTTCGCCGGGAACGGCGGCAAATTACTGCGTCAGTTTCGCCGAGCGCGTCCGCCAGGCGGTCGAGGCGTCGCGGCTCTCGGTGCAGGGGCAGTCGCTCGGGTTGACGGTGAGTATCGGTCTGGCCAGCGTGCCGACCGATCTGGTCAGTTCGGCTGGCGCCTTGCTCGAACTCGCCGAACAACGGATGCAGAAGGCGATGCAGGCTGGCGGTAACCGTACCGAGGCCGGCGGCAGTCTGCCGGCAACGCGGCCGATTTCCCTGCAGCACGCACTTGAACTGTTGCGTGCCAATCGCCCGGGACCGGTCATGTCGCATCTGGATGCCCTGCTTGGGCAACTGACGCCGCTGCTGGCGCTGATGGAAAAGGAAATGGGCCTGGATCTGCCGATCGAGCGGATCGAGCGTTATTTGAGCGAACGGGCACAGGCCAAAAAATAATCCGTTCTTTTGTTTTGATGTGCAGGAAACCACTAGCTAGAGGGAGTTATATGGCGACTTACAAGGAGTTTCACCAGTATTCGATCGAGCAACCGGATGCTTTCTGGACCGAGCAGGCCCAGCTCATCGACTGGAAGGAACCGTTCACCCAGGTTTGCGATTTTTCGCGTCCGCCGTTTGCCAAATGGTTCGTCGGTGGCAAGACCAATCTCTGCCACAACGCCATCGACCGCCATGCGGCGAAGCGTCCGAACGACAAGGCGCTGATCTTCGTGTCGACCGAGACCGACGAGGAGAAGATTTACTCCTTCGCCGAACTGCAGACCGAAGTCGAGCGCATGGCGGCGATCTACAAAGGTCTCGGCGTCAAGAAGGGCGACCGCGTCCTGATCTACATGCCGATGATTCCGCAGGCAGCCTTCGCGATGTTCGCGGCAGCCCGCATCGGCGCCATCCACTCGGTGGTGTTCGGCGGTTTCGCTTCCGGCTCGCTGGCCACCCGCATCGACGATGCCAAGCCGGCACTGATCGTTTCCAGCGATGCCGGCATGCGCGGCGGCAAGGCCGTGCCGTACAAGCACCTGCTCGACGAAGCCATCGAGATTGCCGAACACAAGCCGGCCCATGTGCTGATGGTCGATCGCGGCCTGGACAAGGGATTCAACAAGGTTGCCGGGCGTGACGTCGATTACGCCACGCTGCGCGAGCAGAATCTGAATGCCCGCGTCGAGTGTGAGTGGCTGGAATCGTCCGAGCCGTCCTACATCCTCTACACCTCCGGCACCACCGGCAAGCCGAAGGGCGTGCAGCGCGATACCGGTGGTTACGCCGTGGCCCTGGCTTCGTCGATGAAGCACATCTATTGCGGCAACGAGGGTGAAACCTATTTCTCGACTTCGGATATCGGCTGGGTCGTCGGTCACTCCTACATCATCTACGGTCCGCTGATCGCCGGCATGGCCACGATCATGTACGAAGGCACGCCGCTGCGTCCCGATCCGGGCATCTGGTGGCAGATCGTCGAGAAGTACAAGGTCTCGGTGATGTTCTCCGCACCGACCGCCGCCCGCGTGCTGAAGAAGCAGGATCCGGCCTACATGCACAAGTACGACCTGTCGTCGCTCAAGCACGTGTTCATGGCCGGCGAGCCGCTCGACCAGCCGACGCACGAGTGGTTCCAGAACGAACTGGGCCGTCCGGTCATCGACAACTACTGGCAGACCGAAACCGGCTGGCCGATGCTGGCTGCGCTGCACGGTGTCGAAAAGACGCCGATCAAGTTCGGTTCGCCGAGCTTCCCGGTCTACGGCTACAACCTCAAGATCTTCCGCGAGGACGGTTCCGAGTGCGGCGCCAACGAGAAGGGCATCGCCGCGGTCATCCCGCCGCTGCCGCCGGGCTGCCTGTCCACCGTCTGGGGGCAGGACGACCGTTTCGTCAGCACCTACTTCACGCTGTTCAAGGAGCCGCTGGTTTACTCCTCCTACGACTGGGCGATCAAGGACGAAGACGGTTACTTCACCATCCTCGGCCGCACCGACGACGTGATCAACGTTGCCGGCCACCGTCTGGGCACGCGTGAAATCGAGGAAGCCGTGCAGAACCACCCGGCCATCGCCGAAGTGGCCGTGGTCGGCATCGAGGACAAGCTCAAGGGCCAGGTGCCGATGGCGTTTGCCGTGGTCAAGGATGCCAGCAAGGTGGCAACGCCCGAAATGGTCAAGGCCCTGGAAAAGGAAGTGTTCGCCACGGTGGACGGCATTCTGGGGGCGATCGGTCGTCCGGCCCGCGTGCATTTCGTCACCGGCCTGCCGAAGACCCGTTCCGGCAAGATGCTGCGCCGTTCGCTGCAGGCGCTGGCTGAAGGTCGCGATCCGGGCGATCTGACGACGATCGAAGATCCGTCCACGCTGGAAAACATCAAGAAGCTGCTGGCCGGCTGATCGTTTTCCTGCCCGCAAAAACCCGCCGCTTGAAACCGGCGGGTTTTTTATGTCTTCCACTGTAAGAATCCGGCGCCGGTCACAGTGCTAAAATCCCCGGCTGCCTGATCTTAGCGATGATGCCAAGCGATGATTTATGAAACCGTAGCTGCGGTCGACCTGGGTTCCAACAGTTTCCGTCTCCAGGTCGGACGTGTCGTCGACGACCAGATCTACCCACTCGATGCACTCAAGGAGCCGGTGCGCCTGGCTTCCGGCCTGACGCCCGACAAACTGCTCGATGTCGAAGCCCAGGAGCGTGCGTTGGCCGCCTTGCGTCGCTTCGGTGAGCGCCTGCGCGGTCTCGACGGCGCTGCCGTTCGTGCTGTCGCCACCAATACCCTGCGCGTGGCCAAGAACGTGTCTTCCTTCCTGCCGCAGGCGGAAAAAGCCCTGGGATTTCCGATCGAGGTCATCGCCGGGCGCGAAGAGGCCCGCCTGATTTACCTCGGTGCCTCGCATTCCCTGCCGACCGCCGGGCACAAGCGTCTGGTCGTCGATATCGGTGGTGGCTCAACCGAGTTCATCATCGGCAAGCGCCACGATCCGCAGTTGATGGAATCCCTGTACATGGGCTGTGTCAGCTTCACCATGCGCTACTTCCCCGGCGGCAAGGTCGACAAGCGCCGCCTGCGCGAGGCACAGGTCGCCGCGGCCAAGGAAATCGAACTGATTGCTCACGACTACCAGCGCTTTGGCTGGAAGGAAGCCGTCGGCTCTTCGGGGTCGGCGCGTGCCATTGCCGACATCCTCGAGATGAACGACATGAATCCCGGCGGCGAGAGCGGCATCACCCGGGTCGGGCTGGAGCGTCTGTGCTCGCTGATGGTCAAGGCGGGTTCGGCCGACGCGCTAGAACTGCGCGGCGTCAAGGGGGACCGTCTGCCGGTCCTGCCCGGGGGTATTGCCATCATGGCGGCGGTATTCGAAGAGCTGGACATCGAACGAATGACCTATGCCGACGGTGCCTTGCGCCTTGGCGTGCTGTACGACCTGCTCGGGCGTTTCCATCATCACGACATGCGCGATTCGACGGTCAAGAGCTTCCGCAAGCGTTACCAGGTTGAGCGCGATCAGGTCGAGCGCGTCGAGGCGACGGCGCTTTCCGCCTTGACCCAGCTGTCCGGCGGGACACCCGACGAAAACGACCTGCAGTACCTGTCGTGGGCTTGCCGCCTGCACGAGATCGGCATTTCCGTCGCCCACAACGCCTACCACAAGCATGGTGCCTACATCCTGACTTACGCGGACATGCCGGGTTTCTCGAAGAAGGAACAGGCGCGCCTGGCGATGCTGGTGCTCGGTCACCGGGGCAAGCTGGAAAAACTGGGGGCGGTGCCGGCCGAGGACAGCATCTGGCGCCTGGTGTTCTGCTTGCGGCTGGCGGTTTCGCTGCACCGCACGCGCGATGACCGTGCGCTGCCGGCCTGGCGCGTGTCCACCACCGAGCGGGGTTATCTGCTGGAACTACCCGATGCCTGGCTGGCCGGAAACCCCTGGACGGCTGCCGCCTTGAGCGAGGAAACGGTGGTCTGGAAGCAGATCGGACGCGAGTTCCTGGTCCGCGCCCGCAAATAGGCGGGCGTCAGCGGGCGACGATGCGCTCGGCGATCCGTTGCTTGAGATCGTCCAGGCGGTCGTCGAAATGGCTGTAGTGCATCAGCGACAGCCCGAACACGCAGGCATAGAGCAGCAGGCTGCGGCTCTTGGCGTCGGCATCGCTCATGCCGGAAGCGACGAACAGCCGGCGCGTGCATTCCAGGCGGTAAAGATCGACCGATTCGACCACGGCGGCAGCGCGCGCGTCATGACGGGCCCAGTCGCGCACCGCCAGTTCGATCGACATGCCCTTGCGGTTACGGCTGGCGCCATAAACCTCGATGGCATAATGGAGTTGCTCGAGCTCCTTGCCGGGAAGTACGCTGGTGGTTTTCTCGATGTCGCGGATGCGGCCTTCGCGCCAGCGCTCCAGCACGGCGTCGAGCAGCGCCTGACGATCCTTGAAATGCCAGTAGAAACTGCCCTTGGTGACCCCGCAGCGCTTGGCCAGAACTTCGACGCGCAGGCCGGCAATGCCTTCGCGGGCGAGCAGGTCGATGGCAACATCCACCCAGCGCGTCGGATCGAGCTGGGTGCGGCTGCCGGCGGGCTTGTCGCCGGTCGTGATGCGCCGGTTTCGGGCGGGGGACTTGACAGGTTTATTTTCCATACGCTACCGTATGCTTTTCCATACGACACAGTATGGCGATTGTGCGGTTTGCCAGGTCGTCTGTCAAACAGCGACAATCCTGATAACTACTGACCGATAAAGGAGATGCCAGTGAAAATTCTCGTTCCCGTCAAACGGGTGGTGGACTACAACGTCAAGGTCCGGGTCAAGGCGGATGGCAGCGGTGTCGATCTGGCCAGCGTCAAGATGAGCATGAACCCGTTCGACGAAATCGCCGTCGAAGAAGCGGTTCGTCTCAAGGAAGCCGGTATTGCCACTGAGGTCATCGCCATTTCCTGCGGCCCGGCGGCCTGCCAGGAAACCCTGCGTACTGCGATGGCCATCGGCGCCGATCGCGGCATCCTCGTTGAAACCGATGTCGAGTTGCAGCCGCTGGCAGTCGCCAAACTGCTCAAGGCCCTGTGCGACAAGGAACAGCCGCAACTGGTCGTGTGCGGCAAGCAGGCCATCGACGACGACGCCAACCAGACCGGCCAGATGCTGGCCGCACTGGCCGGCTGGCCGCAGGCCACCTTTGCCTCGAAGGTGGTCGTTGCCGACGGCAAGGCCACGGTCACCCGTGAAATCGACGGCGGTCTGGAAACCCTGCAATTTGCCCTGCCGGCGGTCGTGACTACCGATCTGCGCCTGAACGAGCCGCGCTACGCGACGCTGCCGAACATCATGAAGGCCAAGAAGAAGCCGCTCGACACGGTCAAGCCGGAAGACCTGGGCGTCGACGTGACGCCGCGCCTGAAGACCCTCAAGGTGGTCGAGCCGGCCAAGCGCTCGGCCGGTGTCAAGGTGGCCGATGTGGCCGAACTGGTGAACAAACTCAAGAACGAAGCGAAGGTGATCTGACATGAGCATTCTCGTCATTGCGGAACATGACCAGCAAACCCTGAAGGCAGCAACGCTCAATACCGTTGCCGCCGCCGCCCGGATCGGTGGCGATATCCATGTCCTGGTCGCCGGTGCCGGTTGTGCGGCTGCCGCCGCTCAGGCCGCCACCCTGCAGGGGGTAAGCAAGGTGCTGGTGGCCGATGCCGCCCACTACGAAGCGCAGACCGCGGAAAACCTGGCCGCGCTAGTGCTCGCCAATGCTGCCGGTCGTACCCATATCCTGGCGCCGGCTACGACCTTCGGCAAGAATCTGCTGCCGCGTGTCGCAGCACTGCTCGACGTCGCCCAGATTTCCGAAATCACCGCGGTGGAATCGGCCGATACCTTCGTCCGCCCGATCTACGCCGGCAATGCCATGGCCACCGTGCAGAGTGCCGATCCGGTCAAGGTCATCACCGTGCGGACGACGGCTTTCGACGCCGTCGCTGCCGGCAACAATGCGCCGGTCGAAGCGATTGCGGCCGCGGTCGATACCGCCACGACCCAGTTGCAGGGTCGCGAACTGACCAAGTCCGAGCGTCCCGAACTGGGGGCCGCCAAGATCATTGTTTCCGGTGGTCGTGGTCTGGGCAGCGGCGAGAATTATCACAAGCTGCTCGAGCCGCTGGCCGACAAGCTCGGTGCTGCGCTCGGCGCCAGCCGTGCCGCCGTCGACGCGGGTTTCGTGCCGAACGACTACCAGGTCGGTCAGACCGGCAAGGTGGTTGCGCCGCAACTCTACCTGGCCATCGGTATTTCCGGCGCCATCCAGCACCTGGCCGGGATGAAGGACTCCAAGGTGATCGTGGCGATCAACAAGGATCCGGACGCACCGATCTTCCAGGTGGCCGACTATGGTCTGGTCGCCGATCTTTTCGAGACGGTGCCGCAACTGGAGCAGTCGCTGGGCTAAAATGCCCGGGTGAATCTGACCGACGATCTGCTGGGCGAAATGTGGTACTGGGCGGCTTGGGCCGTCTGGCTGCCGCTTTTCGCCCATAGTGTCTGGCGGGCACCGTGGAAGCGCTTCCGGGAATCGGAGCAATCCAACCTCTGGCTCGGCATGGTTGTCCTGCTGATCCTGGTCTGGAGCCTCAAGGCCGGCGTCAAGCCCGGTCTCTCATTGCACCTGCTCGGTGCCAATGTCTTTACCCTGGCTTTCGGGCCGCACCTGGCCTTCATCGGCCTGTCGCTGGTGACGCTGGGCATCACCCTGAACGGCGCCGCCGGTGGTTTTGCCTTTGCGGCAAACGCGCTCTTGCTGGCCGGTGTCTCGGTGTTCGTCGCGCATCAGCTATACAGGCTGGTTGCCCGCTTGTTGCCCCCGCATTTTTTCATCTACGTCTTCGTCAATGCCTTCCTTTGCGGCGGCTTGGTGATCATGGCTGTCGGTTTGGCGTCGACCCTGTTGTTAGGGGCGGCGGGGGCCTATTCATGGGCATACCTGTTCGACGAATATTTCCTCTATTATTTGCTATTGGCATTTTCAGAGGCGTGGTTATCCGGTATGGTGTTGACACTTTTTGTCGTGTACAGACCCAATTGGGTGGATTCTTTCGAAGATTCTCGTTATCTTTCCGATAAATAAGCGCTACAATTAAGATATTGGATCGTCATTGAGGGGTGTGTCGTTGAATCGACAGGGGTTTCGCTTAACGCTGGGCGCACTAGCATTCGCCGCATCAGGTGCGGCGGCGGCTATTGGCCTTGGCGATTTGCGTGGACAACTCGTTCTTGGCGATCATCCCGAACTTTCCGTCAGTGTCCTGGGTGCCGACGGCATCGTGCTCGACGCCGCCTGTTTCCGGCTGATCAAGCCGCGCGGCGAAGATCAGTTGCCCTGGCTGCGTGACGCTGACCTGCGTATTCAGCAAGGAAAGCCGCCGGTATTGTCGATTGCCGGCCGGCAAAGGGTCCGCGAACCGATTATCCAGGTCGCCCTGCACATTGCCTGCGGACATGAGGTGTACAGGGAATACACCCTGTTTGCGTCACCTCGCGTCGAGTTGCCGGTTGGCGGTGTCGTCGATGTGCCGGCCCGGGTGAGCGAGTCCATGGAGCGGCAGTCGGTCAAGGCGCCGCCCAGGCCGCCGCGAACGCAGGCTGTTCCGAAAGCCCGGCAGTCCCAGCCGGCGCCGCCGAGGGAAGCTGTCGCGCTGCCCGCGGTGCCCGGGGATGGCGGTGACCGGCTGATGCTTTCGGCTGGCGGCGGTGATGGGGAAAGTGCGCTGCGGCTCGATGCGGTCCTTGGCGAGCACATGCTGGCCGGGGAGATCGCCGAGGCGCAACGGGAAATACTCCGCCTGGAATACCGCATGCTCGCGGCGTTGCACGAGCAGGCCAGTAGTCAGCTGGCGGCGGCGGAAAAGTTGCGCGGCATGGAAGCCGCGCTGGACGAGTTGCAGAGCAAGACGCTTGCTCTGACTGAAAAAGCGGGCGGGCAGGCTGCATCCACGCCACCGGCGCGCGAAACGCCGGCGCAAACGATTGCACCGGCACCTGTTCACGGCGATGACCTGTTCGCCAGCTGGGGATTCTATGGTTTGCTGCTTGGGCTTTTGCTGGGGTTGGCTGGCTGGCTTTTCTGGCGCCGGCGTCAGCAGCATGCGGCAAACGACGAAGCGCTGAGTTCCCTGCTGGCCGCTTCGCCCGAGCCGGTGATGGATGCTCCGCGCGATGAGGAATTGCAGGAGAAGGCCGTCATCGACCTTCACCTCGATGCGGATACTGCCGGTGCCAAGGCGCAGGTCGATGTCGAGCTTGAGGGAGGTGGCGCCCCGGCGCAGGAGGCGCCTGCACCTTTGCCGGCGCGTCCGGGGGATTCCATCCTGTCGATCAACGCGACGACGCTGGATGAGCATTTCGAAGCCAACCCGGTCATGGAACTGGCCGACATCATGCTCTCGTTCGGCCGCGTCAAGGGGGCTGCGCAGGCACTGCAGGAATATGTCGATAACAATCCTTCGGAAGCGCTGCAGCCCTGGTTGCGCCTGATGGACGTCTACCGGATGGCCGGTATGCGGGAAGAGTTCGATGTCCTGGCTCGCAATCTCAACCAGCAGTTCAATGTCGAGATTCAGCCCTGGGATGTCTCCGCCTCGGCAACGGTCGATCTGGTACTCGATGGCGATGGTGTGACCGGTGCGGCGCCGGCGATGCCGAAGCCGCAAGGCGTCGAGGAGATGCCTCGCATCATGTCCACGATTGTACGGATGTGGGAGGCGGAAGATGTGGTCGCCTACATGTACCAGCTGCTTCGCGACAATCGCGGCGGTCAGCGTCTGGGCTTCCCGTTGCCGGTGGTCGAGGAAATTCTTTTCCTGATCGAACTGAAGGAAACAGCCAACCGGATGGAAAAGGAAAAGGCTGCTCAAGCCTGATTCGGCTGTTTGTTCCCGATTCTTGAAATGCTTCATCATGCCCGCGATCTGTGATATAGTCGCGGGCTTTTCCACCTTGCCCCACCGCTAACGCATGACGGGGGGTTTATCCCAAAAGGAGTTTGCATGCGCCATTATGAAATCTGCTTCATCGTCCATCCGGACCAGAGCGAGCAAGTGCCCGGCATGGTCGAGCGCTATCGTTCCATCGTGACCGCCAAGGGTGGTTCGGTGCATCGTCTGGAGGACTGGGGTCGCCGTCAACTGGCCTACCCGATCCAGAAGATCCACAAGGCACACTACGTGCTGATGAATATCGAATGCGACGGCGAGACGCTGGGCGAACTCGAGCATTCCTTCAAGTTCAATGATGCAGTCCTGCGTCATCTGACCGTCAAGATGAAGTCCGCCGTGACGACGCCTTCCCCGATGATGAAGGAAGAAAAGTCGAAGTCGCTGCTGGCTGGCGAAACCGAAGCTGCAGCCGACGCTGCTGCCTGATCCGGGTTTCACGGGGAAGCGCGTACTGAATACCATCACCCTGTCCGGCAGCCTGGTCGAGCGCAAAGCCTTGCGCTACACACCGGCAGGCATACCGGTCAGTGAAGGCAGGCTGCAACACCACTCGACGCTGATCGAAAACGGCAGCGAAAGACAGGTGGAAGTTGAAATGGCAGTCCTGGCGCTCGGTGATGCAGCACGCTGGCTGGAGGCAGCACCGCTCGGCGGCATGATGCGAATCGAAGGATTCATTGCCGCCCGGGGACGCAACAGCAGAACACCCGTGATCCACGCGAACACTATCGAATATTTGGAAGGAAACGAAAATGGCACGATTCTTCAAGAAGAAGATTGATGACAAGAAAAAGCGTCGCGGCAACAGCCTGTTCAAGCGTCGCAAGTTCTGCCGCTTCACGGCAGAAAAGGTCGAACAGATCGACTACAAGGACGTCGACGTCCTCAAGGAATACATCCAGGAAAACGCCAAGATCATGCCGGCTCGCCTGACCGGCACCAAGGCCGGCTATCAGCGCCAGCTGGGCACCGCGATCAAGCGCGCCCGCTTCCTGGCCCTGCTGCCCTACACCGACAATCATCAATAATTTCCGGGGAGACGAAACATGCAAATCATTCTGCTCGAGAAGGTTGTCAACCTGGGTAACCTGGGTGATGTGGTCAAGGTCAAGGACGGTTACGCCCGTAACTTCCTGATTCCGCAACGTATGGCCAAGCGTGCCACGCCGGCTGCCATGGCCGAGTTCGAAGCACGCCGCGCCGAACTGGAAAAGGCTGCCGCCGAGAAGCTGGCTGCTGCCCAGGGCGTTGCCGAAAAGATGAACGGCGTTGCCGTTTCCGTCGCCCGCAAGGCTGGCATGGACGGTCGTCTGTTCGGTTCCGTCGGCAATGCCGATATCGCCGAAGCACTGGCCGGTGCCGGTTTCACCGTCGACAAGTCGGCCATCCGCCTGCCGGACGGCCCGCTCAAGGCAATCGGCGAATTCCCGGTTGATGTTGCCCTGCACACCGATGTGGTGGTCAATATCAGCGTGGCGGTAGTTGCCGAGTAAGACGGTTTAACTTACGCTTCAGGGCCTCGCAATCGCGAGGCCTTTTTCATTTCGGGCATCACCATGAATCAGCGTCAGAGCAAGCAGAGAACCACCGATCCCTCACTGGACGCGCTGCGCGTGCCACCGCACTCGATCGAGGCCGAGCAGTCGGTGCTCGGTGGCCTGCTCCTCGACAACAATGCCTGGGATCGTATCGGCGACCAGGTAGCCGAAACCGATTTCTACCGCGACGAGCACCGGCGCATCTTCCGCCAGATCCGCAATCTGCTGGAAAAGGCCAAACCGGCCGACGTGGTCACGGTGGCCGAAGCGCTGGATGCGGCCGGGGAAGGGGAGCAGACCGGCGGTCTGGCCTACCTCGGCGAGTTGGCAGCGAATACGCCGTCGGCGGCGAATATCCGCCGCTATGCCGAAATCGTCCGCGAACGCGCCGTTCTCCGGCAGCTGGTGGCGACGGCCGACGAAATCGCCGGCGATGCGCTCAACCCGCTCGGCCGCGATGCCGCCACCCTGCTCGACGAAGCCGAGTCGAAGATTTTCAAGATCGCCGAAGCCGGTGCCGGCCATGCCGAAGGCTTCGTGCATATCAATCCCCTGTTGACCCAGGTGGTCGAGCGTATCCAGGAACTGCACGACCGCGACAATCCGTCCGACATTACCGGTGTGCCGACCGGGTTCGCCGACCTCGACCAGAAGACCTCGGGGTTCCAGCCCGGTGACCTGATCATCGTTGCCGGCCGTCCGTCGATGGGCAAGACGGCGTTCGCGCTGAACATCGCCGAGAACGTGGCGGTCGATACCGGCCTGCCGGTCGGCGTGTTCTCCATGGAAATGGGTGGTGCCCAGCTGGCCATGCGGATGCTGGCGTCGATCGGCCGGCTCAACTCGCAAAGCCTGCGCACCGGCCGCATGAGCGACGACGAGTGGTCGCGCCTGTCGTTTGCGCTCGGCAAGCTGCACGAAGCGCCGATCTACATCGACGAGACCGGCGGCCTCAGTCCGGCCAACCTGCGCGCCCGTGCCCGGCGCCTGGCGCGCCAGTACGGCGGCAAGCTCGGCCTGCTGGTGATCGACTACATCCAGCTGATGAGCGGCAACAAGCAGGGCGAGAACCGGGCCACCGAAGTGTCCGAAATCTCCCGCTCGATCAAGTCGCTGGCCAAGGAGCTGCAGGTACCCATCGTTGCCCTGTCGCAGTTGTCGCGTAAGGTCGAGGAGCGCACCGACAAGCGCCCGATGATGTCCGACTTGCGCGAATCAGGCGCCATCGAGCAGGATGCCGACGTGATCCTGATGATGTACCGTGACGAATACTACAAGCCGGATTCGCCCGACAAGGGCATGGCCGAAGTGATCATCGGCAAGCAGCGTAACGGACCGACCGGGACCGTACGCCTGGCCTTCCTCGGCGAATACACGCGTTTCGAGAATCTCGCGTCGGGCGGTTTCCAGGACGCGCGGGACTGATTCTTTTGCTCAGCCCGCGATGCGGCGGGCGCTGATCGACCAGATTCGTTCGCCGATTTTCGGTTCGCCGGCCGCTTTTCCATCCAGCAGCAACTCAGGCTGGATGAAGAAGGGCAGGAGCTTGCCGTCTCCCGGCAATTGCAGGTCGGTGCCGTTGTGGAAGGCCACCCAGTTCATCTCCCAGACGCCGAACAGCACGCGCCTGAGCGATTGCAGGCGGGGGTCGTTTCTGGACATGACTTCGTAGCTGGCGGCCCGGCAGACATCACTCGGATCGACCGGAATCCAGCCGTAGCCGGGCAGATAGAACTCGGCGCGGACATGCTGTCCCTGGCTGGCATCGTCGCTGCGCAATCCCAGGCTGCGGAACAGGCGGGAAGGGCCGGTGCGGATGCCGAATACGCAGCGTGCGGGAATGCCGATGCCGCGGCAGATGGCAACAAACAGTCCATTGATGTCGGCGGAGCGGCCCATGTATCGCCCGGAATAAAGGAGCTCGCGGACATCGCCGATGCCGCAACCCGGGGCGTTCGGGTCGTAAATGGCGTGTTCGCAGACCCAGTCGTAAATTGCCTTGACCTGGGCAATCGGATCCCTGATCCGGCCGACGATGCTTTCGCCCAGGCTCCTGGCCGGGCCATCGTTGGGAATCCGGTTGCTGGCGCGGAGACTGGCACGCAGGATGTCGTCGCGGTCGGGAGCGACAGTGCGACGCGTGATGTCGAAGTGACGGTCGGCGGTGCTGATGGTGGTGACCAGCTGCAGCTTGGCATTGGCCGCATCCTTCCATTCGCAGTGCAGGACTTCAAGCCGCTCGTCCGGCTCGCGCTGCATCGCCGTGCTGTGGGGGTTGCCCTGCCAGGTGTGGCCGGTGGTTCGCTGGTAGGTCGTTTCCCGTGACGAAGGCAGGGGCAACCAGAGCTTGAGCGATTTGCCAGGCGCGTTGAGTTGCAGTGTCGTGACGATCTGGTAGTGCTGCCACTCGCTGGGGAGTTCCTGTGCCCTGACCGGCGGCAGGCGTGATGACGAAGTGCCGTCCGGTGGATTGTCGATGAGCGGATTGCTGGCGCTGTGGACGCTGGGTGTTGCAGCAGCTGCGGCAGCTGGTCGTTTTGCCGGAGTCTTGGCTTTTTTCTTCGGTTTTGCCGCAGGCTTTTTCTTGGTTGTACTGGCCTTTTTCCTGGTGTCGGCCAGGGCGTCGCCGGCAAACAGGGAAAAAAGGGCGGTGCTGGCCAGGAAGTCTCTGCGTTTCAAGGCTGTCCTCGAGCGGATGTCGAATTCGAAATGAAAAGGCCGTGTCGTGGACACGGCCTGTGGCTCAATATTTGCAGCGACTATAGCACGTCGGCCGCGTGGTCTGCCAGACGCGAACGTTCGCCTCTTTGTAAGGTAATGTGACCGGAGTGCGTCCAGCCCTTGAAGCGGTCGACGACATAGGTCAGGCCGGAACTGCCCTCGGTCAGGTAAGGCGTGTCGATCTGGGCGATATTGCCCAGGCAGACCACCTTGGTGCCGGGGCCGGCGCGGGTGACCAGTGTTTTCATCTGCTTCGGCGTCAGGTTCTGGGCCTCGTCGATGATCAGGTATTTCTTCAGGAAGGTGCGGCCGCGCATGAAATTCAGCGACTTGACCTTGATCTTCGAGCGGATGATGTCATGCGTCGCCGCCTTGCCCCAGTCGCCGCCGTAGGGGCTGCTTTCGTCGGTGTGGGTGAGGACTTCGAGGTTGTCCTCGAGGGCGCCCATCCACGGTGCCATTTTCTCTTCCTCGCTGCCCGGCAGGAAGCCGATGTCCTCGCCGACCGGTACGGTGACACGGGTCATGATGATCTCGGCGAACTGCTTGCCTTCCAGCGTCTGGGTCAGGCCCGCCGCCAGCGTCAGCAGGGTCTTGCCGGTGCCGGCCTGGCCGAGCAGGGTGACGAAGTCGATATCCGGATTCATCAGCAGGTTGAGCGCGAAATTCTGCTCGCGGTTGCGCGCCGTGATGCCCCACACGGCATTTTTCGGATGCGTGTAATCGATCAGGGTTTCGAGGACGGCAGTCTTGCCGGCGACTTCCTTGACGATGGCCGAAAAACCGTCCTTCTCCAGCCAGACGAATTCGTTGACCAGCAATTGCGGGCAGAGCGGGCCGGTGACCTTGTAGTAGGTCTTGGCGTCCTTTTTCCAGGATTCCATGCCCTTGCCGTGCTTGTCCCAAAAATCCTCGGGCAGGGCGCGCGTGCCGGCGTAGAGGATGTCGGTATCCTCGAGCACCTTGTCGTTGAAGTAGTCCTCGGCCAGCAGGTTGAGCGCGCGCGACTTGATGCGCATGTTGATGTCTTTCGACACCAGGATCACCGGGCGCTTGGGGAATTTCTTCTGCAGGTGGATGACCACTGACAGGATCTGGTTGTCCACCTTGGAGGTTGGCAGGCCCTGCGGCAACTCGGCGCTGATTGCCTCAGTCTGCAGGAACAGGCGGCCGCTGGCCAGCTTGCTCGACGGGCCCCTGAGATCGATGCCCTCGTCGATGTCGACATCGGCGCCGGCCAGCATCTCGTCGAGCGTGCGCGAGGCCTGGCGGGCGTTGCGGGCGATTTCGGACATGCCCTTCTTGTGGTTGTCGAGTTCTTCCAGCGTCATGATGGGCAGGAAGATGTCGTGTTCCTCGAAGCGGAACAGGCAACTGGGATCGTGCATCAGGACGTTGGTGTCGAGCACGAAAATCTTGGTCATCGTGGATTTCTTGGCGGCGGGTTGGCGCGGCATGGAATGGTCTCGGCGGGGTTGGAGAAGGGGTCAGAGGGACTTCACGAAATCGAGGACTTCCTGGGCATGGCCGGCCACCTTCAGGCCGCGCCATTCGCGGCGCAGAACGCCGTCGCGGTCGATCACGAAGGTGCTGCGCTCGATGCCGCGACAGGCTTTGCCGTACATCATCTTCTGCTTGATCACGTCGAACAGCGTGCACACGGCTTCATCAGCGTCCGAGCCGAGTTCGAAGGGGAAGGACTGCTTGGCCTTGAAGTTCTCATGGGCCTTCAGGCTGTCGCGGGAAATGCCGAGAACCACGGCGCCGGCGGCGACGAACTGGTCGTGCAGGTCACGGAAATTCTGACCCTCGGTGGTGCAGCCCGGCGTGCTGTCCTTGGGGTAGAAGTAGATGACGACGATCTTGCCGTGCTGCTCAGACAGCCTGAACGACGTACCGCTGGTCGCGGGGAGGGTGAAGTCGGGGAGCTTGGTATCGAGCATGATGCCTTCCTGTTATGGGTTTCAAGGCATTTTGTTCGGAGGGCGCAGGGCGGGTCAAGCCTTTGTTAAACTCGCGTCCATGGGAAAACTGTCGATCGGTCTTTTGCTGTGTGTCTGCCTCGCCGCCTGCGGCGAGGTGTGGAATGCGCCCTACGGAGCCGGCGACGCAGGCCGCGAGATTCTCTACACGGCCTTCACCGACCGGCCCAAGCATCTGGATCCGGCCCAGTCCTACACCGAGGACGAAATCACCTTCACCGCCCAGATCTACGAACCGCCGCTGCAGTATCACTACTTGCGCCGCCCTTACGAACTGATCCCCGCCACGGTCGAGCAGCTGCCGCAACCCCGCTATTTTTCCGCCGATGGGCGGCGCTTGCCCGACGATGCGCCGGCCGAGGCAATTGCCGAAAGCGTCTATGAACTGAAGCTGCGTCCCGGTATCCGCTATCAGCCCCATCCGGCGTTCGCCCTGGACGCCGCGGGGCAGCCGGTTTACCTCGGGCCGGGTGTGGCCGACGGTCGTCAGCGCATTGCCGATTTCCCGCGGGTCGGGACACGCGAGCTTGCGGCCGACGACTACATCTACCAGATCAAGCGTCTGGCGCATCCCAGGTTGCATTCGCCGATCTTCGGCATGATGGCCGAGCGTATCGTCGGTTTGCGCGAACTTGGCGATACCCTGCGCGAGGCTGCCAAAGCCCAGTCGGGCGAAGCCTGGCTCGATCTCGACGCCTATCCCTTGAGCGGGGTCGAGCGTGTCGACGCGCAGACCTGGCGCATCCGCATCCGCGGCAAGTATCCGCAGTTCGCCTACTGGCTGGCGATGCCGTTCTTCGCGCCGGTGCCGCGCGAGGTCGACCGCTTTTTCGCCCAGCCCGGCATGCAGGAAAAAAACCTGACCCTTGACTGGTGGCCGGTCGGCACCGGTCCCTACATGCTGACCGAGAACGATCCCAACCGGCGCATGGTGCTCAGTCGCAATCCGAATTTCCGCGGTGAGCCCTATCCTTGCGACGGCGAGCCCGGCGACGCCGAGGCCGGTTTGCTGGCCGACTGCGGCAAACCGATGCCGTTCATCGAGCAGGCGGTGTTCACCCGCGAGAAGGAAGCCATTCCTTACTGGAACAAGTTTCTGCAAGGCTATTACGATGCCTCCGGGATTTCCTCAGACAGTTTCGACCAGGCTGTGCGCGTGAATGTCGGTGGCGATGTCGCCCTGTCTGACGAAATGCGCGACAAGGGCATCAGCCTGCTGACCGCGGTGCGCAGTTCGACCTTCTACATGGGGTTCAACATGAAGGACGCAGTGGTTGGCGGGCTCGACGAAAAAGCTGCAAAACTGCGCCAGGCGGTATCGATTGCCATCGATCAGGAGGAGTTCATCTCCATCTTCCAGAACGGACGGGGTATCGCGGCGCAGGGGCCGATTCCGCCGGGGATTTTCGGCTACGAGGATGGCGAGGCCGGCATCAATCGCGTGGTTTATGACTGGGTCGATGGCCGGGCGGTACGCAAATCGCCTGAAGTCGCACGCCGCCTGATGGCCGAGGCCGGCTACCCGAATGGGCGTAACGCCAGGACCGGCGAGCCGCTGGTCCTTTACCTCGACACCACTGGTGGCGGCATGGGCGACAAATCCCGGCTGGACTGGCTTAATCGCCAGTTTGCCAAGATCGACGTCCAGCTCGTGGTGCGTAGCACTGATTTCAATCGTTTCCAGGACAAGCTGCGTAAGGGCAACTTCCAGCTTTTCTACCTGGGCTGGAATGCCGATTACCCCGATCCGGAAAACTTCCTGTTCCTGCTGCACGGCCCGGAAGGGCGCCAGCAAGGCGGTGCCAATTCGGCCAATTACGAGAATCCGGTCTATGACCGACTGTTCCTGCAGATGAAGAACATGGAAAACACGCCGGAACGCCTGCGCATCGTCCGCCAGATGACGGACATCCTGCGCCACGATGCGCCCTGGGTGTTTGGGCTGCATCCCAAGAGTTACACCCTGACTCATCGCTGGCTGAAAAACCGTAAGCCCAACGATGTCGGCAACAACACGCTGAAATATCAGCGTATCGATGCCGCAGATCGGGCGGAGGCACGCAGGGCGTGGAATGCGCCGGTGAATTGGCCGTTGTGGACCGGCCTGTTGCTGCTGGTGCTGATATCGCTCCCGGCGATACTGGCGTACCGGCGTCGGGAGCGGGCAGTGGTCAGGCCGTCCTGACCGTGCGCATCAGGTAATTGACGCTGGTGTCGCGGCCCAGGCTGTATTCCTTGGTGAACGGGTTATAGCTCATGCCGATCAGTTCGCTGGGTTCGAGATTGCCCATCTTGGCCCAGCGCGAAAGCTCCGACGGTTTGATGAACTTGGCGTAGTCGTGCGTTCCCTTGGGCAGCATCTGCAGCACGTATTCAGCGCCGATGACCGCGAACAGATAGGATTTGGGATTGCGGTTGAGGGTCGAGAAGAAGACCTGTCCACCCGGCTTGACCAGGCGCGCGCAGGCCGTGATCGTGCTTGAGGGATTGGGCACGTGTTCGAGCATTTCCAGGCAGGTCACGACATCGAAGCTGGCCGGCATTTCCTCGGCCAGTTCCTCGACCGATATTTTCCGATAATCGACCTTGTGGCCGCTTTCCAGCAGGTGCAGTCTGGCCACGCCCAGCGGCTTTTCCGACAGGTCGATGCCGGTAACTTCGGCGCCCAGTGCTGCCATGCCTTCGGACAGCAGTCCGCCGCCGCAGCCGACATCGAGCACGCGCTTGCCGCGCAGCGGAACGCTGGCGTTGATCCACCCCAGGCGCAGCGGGTTGATGTCATGCAGGGGCTTGAACTCGCTGTTCGGGTCCCACCAGCGGTGGGCCAGTTCGCCAAATTTCTCGAGTTCTGCGGGGTCGGCGTTGATCATGGTGCGATTCGCTATGTGGAAAATGAAAAAGCCCTGCCGAGGCAGGGCTTTCCATTGTAGCAGCGGCTGCTTACTTGGTGCCGATGACTTCGATGTCGACGCGGCGATCCGGCTGCAGGCAGTCGATCAGGGCCTTGGTCTTGGCGTTGCCCTTGCAGGTGTCGCCGGTGACCGGCTGGGTCTTGCCCTTGCCTTCGGTGTAGACGCGGTTGGCTTCGATGCCCTTGGCAACCAGGTACTCCTTGACCGCGGCGGCGCGCTTCTCGGACAGCTTCTGGTTGTAGGCGGCACCGCCGATACGGTCGGTGTGGCCGACGGCCAGGATCACTTCGAGCTTGATCTGG
>NZ_CALJNI010000022.1:0-99426 GCF_937982035.1 uncultured Azonexus sp.
GACCGACGTGACCGGCGCGATCTCGCTGCCGGAAGGCGTTGAGATGGTCATGCCGGGTGACAACATCCAGATGACGGTCAAGCTGATTGCCCCGATCGCCATGGAAGAAGGTCTGCGCTTCGCCATCCGCGAAGGCGGTCGCACCGTTGGCGCCGGCGTCGTCGCCAAGATCATCGAGTAATCGCTCTTTTGAAAACCCGGGGTGGCAGGCCCGTCACCCCATCGTTCTTTTGGAAGCCAAGAAAATGCAAAGCCAGAAAATCCGTATCCGCCTGAAGGCCTTCGACTATCGCCTGATCGATCAATCCGCCCAGGAAATCGTCGAGACCGCCAAGCGCACCGGCGCCGTCGTTCGTGGTCCCGTGCCGCTGCCGACCCGCAAGCAGCGTTTCGACATCCTGCGTTCGCCGCACGTCAACAAGGCTTCCCGTGATCAGCTCGAAATCCGCACGCACCTGCGTCTGATGGATATCGTCGATCCGACCGACAAGACCGTTGATGCGCTGATGAAGCTGGACCTTCCGGCTGGCGTCGACGTCGAAATCAAGTTGCAGTAATAGTAGTTCCGCGGTTATAATCCGCGGTTTTCGGGGGTGGCCGGCAACGGCTGCCCATTTGTTGTTTTACATCGACCGGCCAATCGCAGCCGGCGATGAGGAGAATAACCATGAGTCTAGGCCTTGTTGGTCGCAAGGTTGGCATGACTCGCATTTTTGCTGAGGATGGCGCGTCCATCCCGGTGACTGTGCTTGACGTGTCCAATAACCGCGTGACCCAAGTCAAAACGCCGGAGAACGACGGCTATGCAGCCGTTCAGGTCTCTTTCGGCCAGCGCCGTGCCTCGCGCGTTTCCAAGCCCCTGGCTGGCCATCTGGCCAAGGCAGGCGTGGAAGCCGGGCATGTGCTCAAGGAATTCCGTATCGATGCCGAGCAGCTCGCCTCTTTCAAGGCGGGTGACCAGGTTGCCGTTACCATCTTCGCCGAAGGGCAGAAGGTGGACGTCACCGGTACCTCGATCGGTAAGGGTTTCCAGGGTGGCATCAAGCGCCACAACTTCAGTTCCAACCGTGCCTCCCACGGTAACTCGGTGTCGCACAACGCGCCGGGTTCGATCGGTATGGCGCAGGATCCGGGTCGTGTTTTCCCGGGTAAGCGCATGGCGGGTCACCTGGGTGATGTGCAGTCCACGATGCAGGGTCTGACGATCGTTCGCGTTGATGCCGAACGTCAGCTGATTCTGGTCAAGGGTGCTGTTCCGGGTGCCAAGGGTTCCGACGTCGTCGTGCGTCCGGCAGTCAAGGCTTAAGGGGGCGACATGGAACTGAAGGTTATCAACGAACAAGGTCAGGAAGCAGCGAAGCTGCAAGCTTCCGACGTGCTGTTCGGTCGCGAATTCAACGAAGCGCTGGTGCACCAGATCGTCGTGGCCTACCAGGCCAACGCACGTTCGGGCGACAGCAAGCAGAAGGATCGCTCCGAAGTCCGTCACACCACCACCAAGCCGTGGCGCCAGAAGGGTACCGGTCGTGCCCGTTCCGGTTCCAATGGTTCGCCGCTGTGGCGCGGAGGCGGTCGGATTTTCCCGAACTCCCCGGACCAAAATTACTCCCAGAAGGTTAACAAGAAGATGTTCCGCGCCGGTATGGCTGCGATCCTCTCCGAGTTGGCCCGTCAGGATCGCCTGGTCGTGATTGACGATCTCGCGGTCGACGCACCGAAGACCAAGCTGTTCTCGGCCAAGCTGAAGAACATGGGTCTGGACGGCAACCTGCTGGTCATCACCGACGAACTGAACGAGAACCTGTATCTGTCGTCGCGCAACCTGCCCAACGTTCTGGTGCTCGAAGCCCATGAAGCCGATCCGGTTTCGCTGGTCCGCTTCGCCAAGGTGCTGGTCACCAAGAACGCCGTGGCCAAGTTCGAGGAGATGTGGGGATGAACCAGGAACGTCTGATGCAGGTGCTGCTGGCACCGCAAATCTCCGAAAAGGCAACCTACGTTGCCGAGAAGAACGAGCAGGTGATCTTCCGCGTTGCCACCGATGCAACCAAGCCGGAGATCAAGGCTGCAGTCGAGCTTCTGTTCAAGGTTGAAGTTGAGTCTGTCCAGGTCGCCAACGTCAAGGGCAAGGTCAAGCGCTTCAAGGGCGCGACCGGTCGCCGCAAGGGTTGGAAGAAGGCCTATGTCTGCCTCAAGGCCGGCCAGGAAATCAACTTCGTTGAAGGGGGTAACGCCTGATGGCTCTCGTTAAAGTCAAGCCGACTTCCCCCGGCCGTCGTGCCGTGGTTCAGGTCGTCAATGCCAATCTGCACAAGGGCAAGCCGTTTGCCGGTCTGGTCGAAAGCCAGTCGAAGAACGCCGGCCGCAACAACAATGGTCGCATCACCGTGCGTCACCAGGGTGGCGGTCACAAGCAGGCTTACCGTGTCATCGATTTCAAGCGCACCAAGGACGGCATCCCGGCCAAGGTCGAGCGTCTGGAATACGATCCGAACCGTACCGCCAACATCGCCCTGGTTTGCTACGCCGACGGCGAGCGCCGTTACATCATCGCCAACAAGGGCATGGTGGTCGGTCAGCAGATCATGAGCGGCTCCGAAGCCCCGATCAAGTCCGGGAATGCCCTGCCGATCCGGAACATTCCGGTCGGTACGACCATCTGCTGCGTCGAGATGCTGCCGGGCAAGGGTGCGCAAATCGCCCGTTCGGCTGGTACCTCGGTCCAGTTGCTGGCCCGTGAAGGCACCTACGCCCAGATCCGCCTCCGCTCCGGTGAAGTGCGCCGCGTTCACGTCGAATGCCGTGCCACCATCGGTGAAGTCGGCAACGAAGAAAACAACCTGCGCAAGATCGGCAAGGCCGGTGCTCAGCGTTGGCGTGGTATTCGTCCGACCGTCCGTGGTACCGCGATGAACCCGATCGATCACCCGCACGGTGGTGGTGAAGGCAAGACCGGTGAAGGCCGCGTGCCGGTTAACCCGTGGGGTCAACCGACCAAGGGTTACCGTACCCGCAGCAACAAGCGCACGAACAGCATGATCGTTCAGCGCCGTCATAAGCGTTAAGGGGTAGGAAATGGGACGTTCTCTCAAAAAGGGCCCGTTTGTTGATGCGCACCTGATCGACAAGGTCGAAGCAGTCCGCGCCACCAACGACAAGCGCCCGATCAAGACCTGGTCGCGTCGTTCGACGATCCTCCCCGAGTTCATCGGCCTGACGATTGCGGTCCACAATGGCAAGCAGCATATCCCGGTGTTCGTCACCGAGAATATGGTCGGTCACAAGCTCGGCGAGTTCTCGCTGACCCGGACGTTCAAGGGTCACACCGCCGGCAAGAAGGCCAAGAAGTAAGGAGCTGACATGGAAACTCGTGCAAGTTTGCGGGGCGTACGCCTCTCCGCGCAAAAGGGCCGCCTGGTTGCGGATCTGGTGCGTGGCAAGCCGGTTGGTCAGGCTCTCAACATCCTGGCTTTCAGCCCGACCAAGGGCGCCGGTATCATCAAGAAGGTTCTGGAGTCGGCCATCGCCAACGCCGAACATAACGATGGTGCCGATATCGACGAACTGACGGTGAAGACCATCTACGTCGAAAAAGGCATGGTGCTCAAGCGCTTCACCGCGCGCGCCAAGGGTCGTGGCAATCGGATCAGCAAGCCGACCTGCCACATCTATCTGACCGTTGGTAACTAAGGAAGAGCCATGGGACAGAAAATTCATCCGACTGGCTTCCGTCTGGCCGTCACCAAGAACTGGAGTTCGCGTTGGTTCGCCAACAGCAAGGACTTCCCCGGTATGCTGCAGGAAGACGTCAAGGTTCGTGAGTACCTGAAGCGTAAGCTGGCGCATGCCTCCGTGGGTCGCGTCACCATCGAGCGTCCGGCGAAGAACGCCCGCGTCACCGTTTACTCCGCCCGTCCGGGCGTGGTCATCGGCAAGAAGGGCGAGGACATCGAAACCCTGCGTACGGATCTTCAGCGCATCATGGGCGTTCCCGTCCATGTGTCGATCGAAGAAATCCGCAAGCCGGAAATCGATGCCCAGCTGATCGCCGACTCGATCGCCCAGCAGCTCGAAAAGCGCATCATGTTCCGTCGCGCCATGAAGCGTGCGATGCAGAACGCCATGCGCCTCGGTGCCCAGGGCATCAAGGTGATGAGCGCCGGTCGTCTGAACGGTGCCGAAATCGCCCGTAGCGAGTGGTATCGCGAAGGTCGTGTGCCCCTGCACACCCTGCGCGCCGACATCGACTACGCAACCTCGGAAGCGCTGACCACGTACGGCATCATCGGTATCAAGGTCTGGGTTTACAAGGGCGACATGCTCGATCGTAACGAGCAGCCGGTGGCTGAAGAGCCGACTGCTGAAGAGCGTCGTCCGCGTCGTGCACCGGGCAAGCCTGAGGGCGACAAGCCCCGCACCCGTACGGTCAAGAAGGCCGACGGTGCTGGCGAGCCGGCCAAGCGCGTCAGAAAGGCAGGTGCTTAATCATGTTGCAACCTAATCGTCGCAAGTTCCGCAAGGAGCACAAGGGACGCAATGAAGGTCTGGCCACCCGCGGCACCAAGGTGTCGTTCGGTGAGTGGGGCCTCAAGGCGACCGGTCGTGGTCGTCTGACCGCGCGACAAATCGAAGCCGCTCGTCGTGCGATGACCCGCCATATCAAGCGGGGCGGTCGCATCTGGATCCGTATCTTCCCGGACAAGCCGATTTCCAAGAAGCCGGCGGAAGTTCGTATGGGTAACGGTAAGGGTAACCCGGAGTACTGGGTTGCCGAAATCCAGCCGGGCAAGGTCCTGTACGAAATGGACGGTGTCAATGAAGCGCTGGCCCGCGAGGCGTTTGCCCTTGCCGCTGCCAAGCTGCCGATCGCCACCACCTTCGTGACTCGTCATCTGGGGTAATCATGAAAGCTAGTGAACTGAGAACCAAGAGCGTGGACGAGCTCAAGACGGAATTGCTGGAACTGCTGAAGGCACAATTCGGTCTGCGCATGCAGATCGCCACGCAGCAGCTGTCCAACACCAGCCAAATGTCCAAGGTTCGTCGCGACATCGCTCGCGTGCGTACCCTCATCCGTGAAAAGGCGGTGCAGCAATGAGCGAAACCACCAGCATCAAGCGTACGCTGATCGGCCGTGTCGTCAGCGACAAGATGGAAAAGACGGTTACCGTCCTGGTCGAACGGAAGGTCAAGCACCCGATGTACGGCAAGGTCATCGTCCGTTCCAAGAAGTATGCGGCGCACGACGAAGGCAGCATTGCCAAGGCGGGCGACCTGGTCGAAATCGTCGAAACCCGTCCGGTTTCGAAGACCAAGGCCTGGGCCGTAACCAGCGTTCTGGAAAAAGCCATCATCGTTTGATGTAATTTTTTTCAGGTACTTGCGCATTCAGTAAAGAAGCCGGTATAATCCGGCTTCTTTTTTGCGAGCACGCCTTCGTGCCGTAAATTTGTTCGACCCGTACGGGTTCCAAGACTGACCGCGCAGCGGATTAAGTTGGAGTTTATTTAAATGATTCAGATGCAGACGACGCTGGACGTCGCCGATAACACCGGCGCCCGTTCAGTTATGTGTATCAAGGTGCTTGGCGGCTCCAAGCGCCGTTACGCCGGTATTGGCGACATCATCAAGGTCAGCATCAAGGATGCTGCCCCGCGTGGTCGGGTCAAGAAGGGTGACGTTTACAATGCCGTGGTGGTTCGTACCGCCAAGGGTGTTCGTCGTCCCGATGGCTCGCTGGTGCGCTTTGATGGCAATGCCGCGGTTCTTCTCAACAACAAGCTCGAGCCGATCGGCACGCGCATCTTTGGCCCGGTGACCCGCGAACTGCGTACCGAGCGTTTCATGAAGATCGTGTCCCTGGCGCCTGAAGTGCTGTAAGGAGAGGGCAATGGAAAAGATTCGCAAGGGCGACGAAGTCGTCGTCATCACCGGCAAGGACAAGGGTAAGCGCGGCACCGTGCTGGCTCGTGTCGATGCCGACCACGTGCTGGTCGAGGGTGTCAATCGCGCCAAGAAGCACGTCAAGCCGAACCCGATCAAGGGTGTTCAGGGTGGCATCGTCGACAAGGACATGCCGATCCATATCTCCAATGTTGCGCTGTTCAATCCGGCGACCAAGAAGGCCGACCGCGTTGGCATCAAGGCGCTTGAAGATGGTCGCAAGGTTCGCGTGTTCAAGTCGAACGGCGAACTGGTGAACGCATAAGGGGTAGTCATGGCGCGTTTGCAACAGTTTTACAAGGAAACCGTCGTCGGTGAGCTGACCAAGCAGTTTGGTTACAAGTCCGTGATGGAAGTGCCGCGTATCACCAAGATCACCCTGAACATGGGTGTGGGTGAGGCGGTTGCCGACAAGAAGGTTCTCGAGAACGCCGTCGGCGACATGCAGAAGATTGCTGGTCAGAAGCCGGTTACCACCAAGGCTCGTACCTCGATCGCCGGTTTCAAGATTCGTGACGGCTACCCGATCGGCTGCATGGTTACCCTGCGCGGTCCGCGCATGTACGAATTCTTCGACCGCCTGGTCACCATCGCGCTGCCGCGCGTTCGTGACTTCCGTGGTGTTGCCGGCAAGGGTTTCGACGGCCAGGGCAACTACAACATGGGTGTCAAAGAGCAGATCATTTTCCCGGAAATCGAATACGACAAGATCGATGCGCTCCGTGGTATGAACATCAGCATCACGACGACCGCGAAGACCGATGCAGAGGCCAAGGCCCTGCTCGCCGCGTTCAAGTTCCCGTTCAAGAATTGAGGCAATCATGGCAAAACTTGCTCTGATCAACCGTGAAGAGAAGCGCCGCAAGATGGTGGCGCAGTATGCGAAGAAGCGTGCTGCCCTTGAGGCGATCATCAACAACGTGAGCCTGTCTGACGAGGAGCGTTATGAAGCTCGTCTGAAGCTGCAGGCCCTGCCCCGCAACGCCAGCCCGTCCCGTCTGCGCAATCGCTGCCAGCTGACCGGTCGTCCGCGTGGCGTGTTCCGTAAATTCGGTCTGTGCCGTCACAAGGTCCGCGAACTTGCCTTCAATGGCGAGATCCCGGGCGTTGTCAAGGCCAGCTGGTAATAGGAGATACAGAAATGGCTATGAGCGATCCGATCGCGGACATGCTGACCCGCATCCGCAACGCCCAGCTCGCCGAAAAGGCGTCTGTGTCCATGCCGTCGTCCAAGCTCAAGGTGGCTATCGCTGCCGTGCTCAAGGACGAAGGTTACGTCGAAGAATTTGCCGTTCGTCAGTCCGACGATGGCAAGGCCAACCTTGAAATTGCGCTGAAGTACTACGCCGGTCGTCCGGTCATCGAGCGCATCGAGCGTGTGTCCAAGCCTGGTCTGCGCATCTACAAGGGCGCCGAGGACATTCCGCGCGTCATGAACGGTCTGGGTGTGGCTATCGTTTCCACCCCCAAGGGTGTGATGACCGACCGCAAGGCGCGCGCTTCCCGTGTCGGGGGCGAAGTCCTCTGCATCGTGGCATAAGGAGCGAAGCAAATGTCTCGTGTAGGTAAGAATCCAATTGTTCTTCCGGCCGGTGTGGAAATCACCGTCGGTGAGCAGATCGTCGTCAAGGGCCCGCTGGGTACCTTGAAGACGGCAGCGAATCCCGCTGTCCAGGTGAGCCAGGAAGGTCAAAGCGTCGTCGTTGCCAAGGTGGCCGGCGCCGAGAACGGCTCCGCCATGTGGGGCACCATGCGTGCCAACATCAACAACATGGTGACCGGGGTTTCCAAGGGCTTCGAACGCAAGCTGCAACTCGTCGGCGTGGGCTATCGTGCCCAGGCCCAGGGTGATGTGCTGAACCTGTCGCTGGGTTTCTCGCATCCGGTTGCACACAAGATGCCCGCTGGTGTGAAGGTTGAGTGTCCGACGCAGACCGAAATCCTGATCAAGGGTTCGGACAAGCAGCAGGTCGGTCAGGTTGCCGCCGAAATTCGCGCATATCGCAAGCCGGAGCCCTACAAGGGCAAGGGCGTTCGCTATGCCGACGAAGTGGTGGTTATCAAGGAAACCAAGAAGAAGTAAGGGTGGCATATGTTTAACAAGAAAGAAGCACGTCTGCGTCGCGCCCGCAAAACCCGGGCCAAGATCGCCGAGCTCAAGGCTGTACGTTTGTGTATCAATCGTACGAACTGCCACATTTACGCCCAGGTCATCTCGCCGTGCGGCGGCAAGGTCCTGGCTTCGGCTTCCACGCTGGACAAGAACGTTCGCGGCGATGTCGCGAATGGTGGCAACAAGGCCGCCGCTGCCGTTGTCGGCAAGCTGATCGCCGAGCGCGCCAAGGCCGCCGGTGTTGAGCAAGTGGCTTTCGATCGCTCCGGCCTCCAGTACCACGGTCGTGTTCAGGCGTTGGCTGAAGCCGCGCGTGAAGCCGGCCTGAAGTTCTGATCGCTGCGAAAGGAATAGGTTACAAAATGGCTAAACCTGAAAGAAACAAGAAGCCGCAGCAAGCTGAAGAGCGTGATGACGGCATGCGCGAGAAGATGGTTGCGGTCAACCGCGTCACCAAGGTGGTGAAGGGCGGTCGCATCCTCGGTTTCGCAGCACTTACGGTCGTCGGCGACGGCGACGGCGGCATCGGCATGGGCAAGGGCAAGTCCCGCGAAGTCCCGGTCGCCGCACAGAAGGCAATGGAAGAGGCGCGTCGCAAGATGGCCAAGGTCAGCCTGAAGAACGGTACCGTCCATCACACCGTGATGGGTCGCCATGGTGCCACCACCGTGATGATCCAGCCGGCACCGGAAGGTACGGGCATCATCGCCGGCGGTGCTATGCGCGCCGTCTTCGAAGTCGTCGGCGTCACCAACGTCGTCGCCAAGGCTCACGGCTCCACCAATCCCTACAACATCGTGCGTGCCACCATCGACGGTCTGATGAAGGTGAATACGCCGGCCGAGATTGCTGCCAAGCGCGGCAAGTCGGTTGAACAGATCCTGGGGTAAGTCATGTCCGACAAGAAAATCAAAGTGACGCTCGTCAAGAGCATCATCGGCACCAAGCAGGACCATCGCGCCACCGTGCGCGGTCTGGGCCTGCGCAAGCTGAACAGCTCTGCCGAGCTGCTGGATACGCCGGCTGTGCGCGGCATGATCCAGAAGGTTCAGTATCTCGTCAAGGTTGAGGGCTAAACCATGCGTCTGAATACCATCAAGCCGGCTGAAGGCTCCAAGAAGGCCGCCAAGCGCGTCGGTCGCGGCATCGGTTCGGGCCTCGGCAAGACCTGTGGCCGTGGTCACAAGGGTCAGAAGTCCCGTTCCGGCGGTTTCCACAAGGTCGGTTTCGAGGGCGGTCAAATGCCCCTGCAACGCCGTCTGCCGAAGCGCGGTTTCAACTCGCTGACGCGTGCCCGCAATTACGAAGTTCGCCTCGGTGAACTGCAAGCCCTGCCGGTCGAGGAAATCGATCTGCTGGTTCTGCAGGTTGCCGGTGTCGTTCCGAATGACGCCCTGTCCGCCAAGGTGATCCTGTCGGGTGAGATCACCCGCAAGGTCGTCCTCAAGGGCATTGGCGCCACCAAGGGCGCCAAGGCAGCGATCGAAGCCGCTGGCGGCTCGGTCGGCGAGTAAGACACGGAAAGGGCAGAACGTTGGCAGCAAATCCGAATACCGTAGGCAAGGGCGGAAAGTTTGGCGACCTCAAGCGTCGTCTCTGGTTCCTGCTTGGTGCACTGGTGGTGTATCGCATCGGCGCGCATATTCCGGTTCCCGGTATCGACCCCAACGTTCTGGCCGATCTGTTCAATTCCCAACAGGGCGGCATCCTGGGCATGTTCAACATGTTCTCGGGTGGTGCCCTGTCGCGTTTCACCATCTTCGCGCTGGGGATCATGCCGTACATTTCGGCATCGATCATCATGCAGTTGATGAGTGTCGCCAGCCCGCAGCTCGAAGCCCTCAAAAAAGAGGGTGAGGCCGGTCGGCGCAAGATTACCCAATACACCCGCTACGGCACCGTCGTCCTGGCCCTGTTCCAGGGTATCGGCATTGCCGTTGCGCTCGAAGCCCAGCCCGGTCTGGTCAACGATCCCGGTTTCATGTTCCGTCTGACCACGGTGTCGACGCTGCTGACCGGCACGATGTTCCTGATGTGGCTCGGCGAGCAGATTACCGAACGTGGCATCGGCAATGGCATCTCGATGATCATCTTCGCGGGTATTGCCGCCGGCCTGCCCAGCGCCATCGGTGGCCTGCTCGAGCTGGTCCGCACCGGTGCCATGCATCCGCTGACCGCCATCGTGATCTGTATCCTGGTCGTCGTGGTCACCGCCTTCGTCGTCTTCGTCGAACGGGGGCAGCGCAAGATCCTGGTCAATTACGCCAAGCGTCAGGTGGGCAACAAGATTTACGGCGGTCAGAGCTCGCACCTGCCGCTCAAGCTGAACATGTCGGGCGTCATCCCGCCGATTTTCGCTTCGTCGATCATCCTGTTCCCGGCAACGCTGGCCGGCTGGTTCGGCTCGGGTGAGTCGATGACCTGGCTGAAGGACATGGCGGCCGTGCTGTCGCCCGGTCAGCCGATCTACGTCATGCTGTACGCGGCAGCGATCATTTTCTTCTGCTTCTTCTACACGGCCCTGGTGTTCAATTCCAAGGAAACCGCCGACAACCTGAAGAAGAGCGGCGCCTTCGTGCCGGGCATCCGCCCGGGCGAACAGACCGCGCGCTACATCGACAAGATCCTGATGCGCCTGACGCTGATCGGTGCTGCCTACATCACGCTGGTGTGTCTGCTGCCGGAGTTCCTGATTCTCAAGTGGAACGTGCCGTTCTACTTCGGCGGTACCTCGCTGCTGATCATTGTTGTCGTTACCATGGATTTCATGTCCCAGGTTCAGGCCTACGTCATGTCCCAGCAATATGAAAGTCTCTTGAAGAAGGCAAACTTCAAGGGATCACCGATGATCAAGTAAGCGCGATGGCAAAAGAAGACTATATCGAGATGCAGGGCGAGGTCATCGAAAACCTCCCCAATGCAACTTTCAAGGTCAAGTTGGAAAACGGGCACGTTGTGCTTGGCTTCATCTCCGGAAAAATGCGCATGCACTACATTCGCATCCTTCCCGGCGACAAGGTCACGGTGCAATTGACCCCGTACGATTTAAGCAAGGCCCGGATCGTTTTCCGGGCAAAGTAAAAGTTCTCTACGCAATAAACCGCAGGGCAAGGAATCACGGCTGCTTCCAAGCTCTCGCAGACGAGGAGTGAAACATGAAAGTGCAACCTTCAGTGAAGCGCGTTTGCCGCAATTGCAAGGTGATCCGTCGCAAGGGTGTCGTGCGCATCATTTGCAAGGATCCGCGTCACAAACAGCGCCAGGGTTAATTCCTGACGAAGTCGGCATTCGTTAATTTTAGAAATATTGGAGTGAATCGATGGCCCGTATTGCAGGGGTAAACATTCCGAACCATCAGCATGCCTGCATCGCCCTGACGGCGATCTACGGCATCGGCCGTACCCGCGCACAGCAAATCTGTGACGCGGCCGGTGTTGGTCGTACCACCAAAATGAAGGACATTTCCGATACGGATATGGACCGTCTGCGTGATGAAGTGGCGAAGTTCACCGTTGAAGGTGATCTGCGTCGCGAAGTCACGATGAACATCAAGCGCCTGATGGACCTCGGTTGCTACCGTGGTCTGCGTCACCGCAAGGGCCTGCCCTGCCGCGGTCAGCGCACCAAGACCAACGCCCGTACCCGCAAGGGTCCGCGCAAGGCCATCGCTGGCAAGAAGTAATAGGGATAGAACATGGCTAAGACTGCTACCAAAGTTCGCAAGAAGGTCAAGAAGAACGTCGCCGAGGGCATCGCCCACATTCACGCGTCGTTCAACAACACCATCATCACCATTACCGATCGCCAGGGCAACGCGCTGTCGTGGGCAACTTCCGGCGGTGCCGGCTTCCGCGGTTCGCGCAAGTCCACCCCGTTCGCTGCTCAGGTCGCCGCCGAAGCTGCCGGCAAGGCAGCCCAGGAATGTGGCGTCAAGAATCTGGAAGTGCGCATCAAGGGCCCCGGCCCCGGCCGCGAATCTTCTGTCCGTGCGCTGAACGCCCTGGGCATGAAGATCACCGCGATTTCCGACGTCACGCCGATCCCGCATAACGGCTGCCGTCCGCCCAAGAAGCGCCGCATCTAAGGAGAAAGACAAGTGGCTCGTAATCTCGATCCGAAATGCCGTCAGTGCCGCCGCGAAGGCGAAAAGCTGTTCCTGAAGGGCGAAAAGTGTTTTACCGACAAGTGTGCCATCGAGCGTCGCTCGTATGCGCCGGGTCAGCATGGCCAGAAGTCTGGCGCCCGTCTCTCCGACTACGGCGTCCACCTGCGTGCCAAGCAGAAGATCCGTCGCGTCTATGGCGTGCTTGAAGGCCAGTTCCGTCGCACCTTCGCCGAAGCTGAGCGCCGCAAGGGCCAGACCGGCGAAAACCTGCTGCAGCTGCTGGAAGCCCGTCTGGATTCCGTCGCCTACCGCATGGGTTTCGGTGCCTCGCGTACCGAATCGCGCCAGATCGTCCGTCACAACGGCGTCCTGGTCAACGGCAAGCGCGTGAATATTCCGTCCTACCTGGTCAAGCCGGGTGATGTCGTCCAGTTGACCGATCGCTCCCGCGCGTCGCTGCGTTGCAAGGCCGCTCTCGAAGCTGCCGAAGCCCGTGGCTTCCCGGAATGGATCTCGGTCGATGTCAAGGAAGGCAAGGGCACGTTCAAGGCCATGCCGCAGCGCTCCGAGCTGCCGGCTACCCTGAACGAAGGTCTGGTCATCGAACTTTATTCGAAGTAACCCGCAAGCAGAGGAATCTAGCCCATGCAAAGCAGTGGACTTCTCAAGCCCCGCATCATCGACGTACAGAGTGTTTCGCCGGTCGAAGCCAAGGTGGTCATGGAACCGTTTGAACGCGGTTTCGGTCACACCCTCGGCAACGCCCTGCGCCGCATCCTGTTGTCGTCGATGCCGGGTTATGCACCGACGGAAGTGTCGATCGACGGTGTGCTGCACGAATACTCGACCATCGATGGCGTCCAGGAAGACGTCGTCGATATCCTCCTGAACCTCAAGGGGGTCGTCTTCAAGCTGCACAACCGCGAGGTCGTCACCCTGAAGCTGGCCAAGGAAGGCGAGGGCGTGATTCGCGCCGGCGACATCGAGTTGCCGCACGACGTCGAAATCATCAATCCGGAGCATGTCATTGCCCACCTGTCCACCGGCGGCAAGCTCGCCATGGAAATCAAGGTTGAAAAGGGCCGTGGCTACGTTCCGGGTAATGTCCGCAATCTTGGCGATGCCAAGACCATCGGTCAATTGGTGCTGGATGCCTCGTTCAGCCCGGTTCGTCGCGTTGCCTACTCGGTCGAGAACGCCCGCGTCGAGCAGCGTACCGACCTGGACAAGCTGATCGTCGATATCGAAACCAACGGTGTGGTCGAACCGGAAGAAGCGATACGCTACGCTGCCCGCGTGCTGATCGAACAACTGTCGGTCTTTGCCGATCTGGAAGGCACGGCGCCGGTTGCCGAAGCGTCCAAGCCGGCCCAGGTCGACCCGGTACTGCTTCGTCCGGTCGATGATCTCGAACTGACGGTTCGCTCTGCGAACTGCCTCAAGGCCGAGAACATCTACTACATCGGCGACCTCATCCAGCGCACCGAAAACGAGTTGCTCAAGACCCCGAACCTGGGTCGCAAGTCGCTCAACGAAATCAAGGAAGTTCTTGCCGCACGTGGTCTCACGCTCGGCATGAAACTGGAAAACTGGCCGCCCGCCGGTCTGGAGAAGGCGTAAGCCTTTTTCCGATCCGGGCAGTCAAGGGACGCCTGCAGAACATAGAAAGGATTAACCATGCGTCACCGCAATGGACTTCGCAAACTGAACCGTACCAGCAGCCATCGCCTGGCGATGCTGCGCAACATGACCGTTTCCCTGCTCCGCCACGAGGCCATCAAGACCACGTTGCCGAAGGCCAAGGAACTGCGTCGTGTCGTCGAACCGATGATCACCCTCGGCAAGAACCCGACGCTGGCCAACAAGCGTCTGGCGTTCGACCGCCTGCGCGATCGCGAGATCGTGGTCAAGCTGTTCGCCGAAATCGGTCCGCGCTACGCTACCCGTCCGGGCGGCTACCTGCGCATCCTGAAGTGCGGCTTCCGCGTTGGCGACAACGCACCGATGGCTTTCGTCGAACTGCTCGATCGTCCCGAGCCGACCGAAGCCGTTGAAGTCGACGAGTCGGCCGAGTAATCGTCCAGCTCACGCAATGCAAAAAGGCCGGGTAACCGGCCTTTTTCTATTTTTGCAGGACGGAATTCAGGGGCAGTCGATCAGCATCAGCGACACGTCGTCGCCCGCGGCATTCTGGCCAAGGTGGGCCGACAGTGCGTCCTCCAGTGCCGTGAAGCGTACTTCCCTGGATGTGTCCCGTACCGCGTCGCTGATTCCCTGGCTGCCGAATTGCCGTCCTTCCGGATCGGCTGCTTCGAGGACGCCGTCCGAATACATCAGCAGCTGGCTGCCCGGCTGCCATTCGAAACGTCGGGGCTGGTCGTTCATCTGGGCACTGTCGATGATGCCGAGCGCCAGATTTTCCGAGGGGAAGCGTTCGCAGATCTGGCCGTCGGCATCGATCAACAGGGCTTCCGGGGTGCCGCCGATCCAGATCTCGCCGCTCAGGCTGATCTCGTCCAGACAGACGATGGTGGCGGCAACGAAGCGGCCGATCGGCATCGACTCCTTCAACTGCTGGTTGATTTCAAGCACCAGTTCGCGAATGGTCCGGTTCAGGCGGGTCATCCGGTAGAACAGTGCCAATACGGGCAGGACACTGATCGCGGCGGGCAGTCCGTGTCCAGTGGCATCGGCGAGGAGGGCGTAGAAGCGCCCTTCGGGCGAATGCGACGCGGCCACGATGTCGCCGCTGAAGTTCTCGGTGGCAATGACCTTGTAGCGCAGTCGGGCGTCGAGCAGGCCAGGGCGATGCAGCAACTTCTCCATCAACCGCAGCGCCAGTTGCTGTTCGTTCTGGCTATGGTCGTAGTAGGTCTGCAAGAGCGCGGCGTTTTGCTGCAATTGCGATTCGGCCAGCTTGCGCTGGGTGATGTCGCGAATGACGATGACGAAAATCCGCTCATGGTCGATGCTGACTTCGGAGAGCCCGTATTCGACCGGGAATGCCCTGCCGTCACGGCGATGGCCGATGGCCTCGCGTTCACGATTCCGGGTCGTCGCTGTCGTCGGCGCGGTGCACTGCAGATCGGGTACCAGCAGGCCAATCGGGCGCTGGACGAGCCCGGCCGCAGGGTGACCGAAAATGATTTCGGTCGCACGATTGACCGTCAGGATTTCGCCGCTGCCGTTGCAGGTGACGATGGCGTCGGGAACGTTGTCGGAGATGGCTAGCAGGCGTTCCAGCGCGACCGTCGCACTGCGCTGCATCGACAGGGAGCGTTGCATCGAGCGAAGCTTGGCTTCGAGGACGACGAAGTTGATCGGCTTGGTCAGGTAATCGTCGGCGCCGGCCTCAAGACCCTCGACCAGATTCTCGTCGCGGTTGAGTGCCGAAAGCAGGATGATGGGAACCCATTTGTCCCGGCTGGCGGCCTTGATCCGGCGCGCCGCCTCGAAGCCGTCCATGACCGGCATCATGATGTCGAGCAGCACCAGATCGGGATGGTACTGCTGGAAGCGGGCGATGGCTTCCTCGCCGTTTTCCGCAAGAATGACCTCGTGCCCGAGTTTTTTCAGGAAGACCTGCAGGATGTGCAGATTGGTGCGGTTGTCGTCAACCGCCAGCACGCTCATCTTCTCGAATGCGTTATTCATTGTCATGGCAAGGTTCAATCGGAGGTGCGCTCAGGTACCGGCCGGCGTTTTCATGCTACCACGCCTTCGCTGCCCGGCTCCTGAATTTCCCGCTGCTGCAGGTACCACATGTCGGCGTACTTGCCGCCGGCTGCAAGCAGCATCGCGTGGGTGCCGCGTTCGACGATGCGTCCGTCCTCGATGACCAGGATGCAATCGGCGTTCATCACGGTAGACAGACGATGGGCGATGATCAGCGTGGTCCGGCCGCGGGCGGCCAGTTCGAGTTGCTGCTGGATGGCGCGCTCGGTTGCGGAGTCGAGCGCCGAGGTGGCCTCGTCGAAGATCAGGATCGGCGGATCCTTGAGCAGGGCCCGGGCAATTGCCACCCGTTGTTTCTCGCCACCGGAAAGCTTCAGGCCGCGCTCGCCGACCCGGGTCTGGTACTTGTCCGGGAGGCCGTCGATGAATTCATGCAGGCTGGCTGCGCGGGCCGCGGCGAAGACGGCTTGATCGTCGGCATCCGGTTTGCCGTAGCGGATGTTGTAGAGGACGGTGTCGTTGAACAAAACGGTGTCCTGCGGAACGATGCCGATGGCCGAGCGCAGGCTGTGCTGGGTGACACTGCGCAGATCGTGGCCGTTGATCCGGATGCTGCCGTCGCTGACATCGTAGAAACGGTAGAGCAGGCGTGACAGCGTGGACTTGCCGGCGCCTGAATGGCCGACAACCGCGTAGGTCTGTCCGGCCGGAATGGTGAAGCTGACCTCGTGCAGGATGCGCCGGTTGGGTTCGTAGGCAAAACCGACCTGTTCGAAGTCGATCCGCATCTGCCGGTCCGCCGGCAATTCATGCGCATCCGGGGCGTCGGCAACCTCGCGGTTTTCGTTGAGCAGTCCGAACATCCGCTCGATATCGGTCAGCGCCTGGCGTATTTCGCGATAAACGATGCCGAGAAAATTCAGCGGCATGTAGAGCTGGATCAGGAAGGCGTTGACCAGCACCAGATCGCCGATGCTCATCCGGCCCTCGACCACGCCGTTGGCGGCGCGCCACATCATGGCCGTCACGCCCAGCGCGATGATCGCCTGCTGGCCGAGGTTGAGCAGGGCCAGGCTGTTCTGGCTACGGGTGCTGGCGTCTTCGAGTTTGACCAGTTGCTCGTCGTAACGCCGCGCCTCCCAGGCTTCGTTGTTGAAATACTTGACCGTCTCGTAATTGAGCAGGCTGTCGACGGCCTTGGTGTTGGCGGCCGAATCGCTTTCGTTGACCGCACGGCGGATGGCGATGCGCCAGTTGCTGACCTTGACCGTGAACACGATGTAGGCGACCAGGGAGGCAGCCGTGATCAACACGTAGCCGATGTCGTACTGGACGTAAAGGATGACCAGCACCAGCCCGATCTCGATCAGGGTCGGCAGGATCGAATACAGCGTGTAGGAAATCAGGCTCGAAATCGAGCGCGTGCCGCGTTCAAGGTCGCGGGAAATGCCGCCAGTCTGCCGTTCCAGGTGAAATCGCAGGGACAGCGCATGCAGGTGTTCGAAGACCTCGAGCGCCACTTTGCGGATGGCCCGTTGGGTGACGCGGGCAAACAGCAGTTCGCGCAATTCGGTGAACAGCGAGTTGGAAAAACGCAACGCGCCGTAAAGCGCCAGCAGCATCACCGGCAACGCCAGCACCTCGCCCGACAGGCCGTCGATCATGTCCTTGAAGACCAGCGGTACGCCGACATTGGCCAGCTTGGCGGCAACCAGGCAGAGCAGGGCGGCGACGACCCGGAAACGGTATTGCCAGAGATAGGGGAAGAGCTTGCGCACCGTCTGCCAGACGTGGATTTCCTGCAGCGGTTGCCCGGCAGGCGGTTTCGGTAAGGCGGTGGCGCGGCGCATGGGGGCTACCCTGAGTCTCGAAGGCAACGAGTATATGAAATAAGCGGGATTTCCGGGAGAATCGGCAGAATCTGTCGTCAAGGATTTTTCATGAACAAGCAGTGCCTCAATTTGCCGGACCGCCAGCCCACCTTGCGGGTGGTGCCGATGCCCGCCGACCTCAACCAGAACGGCGACGTTTTCGGCGGCTGGGTCATGGCCCAGGTCGACGTGGCCGGCGCCATTCCCGCCATGCGCCGGGCCCGCGGTCGAGTGGCCACGGTTTCCGTCAATTCCTTCCAGTTCCGGCAACCGGTGTCGGTGGGCGACATCGTCAGTCTTTACGCCGAAATCGTGCACGTCGGGCGGACCTCGCTGACGGTGCGCGTCGAGGTGTTTGCCGAGCGGAATTATGCCGATCCGATCACCGTCAAGGTGACCCAGGCCGAACTGACTTACGTGGCAATCGACGAATCGGGCAACAAACGTGAGGTTCCCGCTAAAAATGGCGCGGAAATGGAATAAAATCGCGCGATCAAATAATTCGGATGTCTTCGGGGATTCAGGAAATGAACAAGACCACCATGCGTACCCTGCCCGCCGCGATGCTGCTGGCCTTTTCCGGTCTGGCATCGGCAGCCGGCTACCAGGCGCTTGAGCAGAATGCCAGCGGCCTCGGTGTCGCGTACGCAGGCTCGGCGGCAATCGCCGACAATGCCGCCACGCTGTTTGCCAATCCGGCCGGCATGAGCCGCCTTGAGGGCGTCAACTTCTCCATGGGCGTGGTCGGCGTGTCCGAACGCCACAAGTTCCGCACGACCGGCGGGGTCGCTTCCGGCGGCGATGCCGGCGAGAGCAATGCCTTGCCCAACGCCTACCTGACCTGGCAGTTCACGCCGGCCCTGAGCGTCGGCCTGGGCATTTCCCGGCCTTACCTGCTCGATACGCGCTACGACGCCGGCTGGGTTGGCAGCGCCGCGGGCGTCGATACCGAACTGACCACGGTCAACATCAATCCGGCCATTGCCTACAAGGTCAATGAACTGGTGTCTGTCGGTGCCGGCCTGAATTACCAGACGCTGGACCTGCGCCGGACCAGCAGCGTGCCCGAGAATTTCAAGGGTGACGACAAGGCGCTGGGCTGGAACGTCGGTGCGCTGTTTACGCTGTCGCCGGCCATGCGCGTCGGGGTCGCCTATCGCTCGGAAATCGAGCACGACGTTTCCGGACGCAACAACGGCGTTGCCGCACGGCACGACATCGATACCCCGGGCGTGTTCACCCTGTCGGTCTGGCAACAGGTCTCGGATCGCTGGGAAGCCATGGGCGACCTGTCGCACACGCGCTGGAAGTCGGCCGACTTCACCGGCATGCGCTTTGACAATTCCTGGCGCCTGGCCTGGGGGGCTGCCTACAAATACACCGATCAGGCGAAGCTGAAATTCGGCATCGCCTATGACCGCTCGCCGGTCAGCGACAGCAAACGCACCGTGCGCATGCCGGACAGCGACCGCATGTGGTTGTCCCTCGGCGGTCAATGGACCTTTGGCCGTAGCAGCGTGCTTGATGTCGGCTACGCTTATCGTTACATGCGCGATGCCAAGATCAGCCAACCCGCGGGCAAGTACGAGAGCGGTGCCCATGTCGTGGGCGTCCAGTATTCGATCGGGTTCTAAGGGGTCGTGTTCGGCGCCGGTCTGCCTTCGCTCGAAATCGCCGGTCTGACCATCGGCGTGCGCGAGGCCGTACTTGCGCTGATCGTTCTGGTTGCGCTGTACATTGCCGTGGTCCTGTGGCGGATGCGGCGGCTGGGGGGCGCATCGGCGGAGCAAGCCAGCGGCCTTGGTGCGGGCCAACCCGGACCGACCGAAGCCCCTGTGGTCTCCGCCAACGAGCCTGAATCCCCAGTGCCGGACCGGAGCGACGAGATCCTGTCGGCCGAGGCATTTGCCTCGTCGTCCGCGCGAATGGCCGGCGAGTTGGTCGCCGAGGGGCTGGCGCGCGAACTGAGCCAGTTGCGCGACGAAGTCGACGCGATGCGCGGGGAGCTGGCGGCGCTGCGCGAGGACATGCTTCAGGAAGTCGCGCATTTGCGCGCCGCGCAAACGGTTTCGCCGATCTACGGCGATGCGGTACAGATGGCGGCGGCAGGTTACGATGCAGCGGCGATTGCCGAACGCTGCGGGATCGCGCGCGCCGAAGCCGAACTGGTGGTGGCGCTTGCCCGTAGCCAGGTTCAGTGAGGAATGAGCATGACGGACAAGCCGGCAGCCGGTGATATGAACGAAGCGGCAGCAAGCCCTGACTTGCGTAACCAGATGATCCGGCGGCTGGCCGTGGCCGGTGGTCTGGTGGCGATCCTGCTGGGCATGCTGGCGGTTTTCGACCATCTGTCCCAGCCGGCAGAAGAGCAGGAAGTCCGGGTGTTCACCGAACCGGTGCCGGTCGCGCCCAAGAAGATGGTGACGCAGCCGGTGACACCAGTCGAGCCGGTCGTCGACGAGGCGCCGGTCGCGCAGGAAGCGGTGCCCGCGGCTACCGTCCCGGCTGAGGCTGCGGTCGCGACGCCACCGCCGCCCGAGGTGCCTGCGCAACCGGCGATTGAGCCCACGGTCGCGCCAGCAAGCCCACCGGTGGCACGGCCGCGGGTGCGTCCTGTGGCACCGGCCAGCCCGGAAATCGTTCCCGAAATGACCTCGGCACCGCCGATTGCGCCTGCGCCGCCCGTCAGCCCGCCGAAGGCACCGGTGCCTTCGGCTCGGGTGGTCGAGTCCACCCCGGCCGCCCCGGCTGCGCCCCGTTTGTTCTCCGGCTTTGTCCTGCAGGCTGGCGTGTTCACCAGTGCTCAGCGGGCCGAAGAACTGCATGCCAAGCTGACGCTGAGCGGGGTTCAATCGAGCATCGAAACCCGGGTGCAGGTCGGGCCTTTCCGCACGCGCAAGGAGGCCGCCGAAGCCCAGGAAAAATTGCGCGAACTGGGTATCGACTCGATCCTGATTGCCCCCAAGGGCGGACGCTAACCGGCTTTCTGCAGGCGCCGGGCAAACACCCTCATTTCCTTGGCGGCCTGGATGTCGCCCTTCGTCTCGGCGACCGTGATTCCCGCTTCGTAGGCAGCGACAGCGCCGGCCGCATCGCCAGCTTCGGCGAGCGCCTTGCCCAGCGCCTTCCACGCCGCCGAATACTGCGGGTCGCGTTCAACTGCCGCACGGAAGCAATTTGCCGCCTGTTGTGGCGCCGCCGCCTTCAGGTACTCATTGCCCAGCGAGAAGCGGAGCAGGGCGCCGTCACGCGGGCCGTCGATCATTTTTTCCAGGGATTCGATACGCGGGTTCATCGATGCTCGGGTCTAAAATAGCGGCTTTCGCCAATTATCAGAAGGAATTCCACATGGCCAAGACCATCATCGCCACGCCGAACGCGCCGGCCGCCATCGGCACCTACTCGCAAGCCGTGCGCGTCGGCGATACCGTCTACCTCTCCGGGCAGATCGGTCTCGATCCGGCGACCATGCAGATGGTAGACGGTATCGACGCGCAAATCGTTCGTGTCTTCGAAAATCTCAAGGCGGTGGCCGAGGCTGCCGGCGGCTCGCTGGCCGACGTGGTCAAGCTCAATGTCTTCCTCACCGACCTCGGCAACTTCGCCAAGGTCAACGAAACGATGGCCCGCTACTTCAGCGAGCCGTTCCCGGCGCGTGCTGCCGTCGGCGTCAAGGAATTGCCGCGCGGCGCGCTGGTCGAGGCAGACGCGGTGATGTTCCTCGGCTGATCGCCGGATGTCGCTGGCGCCGATCCGCGCCTCCGACGCGCTGAAGAAAAAGCTGGCCAAGCTCGGTCTCCACACGGAGGCCGATCTGCTGGTGCATCTGCCGCTGCGCTACGAGGACGAAACGCGCATTACCGAACTCGCTCGCGCCTTCAGCGGCGAGGCGGTGCAGCTCGAACTGCGCGTGCTGAGCAACGAGATCCAGTTCAAGCCGCGCCGGCAGATGGTCGTGCGCGCCTGCGACGACAGCGGCGAAATCACGCTGCGCTTCTTCAGCTTTTACCCGAACCAGCAGGCGGCGCTCAGCGAGGGCTCGCTGGTGCGCGTCTTCGGCGAGGTGCGCGGCGGCTTCTTCGGGCTGGAGATGGTGCATCCGCGTTTCCGCAAGATCGTCGAGGGCGAGCCGCTACCGACGGAAATGACGCCGATTTACCCATCGACCGCAGGATTGGCCAATTCCGCACTACAGAAGCTGATCGGCCGGGCGCTGGCCGACGGCGACCTGTCCGAGACGCTGCCCGACGAAATCCGCCAGCGCCTCAAGCTGCCTGGCCTGGCGCGCAGCATCCATTTCCTCCACCGCCCGCCGCCGGGTACCGACGTCGACACGCTGCACGCACGCAATCATCCGGCCTGGCGGCGGGTCAAGTTCGACGAGGTGCTGGCCCAGCAACTGTCGTTGCGCCGCGCCTACCTGGCGCGCCGCGAGCAGGGCGCACCGGTGCTGGTGGCTCGGGACGACCTCGGCGCCCGTCTGCTCGACCGCCTGCCCTTCGGCCTGACCGGTGCGCAGTTGCGGGCGATGGCCGAGATCGCCGGCGACCTCGCCCAGCCTTATCCGATGCAGCGCCTGCTGCAGGGCGACGTCGGCGCCGGCAAGACCATCGTCGCCGCGCTGGCCGCCTGCCAGGCGATTTCCGCCGGCTGGCAGGCGGCGTTCATGGCGCCGACCGAAATCCTCGCCGAGCAGCATTACCTGAAACTCAAGGACTGGCTGGAGCCGCTCGGCGTGCGTGTCGCCTGGCTGTCCGGCAGCCTGAAGAGCAAGGCCAAGCGCGAGCAACTGGCGGCGACGGCGGCCGATGCGCAACTGGTGGTCGGCACGCATGCGCTGATCCAGGACGGCGTCGACTTCGCCAAGCTGGGCCTGGCCATCGTCGACGAGCAGCACCGTTTCGGCGTCGCCCAGCGCCTGGCGCTGCGCAAGAAGGGCAGCAACCCGCACCAATTGATGATGTCGGCGACGCCGATCCCGCGCACGCTGGCGATGAGCTACTACGCCGACCTCGACGTCACCGTGCTCGATGAACTGCCGCCCGGCCGGACGCCGATCAAGACGCGGCTGGTCGCCGACAACCGCCGCCAGGACGTCGTCGGCTTCGTCAAGAAACATGTCGAGGAAGGCCGCCAGGCCTACTGGGTGTGCCCGCTGATCGTGGAATCGGAAGCCCTGCAGTTGCAGACGGCGGAGGAAACCTACGAACAGCTTTCCGCCGATTTCCCGGGCTTGACCGTGGGATTGGTGCACGGCCGCCTCAAGGCCGACGAGAAACAGGCGGTGATGAGCGCCTTCGCCGCCGGCGACATCGACGTCCTGGTTGCGACGACGGTGATCGAAGTCGGCGTCGACGTGCCCAATGCCAGCCTGATGGTCATTGAGCACGCCGAGCGCTTCGGCCTGTCGCAACTGCACCAGCTGCGCGGTCGGGTCGGCCGCGGCCAGTACGAATCAAGCTGTGTGCTGATCTACGCCGGACCGCTCGGCGAGGTTGCCCGCCAGCGCCTGAAGATCATCTTCGAGCACACCGACGGTTTCGAGATTGCCCGCCAGGACTTGCAGATTCGCGGTCCCGGCGAATTCGTCGGTGCCCGCCAGAGCGGCGTGCCGCTGCTGCGCTACGCCGATCTCGAAATGGACGCCGACCTGGTCGAGATGGCGCGCGAAGTTGCCGAGGAAATGCTGACCGAGCATCCGGACCTGGCCGAGAAGCACCTGCAGCGCTGGCTGGGCGCCCGCGAGGAACTGCTCAAGTCGTAAACCAGTCCTCGATCAGCGCCGCCACCTGTTCCGGCTGATCGTGGTGCAGCATGTGGTCGGCTTGGTCGATCCACGCTTCACGGACATTGGCGAAGCAGGCGCGGCGCGCTTCCCAGTCGCCGGGGCGGGTGGCGAAATCGCGCACGATCCACGATTGCCGGCCGGCGACCCACAGTACCGGGCAGCTGACCTCGCGCCAGATCGCCATCGACTCTTCGAGGCGGAACAGGTTGGGCGACATCGCCTTGTGCCAGCGATCGCCGTTCCAGATGATGCCGTGCCGGTACTCGCCGCCCTTGGTCGTGCCATCGCCGATCCGCGCCAGGTGCCGCGACAGGAAATCGGCGCGCGCCTGGGTCAGGTAGGGATCGGTCTTCATCAGGCGCCGGGCGAAAGCCGGTCGATCCGGATAGACATGCAGGCGCGGCGGATTCTTCAATTCGCCCAGCCAGTGCCGGTAGCGGCCGGCCGCCATGTCCGGCGTGGTTGGCGCAATACCGAAGCCTTCGAGTGAAATCAGTTTTTCGACGCGATCCGGATACAGGCCGGCGTACAGTGTGGCAATGATGCCGCCCATGCTGTGACCGGCCAGCCGAACCTGCCCTTGCGGCGCGTAACGGTCGATGATGGCCAGCATGTCGCCCATGTGCTCGGCGAAGAAATACGGGCGGTCCAACCACTGCGACGGGCCGAAGCCGCGCCAGTCGGGGGCGACGATGTTCCAGTCCCGCTGCAATTCATCGACGACGAACTGCCAGGAGGCGGAAACATCCATCCAGCCGTGCAGCAGGAACAGTGTCGGCGCCTCGGGATTGCCCCAGCGACGGATGTGCAGGCGGACGCCGTTGGCGTCGAGGAATTCGGAACGGGAGGGGCGCATGGTCGATCGGGGAGCTTCGCGAAGCGCGCATTGTAGCGCCTGCTGCCCGACAGCAGCATTGCATGGAAAATGTGTCGATGGCATATAATCGCGCCTTTCCAGTTTTTACCGTCGGGAGCTTTGATGAAACGTCGCGATTTCGTGCTGTTGGGTACTTTGATGTCCGGTGTCAGCGCCGTCAATCCGGTGCTGGCCCAGTTCAATTTCGGCAAGGTGCTCGAAGCCGGCAAGACGCTGATGGAATCGGAGACGCTCAGCGACGCCGACCTCAAGTCCTACTTCGACCAGATGGCCGCCGATTCCGATGCCAAGAACAAGCTGGCCGGGCCGAAGGATGCCTACGGCAAACGCATCGCCAAACTGGCCAAGGGGCTGGACAGTTACGACGGTCTCAAGCTCGACATCAAGGCCTACCTGACGCCGGAAGTGAACGCCTTTGCCATGGCCAACGGCACCATCCGCGTCTACAGCGGGCTGATGGACAAATTCACCGACGACGAGATCCGCTACGTGATCGGTCACGAAATCGGCCACGTCAAGGCCGGTCACACCAAGTCCCGCATCCAGACCGCGATGCGCACCAGCGCCCTGCGCAGTGCCGTGGCATCGACCGGCGGCAAGACCGCGCAGCTTGCCGAATCGCAACTTGGCGACCTGTTTGAGCAGGTCGTTCGCGCCCAGCATTCGCAGGCCAACGAGAACGAGGCCGACGATCTGGCGATGCAGTTCATGAAGTCCCAGCGCTATCCGGCGGCGGCCTGCGTGACGGCGCTGGAGAAACTCGATGCGCTGGGCGGCGGTGGGGCGTCATGGCTGTCCACTCACCCGAGCCCGAAAGCCCGGGCCGAGCGCATGCGCGCCCAGGCCTGATCGGGCTCAGCGCAAGGTCAGCAGTTCCTGGCGACCGCGGCTTTCCAGGCGGAAGGCCGCGACCAGTTCCTTCAGCACATCGGCCTGATCGCGCAGCGATTCGGAGGCAGCGGCAGCTTCCTCGACGAGGGCGGCATTCTGCTGGGTGGTTTCGTCCATGCTGGCGAGTGCCGTCGACACCTGCTCGATGCCCTGCGCCTGATCGCTCGAGGCGCGGGCAATGTTGCCGACGATTTCGGTGACGTCGGTGATCGCCGCGGCAATCGCCTGCATTGCGGCGCCGGCACGTTCCGCCTGGCTGGAGCCGGTTTCCACCTTGCTGATGGTGTCGGCGACCAGCTGCGAAATCTCCTTGGCGGCCAGACCGGAACGCTGGGCGAGGGCCCGGACTTCGGTGGCGACGACAGCGAAGCCGCGACCGCTGTCGCCGGCCCGGGCCGCTTCCACTGCGGCATTCAGGGCCAGGATGTTGGTCTGGAAAGCGATGCCGTTGATCACATCGACGATGTCGTGGATGCGTGCCGAACTGGCCCGGATCTCCCGCATCGTCCCCAGCGAGGCCTCGACCACCTGACTGCTGGCGCTGGCCTGTTCGCGGGTTTCGATGGCGCGCCGGTTGGCGGCTTCGGCGCTCTGTGTGTTGGCGCGGACCATGACGGCAAAGTGTTCCATGCTGGCTGCGGTCTCTTCCAGGCTGCTTGCCTGCTGTTCGGTACGCCGGGAGAGGTCCAGGTTGCCGGCGCTGATTTCACCGGCGGCCGTGGTCACCAGATTGACCGAATCGATGATGCGCTGCATGACCCGGGTCAGGTTTTCGGCGGTCGTGTTGATGTTGTCGGCAGTCTCGCCGAAACGCCCCGGGTAGTGCTGCGTGATCCGGCACGACAGGTCGCCGTTGGCCAGCGCGTTGCAGGCTGCGGCAATGTCGCCGAAGGCGGCGTTGGCGGTCTGGTTGAGCTGGTTGAGCAGTTCCGTCAGTTCGCGGGCATAGCCCTGCTTGCCGGCGGTATCGATGCGCTGGCTGAAATCGCCGCGCGAGGCAGCATTGACCTGCTGGCGAACGTCGGCGATGACGTGCTGGAGGGTCTGCTGCATGCTGAGCATGGCATGCAGGATGCTATGCCGGTTGTCGTTGTGCAGTGCGATCGCGAAATCGAGGTCGCCGGCGGCGATGCGCTGGGCGGCCTGAACGGCTTCTTCCGGGGTGCCGCCGAGCTGGAGCATCAGCTTGTCGTTGAGCAGGTTCAACTGCTCGCACAAGGCCCGCATGAAGCCCTGCTTGTCGGTCAGATCGATGCGCGCGGAAAAATCGCCGGCGGCGGCCTGTTCGACCATCCGCCCGACTTCGCCGAGGGCTTTCTGCAACTCGCTCTGCATGCGCTGCATGGACGCGAGCAGGCTGTCGGTATCGCCGGTCGCCAGTTCTATCCTGCCGGAAAGGTCGCCGCGGGCGATGCGGCCGGCGGCTTCCACGGCCTGGGCCGGTTCGCCGCCCAGTTGCGTCATGATGCCGCCGGCAACCCGGCGCAGGAACAGCCAGAGCAACAGGCAGGCGCCGAGCACGAGCGTGCCGAGCTTGATCAGCGAATCGATGAAGGCGCTGCGGACATCGTCGAGGTAGATGCCGGTGCCGACGATCCATCCCCATTCCGGGATCTGGCGGACATAGGAAATTTTTGCCACCGGTTGATCGAATCCTGGCTTGGGCCAAAGGTAATCGACGAAACCGGCGCCGCTCGCCGCCGTCACCTGGTTCATCTCGCGGAACAGGAATTTGCCCGCAGGGTCTTTCATCTCGGCTACCGATTTGCCGTCAAGTTCGGGACGGATCGGGTGCATGACCATGTTCAGGCCGGTGTCGTGAATCCAGAAGTATTCGTTGCCGCCATAGCGCAGGGCGCTGACGGCGCGGCGGGCGCCCTCGCGGGCGTCTGCGTCGCTGAGTTCGCCGCGCGCGGCGCGCTGGCGGAAAGCGTCGATCAGGGTGCCGGCCGTTTCGATCTGGGTCTTGACCAGCGCTTGCCGGGCCGCCAGCAAGGAAGACCGCTCGTGGTACAGGATGGCTGCCGACAGAACGATCAGCAAGGCCAGCGACAGCATGATCATGCGTGTGAAGCTCTTCTTCACAGACATTCCCGCCATGGTTTCTCTCCGGTATGTTTTTCTTGATATCCGGCGTGATGCGCCGGTAGCCCGGAACTATAGCCTGATTCTTCCTCCCCCGCCTTCTCCCGCCGGAATCGGCCTGTGCTCGGGTAACATTGCGCCCTGGATAAATGACATTTGCCCGCTACGGTAACGGTGGGCGGGGGCGGCATGCGCGGACAATTCAGCTTACTCGGAGAGAAACGTTTCGGCCCCCTGTTCGGCACGCAGTTCCTCGGTGCCTTCAACGACAACCTCTACAAGAACGCTCTGGTTGTCCTGCTCACCTTTCAGTCGGCGCAATGGACGACCCTGCCGGTGGAATTGCTCGGCAATCTGGCCGCCGGCCTGTTCATCCTGCCCTTTTTCCTGTTCTCGGCGACGGCCGGACAACTCGCCGACAAATACGACAAGGCCTGGCTGGCGCGCCTGTCGAAAATCCTGGAAATCCTGATCATGGGGGTGGCGGCCGCCGGTTTCTGGCTGCACAGCCTGGCCTGGTTGCTCGCCGCGCTGTTCCTGCTCGGCCTGCAATCGACACTGTTCGGGCCGGTCAAATACGCGATCCTGCCGCAACACCTGCGCGAGGAGGAATTGATCGGTGGCAACGCGCTGATCGAGGCGGGCACCTTCGTTTCCATCCTGGTCGGCACCCTGGCCGGCGGCCTGTTTGCCGGCACGGTGAGCGAACCCTGGTGGATTGCCGTCGGTGGCTTGGTCGTCGCCGTGCTCGGTTATGTCTACAGCCGGGGCATTCCCGCCGCACCGGCGCCGGTGCCGGCGCTCCGGATCAACTGGAACCCGCTGAGCGAAACCTGGCGCAGCATTGCCTTCGCCCGCGGCGACCGCCTGGTGTTCCTGGCGATCGTTGCCATTTCCTGGTTCTGGTTGTACGGCGCGCTCTTTCTGGCGCAATTCCCTGCCTACACGAAGACCGTGCTCGGTGGCGGCGAGGCGACGGTCACCCTGCTGCTGGCGATTTTCACCGTCGGCATTGGTGCCGGTTCGCTGCTCTGCGAACGGCTCTCGGGCAGGCATCTCGAGATCGGACTGGTGCCGCTGGGCTCGATCGGCCTGACCCTGTTCGGCGTCGATCTGTACTTCGCCTCGCCGGTCGGCCTGGTCGGTACGACGGCGCACGAACTGCTGGCCTTGCTCAGCCTGCCGGCGATCTGGCGGGTGCTGTTCGACCTGCTGATGCTCGGCGTGTTCGGCGGCTTCTTCATCGTGCCCCTGTATGCGCTGGTGCAGACTCGCTGCGAGCCTAGCCACCGGGCGCGGATCATCGCCGCCAACAACATCCTCAACGCACTGTTCATGGTGGTCGGCGCCCTCGGTGCCGCCGCCGCGCTCGGCGCCGGGCTGTCGATCCCGGCGCTGTTTGCCGTCGCCGCACTGGGCAACGTGGTCGTGGCGGCTTACATCTACGGACGGCTGCCGGAATTCCTCCGGCACTTCGGCGCCTGGGCAAAGCGCATGTGCGGCGCGGCCAAATAGGCGGCGCGGCGGTAAAATTCCGGACTTTGCCCGAAAGTTGACGATGGCCACCGCTTCCCCGATTCCCGCCGACCCGCTGGCCGCCCTGGCCGATACCGAGTGCCAGCGACTGGCCGCGCGCCTGGCGCAGGATGCCTTTGCCGCCGTGTTCCGGATGGCCGTCGCGCCGGACAGTGACGCCGAAGCCGGCGCCCTCGGTGAGCTGGCCGGGCGCTGCTACAACTGGAGCCAGGCCGGCGCCGCCGACGATGCCCGGGCGCTGCGCCTGGCCCTGTTGATCAACGGACTCGATGCCTGGGGGCTGGCTTACACGCAGGCATTCCAGCTCCAAGCGATCCCGGCGCTGACGGCGCTGATCGGTGGTCTGCGCACGCGTCTCGACGCCACCGCCGATGCGCGCTTCCAGCAACAGTTTGCGGCGCTGACGGGGAATGAATTCGCCGCTGTCGATTTCAAGGTCGAACTGCGCCGCAGCATCCATCTCGCGCTGTGGCATGCGATGGCCGCCTGCGAAACGGCAGAGCAGGCCGAAGGCCTGGTCCGGCCGCTGGGCAGCCTGCTGCTCGGGCTCAACGAACAGATGCCGGAACTCGGCTGGCGGTTGATTGCCGACGCGCTGGCCAGCATCCAGATTTCGCTGCTCGCCGATCCGGCCGCTTCGGCGATTGCCCAGGATGGCACGCAGCAGTTGTTCGCAGCCTTGCGCCAGGCGCTGCCGGGGGAGCGCTACCAGGCCATCCTCGCCCATTCCGGTCAGGCCGTCGTCGCCTGGCAGCAGGCGCGGCGGGCACGCGACACAGAAGGTAGAATCGACGCATGACCCTGGCCGCGATCAAGGAAAGACTGGATCTCTACGAGAAGCTGATGCGATTGGACAAGCCAATCGGCATCCTGCTCTTGCTGTGGCCGACGCTGTGGGCGTTGTGGCTGTCTGCCGATGGCCGTCCGGATTGGGCCGTGCTGCTGGTCTTCGTGCTCGGCACGGTGCTCATGCGTTCGGCCGGTTGCGTCATCAACGACTACGCCGACCGCGATTTCGACAAGCATGTCGAACGGACCAAGGAGCGTCCGTTGACCGCCGGTCGGGTGAGCACGAAGGAAGCACTGGCGCTGTTCGCCGTCCTCTGCCTGCTGGCTTTCGCGCTGGTGCTGGTGCTGGGGATTCCGCTGGTCATCTGGCTGTCGATCCCGGCGGTCTTCCTGGCTGCCAGCTATCCCTTCACGAAGCGCTTTCTTGCCATTCCGCAGGCCTACCTGGGCATCGCCTTCGGCTTCGGCATCCCGATGGCCTACGCCGCGCACCAGGGCAGCGTGCCGGCCGAAGCCTGGTGGCTGCTGGTGGCCAACATCTTCTGGGCGGTTGCCTACGATACCGAATACGCCATGGTCGACCGCAACGACGACCTCAAGATCGGCATCAAGACCTCGGCGATCACCTTCGGTCGTTTCGACGTCGCCGCCGTCATGCTCTGCTACGCCGTGACACTGGCGCTGATCGCCTGGGTCGGCAGCACCTATGCGCTGGGCTGGCCGTTCTACAGCGCGCTGGCCATTGCCGCCGGCATCATGGGCGTCCATTACATCTGGATTCGCGGCCGCGAACGCATGGCCTGCTTCAAGGCTTTCCTGCACAACAACTGGGTCGGCGGCATCATCTTCGCCGGCATTGCCCTGGACTTCCTGCTCCGATGAAATACCACGACCTGCGCGACTTCCTGTCGCAACTGGAAAAGACCGGCGAACTCAAGCGCATCGCGGTGGACGTCGATACCCACCTGGAGATGACCGAGATCGGCGACCGCGTGCTGCGCGCCGGCGGCCCGGCGCTGCTCTTCGAAAAGGCTCATACGCAGGGTCGGCGTCACGAGATGCCAGTACTCACCAACCTGTTCGGCACGCCCAAGCGCGTCGCCCTGGGCATGGGCGAGGATTCGGTACAGGCGCTGCGTGAAGTCGGCAAGCTGCTCGCCTACCTCAAGGAACCGGAGCCGCCCAAGGGCCTGAAGGACGCCTGGGACAAGCTGCCGGTGTTGAAACAGGTGCTCAACATGGCGCCGAAGAAGGTGTCGAACGCGCCCTGCCAGGAAATCGTCTGGGAAGGCAAGGACGTCGACCTCTCGCGATTGCCGATCCAGCATTGCTGGCCCGGCGACGTTGCGCCGCTGATCACCTGGGGCCTGGTCGTCACCAAAGGCCCGCACAAGAGCCGCCAGAACCTCGGCATCTACCGCCAGCAGGTGCTCGGGCCGAACAAGCTGATCATGCGCTGGCTGGCGCATCGCGGCGGGGCGCTCGATTTCCGCGATTTCAAGATGGCCAATCCCGGCCAGCCTTTCCCGATTGCCGTGGTCCTCGGCTGCGATCCGGCGACCATACTCGGCGCGGTGACGCCGGTGCCGGACAGCCTTTCCGAATACCAGTTCGCCGGCCTGCTGCGCGGCGGCAAGACCGAGCTGACGCAATGCCTCGGCTCAAGTTTGCAAGTGCCCGCTTCCGCCGAGATCGTTCTGGAAGGCCATATCCATCCCGGCGAGATGGCGCTCGAAGGTCCCTACGGCGATCACACCGGCTACTACAACGAGCAGGCCGAATTCCCGGTGTTCACGGTCGACCGCATCACCATGCGCAAGAACCCGATCTACCACAGCACCTATACCGGCAAGCCGCCCGACGAGCCGGCGGTGTTGGGCGTGGCGCTCAACGAAGTGTTCGTGCCGCTGTTGCAGAAGCAGTTCACCGAAATCGTCGATTTCTACCTGCCGCCCGAAGGCTGCTCGTACCGCATGGCCATCGTCAGCATCAAGAAGGCCTATCCCGGTCACGCCAAGCGGGTGATGTTCGGCATCTGGTCTTTCCTGCGCCAGTTCATGTACACCAAGACCATCGTCGTCGTGGACGACGATATCGACATCCGCGACTGGAAGGAAGTGATCTGGGCGATGACCACGCGTTTCGACGCGGTGCGCGATACGACCCTGGTCGATAACACCCCGATCGACTACCTCGACTTCGCCAGCCCGGTGGCCGGCCTCGGCTCGAAAATGGGGATCGACGCGACCAACAAGTGGCCGGGCGAAACCAATCGTGAATGGGGGCGGCCCATCGTCATGGACGCCGAGGTGAAACAGCGCGTGGACGCTATCTGGGGGAAACTGGGCTTATGAGCCTGACCGTCATCGATCTCGACCTGAACCACACCGCCCATGCGGTGGCCTTGCTCGACCTGCTCGACCACTACGCGCAGGACCCGATGGGTGGCGGTCAGGGCCTCAAGCCCGAGGTCAAGGCGAGGCTGGTCGCAGGCTTGAAGGGCGTGCCGGTCTATCACGGCGGACTGGCGCTGGCTGGCGACGAGCCGGTCGGCCTGATCAACTGCTTCGCCGGCTTCTCGACCTTCGCCGCCCGGCCGCTGCTCAACATCCACGATATCGTGGTGCGTGGCGACCGCCGCCGTCAGGGCATCGGCCAGGCGCTGCTGGCCTGGGCCGAGGCCAAGGCGAGGGCGCTCGGCTGCTGCAAGCTGACCCTGGAAGTGCTGTCGAACAACCACCAGGCGATGGCCTCGTACCAACTTGCCGGTTTCGCGCCCTATGTGCTCGACCCGGCGGCTGGCCAGGCGCTGTTCCTGCAGAAACTGCTGGCCGAGGAGAAATCATGAACGAGCCTGTCCCTAGCGCCCCCGGCGGCGTGCGTCCGTCACTGGTCAATGTCACCCACCTGATTTACGGCCTGCACGCGATTGCCGTCGTCGTCGGCGTCACCTCGTCGGCAACCATCGCCGGCGGTTTCGTCTTCGGGCTGCCGTCGCTGCTGGCCGTCTTCCTCAACTACTGGATGCGCAGCGAAGTTCGCGGCACCTGGCTGGAAAGTCATTTCCGCTGGCAGATCCGGACCTTCTGGTTCACCGTGCTGTGGCTCGGTGTCTATGGCCTGTTCCTGATCACCATCATCGGTATCCCGATCGCCATCGGCGTCATCCTGGTGCTCGGTTTCTGGGTTGCCTACCGCGTCGTCCGCGGCTGGCTGGCACTCGGCAGTTCAAACCCGATTGGTTTGTGAGGCGGCGCGCTTGCGCAGCCACTTGAGCACCGTGCCGAACAGGATCTCGGGATCGACCGGCTTGGCGATGAAGTCGTCCATGCCGGCATCGAGGCAGCGCTGACGATCTTCGGCAAAGGCATTGGCGGTCATCGCCAGGATCGGTACGTGTTGCCGCGCCGGTAGCGCGCGGATGCGGCGGGTTGCTTCAAGCCCGTCGAGACGCGGCATCTGCATGTCCATCAGGATCAGGTCGTAATTGCCGCTGCTCGCCATGTCCAGCGCCTGCTGACCGTCCTCGGCGACATCCACGCTCAGGTTCACATCGCTGAACAGCGACAGCGCGACTTCGCGGTTGATCGGCTCGTCCTCGGCGAGGAGCAGGCGGCAGTGGGCGTAGTCCCGGGCGAGCCGGGTTTCGGCGCTGTCGCCCTCGATGGCCGGGCGGCTCGCGGCAGCGGGGATCGCCAGTCCGTGTTTCAGCCGGGCAGTGAACCAGAACGTGCTGCCGTGCCCGGGTTCGCTGCTGAGTCCGGTGTCGCCGCCCATGGCCTGGGCCAGCTTGCGGGTCACGACCAGGCCCAGGCCGGTACCGCCGAAGCGCCGGGTGATCGTGTTGTCGGCCTGTTCGAAGGCGGAGAACAGGCGGGCCTGCGCCGCCGGATCGATGCCGATGCCGGTATCCCGGACCTCGAAGCGCAGCAGGACGCCGTGCTCGTCTTCCTGCTCGCGACTGACCTTCAGGGTGACGTTGCCCTGGTCGGTGAATTTGATGGCATTGGCGGCGAAGTTGAGCAGGGCCTGCTGCAGGCGACCGGCATCGCCGCGCAGCACGAGGCCGGGGACGTCGTTGACGATTTCCAGGTGCAGTCCTTTCTCCATTGCCTTGTCGAGCATCATCGACGAGACGTTGGCAAGGATGATGCCGGGCTGCAGTTCGTTTTCATCAAGCTCGAATTTGCCGGCCTCGATCTTCGAAAGATCGAGGATGGCATTGATGATGTTCAGCAGATGCTGCCCGGCCAGGTCGATCTTGTGCAGGCGTTCCTGCTGGTCTGGCGGGACGCCGGCGCGGCTGATCAGGTGCACCATGCCGGTGATGGCGTTGAGCGGAGTGCGGATTTCGTGGCTCATGTTGGCCAAGAAATTGCTCTTGGCCTGGCTGGCTGCCTCGGCAATTTCCTTGGCTTCCTGGAGCGCCTGCTCGGTCTTCTTCTGCAACTCGATGGCAGCTTCCAGCTGAGCCGTCCGTTCGCGGACCTTGATTTCCAGCAGGTCGCGGTGGCCGGCGATTTCGTCCATCGCGGCGCGCAGTTCGGTGATGTCGTGGGCGATGCCGAGAATGCCGATCAGGGTGCCGTCGGCCAGGCGCATCGGCACTTTCGTCGTCAGGAACAGGCCCTGATAATCGCAGCCGGCGAAGTGCAGCCATTCCTCATTGGTGCTCGGGCCATCGGCGCTAATCGCTGCCAGGTCCCTTTCGCGGAAAAAATCGGCGAGTTCGGGCTCGACGAAGTCGTGGTCGGTCTTGCCGACAATTTCCTTCTCTCTGGCGCCGAAAAATTGCTCGAAACGCGGGTTGCAGGCCAGGTACACGCCGTCCGTATCCTTCAGCCAGATCAGGTCGGGGATGGTGTCGACCAGGGTGTGCAGGTGGGCGCGCTCGCGGGTCAGCGCGGTCATGGTTTCGTTGAGCACACGCGCCAGCGTACCCAGTTCGTTGTCCGGCAACTTGCCGTCGACCGGCACGAATTGTCCGCCGCGGGCCGAGTCAACGGCCTGCATCAGGCGGTCGAGCGGATTCATGATTTCCCGGCGCATGAAAATCAGGCCGATGATGAAAACCAGCAGCGAGACCGTCGCCAGGCTGGCGAAGCCGGCACCGATCAGCAGGCCGGTGGCCGTGTCGCCGCTCTCTGCCGGGCGGACAAAACGGAAACTGACGGCGGCGCCGTCGACCAGCGGTGCCGTGGCGGTGGAGAAGGTGTGTTCTCCGGATTTGCCGAGGCGCAGGTTGGCAAACCAGCGCAAGGTCAGCGCGCGTTCCTCGCCACTCTCGGTGTTCAAGGCCTGCGCAGGCATCTGCGCCGAATGTAGCGCGTCGTCGTTGCCGATGGCGAAGGCCAGGCCGGTCTCGTTCGCGGTGCGTTCGATGAAGCCAAGGTCGAGGCAGCGCCCGACCGACAGGCGGCCGATTTCGCCGGCGGTCGAAACGACGGGCAGGTCATGAACCAGGGCGATGCCCGGGGCGGTGCGGCAGCGCCCGAAACGGACCTTGTCGCTGCCGGCTGATGTTGTCAGGTCGAGGTCGGCAATGGGTTCGAAGGGGGCCAGGCTGGCCTTGCTGGCAAAGAGGACGGGGGCGCCTTCGCTGCGTTGCGACCAGTAGAGATTCTGCTGCATCGCGTAGCCGGCGATCGGGCCGTGCCGGCTGCTGACCAGCAGCCAGTCGACGCCGCTGGCCCGGCCGCTTTCACCCAGCAGCAGGGCCAGTTCGCGGGCAGGGAAGTCGAAGATGTCGGGGTTGCCGCGTTCGCTGTCGAAGTAGCCGTCAAACAGGTGCAGGGTGGCCTGCAGCTTGGGCGATGCGGACAGCGTCTGCGTCATTTCCGCCAGCTCCTGCGCCCGGTAGGCGGTTTCCGTATCGAGGTGATGCCAGGCGGCGTCGATCGTGCGCGTCTGTTCGTCCCACTCCTGCTGGCCACGCAGGACGGAAAACAGCAACCCGGCAACCACCAGCACGGCAAGGGTTGCGGCAAACCACAGCAGGAGGAGCCGATGGGCCAGGGGCAGCTTGCGCACGTTCAGAATACCGGTTCGATGCGCTCCACGTTGTCGCGGGTGACGGCAATGGATGCGACGATGCGTTCGCGCATCGCCAGACGGCCCCCGTCGATCAGGGTCAGCGCGGCCTCGGCGCCTTCGCGGCCGAAGGTCGGGTAGGTGAAACTGGCGTCGAGTTCGCCGGCCCGGATGGCGTTGCGGGCCTCGGTGATGAAGTCGATGCCGGTGATCGGGATGTGTCGCGGATCGCGTCCGGCCTTCTTCAGGGCCATGATCGCGCCCAGCGCCATGCTGTCGGACTGGGCGTAGATGGCATCGAAGGCCAGGTTTTCGGCGAGGGCTTCCTCGACTTTCTGGATGGCCAGTGCGCGTTGGGAATCGGCACGCTTGATCGCGGCAATCTTCAGTCCGGGGTGTCTGGCCAGTTCGTCCATGAAGCCTTCGGTGCGAAGCTGTCCCGGCGTCGAGGTCGGGATGTGCTGCAACATCAGTATCCGGCCCTTGCCGTTCAGTCGCCGGGCCAGGTATTGCGCCGCCTGGCGCGCGATGGCGCGGTTGTCGGCGGTGACGAAGTGGGTGAACTCCTCGCCATTGACCCGTCGCGACAACAGGATGACCGGGATGCCCCGGCGATGGATGCGGGCGATCGGCTCGCGCATCAGGTCGGCATCGCGCGGACTGGTGATCAGGATATCCACCCCGCGCGCCGCGAACTGCTCGATGTCCTGGACCTGACGGGCGGTGTCGCCGCCGGCGTCGCTGAACACGAACTCGATGTCGGGGCGTTTGCCGAAAGCCTGCTGCAGGTCGCGGACCTGGGCCGCGCGCCAGTCGTTGGCCATGGTGTCCTGGGCGAAGGCGACAACATGCTTGCGCTGCCGGGAGGGATTGGCAAATAACTGCGGCGCCAGGCTCAGCCCGAGGGCGAGCAGGCCAAATTGCCGGCGTTGCATGAGAGACTCCCTTCTCTTCCGTTTGGCGTCAGCGATTCTCGTGCCGCTGTCGCACCAATGCCTTCACTTTAACCCATTCACGGTCGCTTTTCGAGTCGCACCGGGCAACTTATCGACTGTCGGCAAGCCAGTTGAGCAGGGCGTCGATGGCCTCGCCGCCGGTCTGGGCGCGCGGATCGTTGATGAAGAACGTCAGGGCATGGCGGCGGCCGCCGGCGTCGAGCACGTAGCCGGCAGCGGTGCGTACGCCGTTCAGCGTGCCCGTCTTGATATGCGCCCGGCCGCTGGCGGCATCGCCGTTCAGGCGTTTTTTCATGGTGCCGTCGATGCCGGCCAGCGGCAGGCTGGCGATGAATTCCGGCATCACCGGGCTGCGCCAGGCGTCGAGCAGCAGGCGGTTCATGCTGCCGGCGCTGATGCGCTCGCTACGCGACAGGCCGGAGCCGTTGTCGATGACCAGTTCGGGAAAGTCCAGGCGGCGCGAGCGCAACCAGTCGATGATGCGGCGCGTTGCCCGCTCGTTGCTGGCCGGCGCGCCATCGTTGCCGAGCGTCAGGAAGAGCTGGCGGGCCATGACGTTGTTGCTGTACTTGTTGATGTCGCGCACGACTTCGCCCAGCGCGGCCGATTCGTGGCGAACCAGGGGGGCGGCGGTGGCCGGGGTCAGGCCGGGACGAACCTGCCCGTCGATACGCCCGCCCAGTTCCTGCCACAGCGCGAGAATCAGGCCGCTGGCATGGGCGTCGGCGGAAAGCGGTGCCAGATTGACCGTTCGTTCGCCGCACTGCAGCGCGTAGCCGCCTCGGATTTCGAGCCGGCGGCCGGCGCCGTCGGGAACCACCGCGAGCGAAACGCGGTCGCGCCAGTCGCCTGGGCAAGGGCCGTTCAACGCCTGCAGGCGGTCGTCCACGATCAGGCCGGCACTGGGCGATTCGAGCCATGCCCGGGCTTGTCCGTCGACGGGTTGCAGGGTGAAGCGCAAGGCCTGGAAATCCATCAGCAGGCCGTTGGGGCCGACGTTGTAGGCGCGCAGCGGCTTGTTGTCGAAGGCTGCCGGATCGAAGGCGGTGCTGGCAAAAACACTGCGGTCGAGGACGATGTCGCCGGCGATGCGGTCGACGCCGCGGGTGCGCAACTGGCGCAGCAGCAACCACAGGTGTTCGACGGTGAAACGGGGGTCGCCGCTGCCCTTCAGGTAGAGGTTGCCGGGCAGCGTGCCGCGCTCGACCGGCTGTTCGGCGAGGATGGTGGTTTGCCAGGTGTGGGCGGGGCCGAGCAGGTTGAGCGCGGCATAGGTGGTGAGCAGTTTCATCACCGATGCCGGGTTCATGACCATTTCCGCATTGTGCGCGAGGCTTGGCGCCATCGCGTCGACCGGCTGGACGATCAGGGCTACCTTGTCCGTGGGGATCTGCGCGGCCTGCAGGGCGCGGACGACCGGGGGCGGGAGTTGGGCGGCGACCGGGGCACTGGCGGTCAGGGCCAGCAGCGACAGGAACAGGATGAATGGGCGGGCAGTCATGGTGCGGCAGACGAAAAAAATGGGGGCCTGAAGGCCCCCATTTTACGTTGCCGGCTATCGCCGATCAGTGTTTGTACAGCTCGAAACCGGAAATCAGCTGGGCCAGCGACTTCGAGGTCTGCAGCAGGTCGGCGGAAGCCTGACGGGCCTGGCGCGCAGCGTTGGTGTTCTGCTCGATCAGGTCGGTGATCTGCTGCATGCTGATGGCGACCTCCTCGCTGGCAATGCCCTGCTGGCGGGCGGCATCGGAAATCTGCCCGGCCATCAGGGAAACCTGACTCGACGACTGGGTGATGCCTTCCAGGCCGGCGACGCTCTCGCGCAGCTTGCCGATCCCGGTTTCGACTTCCTGCGAGGCGACGTCCATGCTGGCCACGGCCTGCGCAGTGACCGACTGGATTTCGCTGACCGTGGTGTTGATGTCGGCGGTCGAGGTCGTCGTCCGTTCGGCCAGCTTGCGCACCTCGTCGGCGACCACCGCGAAGCCGCGTCCCTGCTCGCCGGCACGGGCGGCTTCGATGGCGGCATTGAGTGCCAGCAGGTTGGTCTGGCTGGCGATGTCGGCAATGACGCTGGTGATGTCGCCGATCTTGGCAATCGAGCGGTTCAACTGGTCGATGGTGGTGTTCGAGGCATTGACGGCATCGACGACCCGGTTCGTGGCGGCCATGCTCTGGCTGATGTTGGCGTTGCTCTGATTGACCTGGAGTTGCGATTCGCGGGCGGCACTGGCCGTGTCCTGGGCGTTGGCGGCAACTTCCTGGACCGACTGGCTGAATTCCTCGGTCGCGGCAGCCACACCCTCGACGCTGGCCTGCTGTTGCTCGGACTGCGAGGTAACCTGGGCCATCTGGGTTTCAAGCAGCTTGCTGCGCGAATCGATGGCGCGCGAAGCGGCGTTGATCTCGTCGAGCATGGCCTTCAGGGTGCCCTGCATGACGCCGAGGTTGCACAGCAGCAAGCCGGTCTCGTCGCGTCCTTCGATGTCGATCTCGTCGGTCAGCTTGCCCTCGGCGATCCGGTCGAACTGGGCGATGGCCTTGCGGATCGGGCCGACGATGGCATTGACCAGGAAGGCGCCGCCAATGACCGCCAGCAGGATGGCAGCGACCAGCAGGCCGATGCTCAGGTTGCGCACCCAGCGGTAGTGCGCGTCGGCCGCTTCGTAGCGGGCATTGGCACCGTCGGCGATGGCCTGGATCAGCGCCTGGCCGTCGCGTTGCATTTCGGCGTAGAGCGGATTGACCTTGCTCAGCAGCAGGACGTTGGCGTCCATGAAGTTGCCCTGGCGCAGCTGCTCGCGGGCCAGGTTGATGCCTTCGCGGGAGAAGCGCTCACGGGTCTCGCCGAACTTGTCGAGCAGGGCCTTTTCCTTGTCGGTCAGCGGGGTGGCCTTGAGCCGGTCGAGCAGTTCGTTGATTTCCTTGCGGTTGTTCAGCGTGTTGTCGATGTGCAGGTCGATCGGATGATCGTGCAGCTTGGCAAACTGGCTGGCCGGATCGTGCTGCAGGCCGAGCATGATCTGCGAGCGGTTGTCCGAGAGCAGGAACATCATCCGGTTGACGACGTTGGAGGGAACCAGGTTTTCGTTGTACAGCGCGATCAGCTCCTCGTCGGTGCTCTTGAGGCTGGTCAGTCCGACGATGCCGATGGTGCTCATCAGCACGACCAGTGCCGCCATGGTTGCCCAGATGCGGGCGCGCAGCGACAGCGACTTGCGGCCGGTGGCCGGCAGGCGGCCCTTCTGCCCGGCGGCGGCGTAGGCGGCTTCGGCGGCGGCACGCTTGGCGCTGGGGGCCGGGGTGCGTACCGACATGTAGCCGGTGATCTGGCCGTTCTTCTTGACCGGGACGACGAAAGCCTCGACCCAGTAGAAGCCCCCGTTCTTGCAGCGGTTCTTGACCATGCCGCGCCACGGCAGCCCTTTCTTCACCGTGCTCCACAGATCCTGGAAGGCGGCTTCCGGCATGTCCGGGTGGCGGACGATGTTGTGGCTCTTGCCGATCAGTTCCTCGCGGGTGAATCCGCTGATCTCGACGAAGGCATCGTTGGCGTAGGTAATGATGCCTTTGAGGTCGGTGCGTGATACCAGGTAGGTGTCGCGGGGGAAGTGCACTTCTTGCTGGGTGACGGGCTGATTGTTCTTCATGTCTTGTCCGGAAGTGTGGCTGTGGGGGGGCTTGATCGAACAATATATAACGTTAATTATAGCTTGTGTTGTTGGTCATGCCGATTTTGCAGTGTGTCCAAATGTTGGCGAAAAAAAAGCCCGCCGGATGGGCGGGCTGTAGGCATGTCCTGGGACGTTTATTTTTCCAGTTCGTAAACAATGTCGGCGCGGCGGTTCTCGGCCCAAGCCTCTTCGTTGCGTCCGAGCAGCTTGGGTTTTGCTTTACCCCAGCTCTTGACTGAAATCTGGCCCTTGTCGGCGCCGTGGCCAAGCAGCGTGGCGCGTACCGTTTGCGCACGCTTCAGACCCAGGCGCTGGTTGTAACTGGCGCTGCCGCGTTCGTCGGCGTGGCCTTCGACGCGCAATTTCGCGTTCGGGTTGCGGGCCAGGTAGCGGGCGTGGGCGGCGATGATCGGGTCGTAGTCGGCTTTGAGATCGGCCTTGTCGAGGTCGAAGTACACGCTGCGCTGGGTGCGCAGGCCTTCTTCGTCCATGCGCATCGGAGCTTCACCGGTGTCACGGGCGGCGACGGTTTGCGGAATCTGGAGTTCGGGCGGAACCGGCTGGCCGAGCAGGCCGGGGTGAACCTTGAGATTGCCGGTCTGGGCAATCTGGCGCGTGCGGGACGGATCGTCGCTCGTGGCGCAGGCGCTGAGCAGGGAAGCAAGCAGGAGGGCAAGGAGCGTACGCATGGTGGTCTGGCATCCGGGAAAGCGGGAATGATATCCGCTCTCCCGGTTTCCGACCAGTTTGCTTTGCCCCGGCCCGGAAAACCCGCCCGCACGGCAGTGATATAATCGCCCACCGAAATTTGCACCTGGCGCTTTCCAGTGATCTTCACCCTTGGCATCAACCATCATTCAGCACCACTCGCCATCCGCGAGCGCGTCGCTTTCGGTGCTGACAAGTTGCACCATGCCCTGGCCGAACTGGCACATGCCCAGGTGGTGCGCGAGGTGGCGATCCTGTCTACCTGCAACCGTACCGAGATTTATTGCGCGGCCGAATCGCCGCAGCGGGTCATCGACTGGTTGACGGCCTATCACCAGGTGGCGCACGACGAGTTGTCGCCCTTCCTTTACGTGCATGACCAGCCGGCGGCGATCCGCCACGCCTTCCGCGTGGCCTGCGGGCTGGATTCGATGGTCATCGGCGAGCCGCAGATCCTGGGGCAGGTCAAGGATGCGGTACGCGTGGCGGAAGAGGTCGGGACGCTGGGTACGCAATTACACAAGCTGTTCCAGCGTGCCTTTTCGGTGGCCAAGGAAGTGCGCAGCACGACCGCGATCGGGGCCAACATCGTTTCCATGGCTGCGGCCGGGGTGCATCTGGCCGAGCGCATTTTCGACTCCGTCGCCGGGCAGCGCGTGCTGTTCATCGGTGCCGGCGAGATGATCGAACTGTGTGCGGCGCATTTCTGCGCCGAGCAGCCGAAACAGGTGACGATCGCCAACCGCACCGTCGAACGCGGTCGCGAACTGGCCGAGCGCTACGGCGGCAAGGCCATCCGTCTCGATGAACTGGCCGACGCCCTGCCGCAGCACGACATCGTCGTCTCCTGTACCGCCAGCCCCTTGCCGATCATCGGTCTGGGCATGGCCGAGCGGGCGATCAAGGCACGCCGGCACCGGCCGATCTTCATCGTCGACCTGGCCGTGCCGCGCGACGTCGAGGAGGAAGTCGGTGAACTCGACGACGTCTTTCTGTACACCGTCGACGACCTGGCCCAGATCGTCGAAAGCGGCATGGAGTCGCGGCAGGCTGCCGTGGTCGAAGCCGAGGACATCATCGGTCAGCGGGTCCGCGAGTTCCTTGGCTGGCTGCAGTCGCGGGACACGGTGCCGGTGATCCGCGCCTTGCGCGACTCGGCTGACCGGATCCGGCGGCACGAGGTCGAGCACGCGCTCAAGGCTCTGGGCAAGGGCGAAGCGCCGGAGAAGGTGGTCGAACAACTGGCCCAGCGCTTGAGCAACAAGTTCCTGCACGCACCGACCAGCACCCTCAATGCGGCCGACGGTGAGGAACGCGTGCAGTTGCATGCGGCGGTCGAGCGACTGTTCCACCTGCGCGGCGGCGACTGAAATCGTCGGGCCTTATTGGCCCGGGGGATTGCCCCGGTTGAGGACGACCCGGTTGCGTCCGGTGCGCTTGGCTTCGAGCAGGGCGTCGTCGGCCGCGGCGATCAGCGACGACGCGGTCAGATAATCCGGAAGCGCGGCGATGCCGCAACTGAGCGTGGCGCGCAGGGTGCCCTGGGCATGGGCGTGCGGCAGTTGCGAGAAATCCTCGCGAATCTGTTCGATCAGCCCGATTGCCTGGGCCGTTTCGATGCCGGGCAGGGCAATGATGAATTCCTCGCCGCCATAGCGGCCGACCAGGTCGGTGCTGCGCAAACGGCCGCGCAACAGCCACGCGACGCTGCGGATCACCTGGTCGCCGACCGGGTGCCCGTAGTTGTCGTTGATCGTCTTGAAGCGGTCGATATCGATCATCGCCACGACCAGTTGCCCGTCGGGTTGCGCCGCCTGCAGCATGCGCTCGACCTGGACCTTCGAGGTCGAATGGTTGAACAGCCCGGTCAGGCTGTCGTGCTGGCCGGAATAGAGCATTTCCCGGTAGCGCTCGATCTTGGTCTTGACCACCGAGGCGAGGATGATCGGGTTGACCGGCTTGGTCAGGAACTGGTCGCCGCCCAGGCGCAGGGCTTCGACCTGTTGCACGATGTCGTTCTCGCTCGACAGGTAGATCACCGGCAGCGCCTGATATTCGGGAATCTGGCGCAAAGCGCTGGTGACCTCGACGCCGGTGCAGAAGGGCATGTACATGTCCATCAGGATGGCGTCGGGACGGTATTCGTTGGCCACTTCGAAGAGCAGTCGCGGGTCGCTGATCGCCTTGCTGTCGATGCCGTGCTGCGACAGCGAGCGGCGGATATGGGCGATGGCGGTGGCCGAATCCTCGACGATGAGCACCCGGTGCATTTCCTGTTCGTGCATTTCGACTAGGTCGAGGATGCGCGACAGTACGTCACTGACCTTGTTGCCGACCGGTACGCAGGCATCGGCACCGGCACGCTGGAGCAGGACGATGCTCTGCAGGTTGGATGGCACCGACAGGCAGTAGAAATAGCTGGTCGGGAAACGGGTGCGCAGGGCGATGATCGCCGAAATGGCGGCCGGCGGGTAGGCGCGTCCCTCGACGTCGGGGATGAAGGTGATGGCCAGCGGCGGTTCGTCGTTGGCCGGTTGCTCGCCCCAGCGGGCTTCTTCCGGGGTGAAGCCGAAGAAGCCGAGTTGTTCGGCCAGCGATGCCGACCACGGATGGTTTTCCCGGGAAACGATGAGGACGCGGCGGGGCTGGTTCCAGCAGTCGCCGACCTGTCCTTCTGCAGTGTCCAGCGTGCGTCGGGCCAGGATGGCCGGGGTTTCGTGGCGGCGTAATTCACCGAGAATGATCTGCAGCTTGCGCTCGATGGCCACCGCCTGGTCGAGCGGGATAGGGTGCATCTCGCGCTCGGCGAAGAAGGTCAGCGCGGTGTTTTCCAGTTCCTGGCAGGCACGCACCAGGCCCGGTAGGTGCTGGCGATGCAACTGTTCGGTCAGGCCGTTCAGCGACAGCGTGAACTCGACGAACAAGTCGAATTCGCCGGAGTTGCGATAGCTTTGCCAGCCACGTTCGAGGGTGGCGGCCAGGGCAACGATGGAATTGGGGAAGGAGGACATTGCGTCGCTTTTCGGGAATGCGTGATTATGCGGCTCGCGGAATGACAAGGCAATCTTTGCCGATTCGCGGGGGATGGTGAACTCGGGTACCATATCGCCCCTTTCCAGCGCTTTCGCCGGCCCGGCCCCCATCAATGAAACCGAGCATCCGCCAAAAACTCGATCTGCTGGTCGACCGTCTCGACGAGATTGACCGCATGCTGTCGGCACCGGAAACCGCCGGCGACATGGAGCAGTTCCGCAGGCTGTCCCGCGAGCGCGCCGAAGTCGAGCCGGTGATCGTGCAGTACAACGCGTTCCGCCAGGCCGAACGGGATCTCGACGAGGCGGCGGCGATGCTTGCCGACCCCGACATGCGCGACTTCGCCGAGGAAGAAATGGCCGCCGCCAAGGCGCGTCTGCCCGGACTTGAGGTCGAGTTGCAGAAGCTGCTGCTGCCCAAGGACCCCAACGACGAGCGCAGCGTGCTGCTGGAAATCCGTGCCGGCACCGGGGGCGACGAGTCGGCGCTGTTCGCCGGCGACCTCTTTCGCATGTATTCGCGCTACGCCGAGCGCCAGCGCTGGCAGGTCGAGGTGCTGTCGGCGAGCGAATCGGAGCTTGGCGGCTACCGCGAAATCATCTGCCGCATCGCCGGCTACGGCGCGTATTCGCGCCTGAAGTTCGAATCCGGCGGCCACCGCGTCCAGCGCGTGCCGGAAACCGAGACCCAGGGCCGCATCCATACCTCGGCCTGCACCGTGGCGATCATGCCGGAAGCCGACGAGGTCGAGGACGTCAATCTCAACCCGGCCGACCTGCGCATCGACACCTTCCGCGCGTCCGGTGCCGGCGGCCAGCACATCAACAAGACCGACTCGGCGGTGCGCATCACCCACCTGCCGACCGGCATCGTCGCCGAATGCCAGGACGGCCGCTCGCAGCACGCCAACAAGGCGTCGGCGATGAAGGTGCTGGCGGCACGGATCAAGGACGTTCAGGTGCGCGCCCAGCAGAGCCACATCGCCAGCACGCGCAAGAACCTGATCGGCTCCGGCGACCGCTCCGAGCGCATCCGCACCTACAACTTCCCGCAGGGGCGGATCACCGATCACCGCATCAACCTGACGCTGTACAAGATCGCCGCGATCATGGACGGCGACATGGACGAACTGCTCGGCGCGCTGGCCGCCGAATACCAGGCCGACCTGCTGGCCGAACTGGCCGAGCAGCAATGACGCTGGGCGAGGCGCTGGCCGCGGCGCGGCAGAAGATCGACCGGCTCGATGCCCGCCTGCTGCTCGAATACGCCACCGGTTGCTCCCACGCCGACCTGCTGGCGCGCCCGGAAACTCCGGTGATTGCGCCGGCGTATGCGCAGTTCGCCGAGTGGGTCGAGCGGCGCGCCGCCGGCGAGCCGCTGGCTTACCTGGTTGGTGAAACCGAATTCCGCGGCCGGGTCTTCCAGGTCTCGCCCGAGGTATTGATCCCGCGCCCGGAAACCGAGGTCCTGATCGATCTGGCGGTCGACCGCCTGAAAATGCAGAGAACCGCCCGCGTCGTCGATCTCGGCACCGGTTCCGGGATTGTCGCCATTTCGCTGGCGCTCGAATGTCCGCAGGCGCAGGTGTTTGCTGTCGACCTTTCGCCCGGAGCGCTGGCCGTCGCCCGCAACAACGCCGGCCGACTCGGTGCCCGCGTCGATTTCCGCGAAGGCGACTGGCTGGCGCCGCTGGCCGGCGAACGCTTCGACCTGATCGTTTCCAACCCGCCCTACGTTGCCGACGGCGATCCGCACCTGTGCCGGGACGGCCTCCCCTTCGAGCCGCAGATGGCCTTGAGCGATCTCGAACCGGGCGGCAACGGCTTGGCCTGCATCCGCCGCATCGTCGCCGATGCGCCCGCCTTCCTCAACCCCGGTGGCTGGCTCTTGTTCGAGCACGGCTACGACCAGGGCGAAGCCTGTCGGAACTTATTGACCGGCGCCGGGTTCAAAGGCGCATTCACCCATCCCGACCTCGCCGGCACCGATCGCGTGTCCGGCGGCCAACTGTAATCCTCTGGAGCCAGCATGTCCGACGTTCAGCAACGCATTCACGAAACCGTCACCAACAATCCGGTCGTCCTCTACATGAAGGGCGACGCGCGCTTCCCGCAATGCGGCTTCTCCGCCGCCGTCGTTCAGGTGCTCAAGCTGTGCGGCGTGAACGACTTCGTCACGGTCAACGTGCTCGCCGACGAGGAAATCCGCCAGGGCGTCAAGGAATACGCCAACTGGCCGACCATTCCGCAGCTCTACATCAAGGGCGAATTCATCGGCGGCTGCGACATCGTCAAGGAAATGTACCAGTCCGGCGAACTGCAACCGCTGCTGGCCGACATCGCCAAGCCCTGAGTTTTTGCCTCACCCAGCAAAAAGCCCGCCGACCGGCGGGCTTTTTTTTCGTGAGCCGGGAATCAGACTTCGGCGACCAGGAACTCGATGGTCGGGCCGTCCATGACCACTTCCTTGACCGCGCAATGAGCGATGCTGTCGAGGATGGCGGCCTTCTGCTCGGCGTTGAAATGCTCGGGGAAACGCACGTCGGTCTTGAACTTGGCCAGCGTCAGCGGACCCTTCGGGCCGGCGAAGGGCTTGCAGTCGATGGCGATGCCTTCGGCCGAGATGCCGAGTTCCTTGCACGCCTTCTTGGCATAGACGGCAGCGCAGGCGGCCAGGGTGGCGTAGAAGCCTTCGAGCGGGTTCATCAGGCTGCCGTTGAGGGCGAAACTGGTTTCGTGCTTGCCGGTGCTGACCTTGATCAGCGGGGTGCTGTCGACGACGGTGCTGTACATGCTGTTCTGCCTTCGGTTATTGATGTGTGCTTATATATTAAGTCGCTAATATATGGCGAGGCAACATGATTTTCCGGGAAGGGGGCTGAAAACCTCGGGGGCGATTTATGATTGTGCTTTCGTCTTTCAGAATACAACGCGTTTCATGGATGAAACACAGGCAGTTTTCGACCGGGTGGCCAGGTATTTCGGGCTGCTCTCCGATCCGACGCGCTTGCGGATACTTTCCTGCCTGTGCAACCAGGAGCGTACCGTGGGCGAGATCGTGGACATCATCGGTTTGTCCCAGCCGAACATCTCGCGTCACCTCGGTATCCTGTTCGAGGCCGAGGTGATCGACAAGCGGCGCGCCGGGACCTGCATTTTCTACCGCGTCATCGACCCGGATTTCATGGACATCTGCCGTACGGTCAGCATCCGCGTTGCCAGTTGTGATTTCCCCACCGGCCAGGAGAGCGGGGAAGGCGAGGCCTGAGGCTCGCCTTCCTTTGCCGGTTTTTCAGGCCAGGCGTGCGCGGGCACGGGCCACGGCGGCGCGTACCTGATCCGGCGCGGTGCCGCCGATGTGGTTGCGCGAAGCCAGCGAACCTTCAACCGTCAGTACCGAGAAAACGTCGTTTTCGATCAGCGGCGAGAACTGCTGCAGTTCTTCCAGTGTCAGTTGCGGCAGGTCGACGCCCTTGAACTCGGCGGCCTTGACCGCCAGACCGACGGCTTCGTGGGCGTCGCGGAAGGGCAGGCCCTTCTTGGTCAGGTAGTCGGCGAGGTCGGTGGCGGTGGCGAAGCCCTGGGTCAGCGCGGCCTTCATGTTGTCGGCGCGGACGGTGATGCCGCCGGCCATGTCGGCGAAGATGCGCAGCGTGTCGGTGACGGTGTCGACGGCGTCGAACAGCGGTTCCTTGTCTTCCTGGTTGTCCTTGTTGTAGGCCAGCGGCTGCGACTTCATCAGCGTCAAGAGGCTCATCAGCTGGCCGTAGACGCGGCCGGTCTTGCCGCGCGCCAGTTCCGGTACGTCCGGATTCTTCTTCTGCGGCATGATCGAGGAGCCGGTGCAGAAGCGGTCGGCGATCTGGATGAAGCCGACGCGCGGGCTCATCCACATCACCAGTTCTTCGGACAGGCGGCTGATGTGCATCATCAGCAGCGCGCAGGCCGAGGTGAATTCGATGGCGAAGTCGCGATCCGAGACGGCATCGAGCGAGTTCTCGCAGACGCCCTCGAAGCCCAGTTGCTCGGCGACGAATTCACGGTCGATCGGGTAGGTGGTGCCGGCCAGCGCGGCTGAGCCGAGCGGCAGGCGGGCGACGCGCTTGCGGCAGTCGGCGAAGCGTTCGCTGTCGCGGCCGAACATCTCGAAATAGGCCAGCATGTGGTGGCCGAAGGTCACCGGCTGGGCAACCTGCAGGTGGGTGAAGCCGGGCATCGGCGTTGCCGCTTCCTTCTCGGCCAGGTCAACCAGCGCGCTGCGGAAAGCCTTCAACAGCATCTGGATGTCGTCGATGGCGTCGCGCAGGTAGAGGCGGATGTCGGTTGCCACCTGGTCGTTGCGCGAGCGGCCGGTATGCAGGCGTTTGCCCGCGTCGCCGACGAGGGCGGTGAGGCGCTTCTCGATGTTCAGGTGCACATCTTCCAGGTCGAGCGACCATTCGAACTTGCCCGATTCGATCTCTTCGGTGACGATGGCCATGCCGCGCTCGATGTCGGCCAGGTCGGCGGCGGCGATAATGCCCTGTTTGGCGAGCATGCGCGCGTGCGCCAGCGAACCGCGGATGTCCTGGCGCCACATGCGCTGGTCGAAGTCGACCGAAGCGGTGTAACGTTTGACGAGATCGGAGACCGGCTCGGAGAAACGGCCGGCCCAGGTGTATTGATTGGCGTTGGAAGTCATGACTCTGGTCTAGAATGGGGCAGATCGACGACGAATTTCAGTGAAACCCGCTTAAAGATGACAAGTATACGGCACTTTCCGGCGACTCACCCGCTGCCCGACTGGCGCAATTTCGGGGTGATGCTGCGTGTGCTGCTCGGGGTCAATGTGCTGGCGGCGCTGGGGGCGCTGGTTCAGGCGCCGGATCTGCTCAACTGGTGGGAGCGGTTCATGGATCTGGCGTCGATTGTCGAGCCCTTGCTGCTGCTCTGTCTCGGCGTCTTGTCCCTGCTGCGCGACGGCCTATGGCGCCTGCGCCTGCGTCACGGGCAGGCGTGCGTGCTCGCGCTGACGGCGCTCATGGCGGGCTCGATGCACGCCTACGCGGCCTCGCTGAATCTGGTCGACGGGGCGTTCAGCCGCAGCATCCTGCTGACCCTGGCGACGACCGGCTTGCTGCTCGGTTATTTCGAGCTTCGCTCGCGGGCCTTTTCGCCGGCCCAGGCGGAGGCGCGGCTGGCGGCGCTGAATGCCCGCATCCGGCCGCATTTCCTGTTCAATTCGTTGAACGCCGTGCTGTCGCTGATCCGGGCGCAGCCACAACAGGCCGAGGCGGCGCTGGAGTCCTTGTCCGACCTGTTCCGGGCGGCGATGCGCGATCCGGCGGAACTGGTCAGCCTGGCCGACGAGGTTGCGCTCGGCCGGCAGTATCTCGAGCTGGAGCAATTGCGCCTGGGTGAGCGCCTGTCTGCCGACTGGCAGGTTGATGAAGCGGCCCTGGGACTGCCGATCCCGCCGCTGATGCTGCAGCCCTTGCTGGAAAATGCGGTTTATCACGGCGTCGAGCCCTCGGCGACGGGGGGCGTGGTTGGTGTGCAGATACGCCGGCGCGGCGAGGAGTTGCATGTCCGCATCACCAACCCAACCGTCGGTCAGCGTGCGCATGCCGCCGGCAACCACATGGCCCTGGCCAATATCCGCGAACGCCTCGCCTTGTATTACGATCTCGAAGCGCGTCTGGAAACCGAAGCCGGCGACAATTCCTACGAAGTCCGTATCGTCCTGCCATGCCAACGCAAAATCCGCTGAAAATCCTGCTGGTCGACGACGAACCGCCCGCCCGCGAGCGGCTGCGTACACTGCTTGGCGACATCGCCGGGCAATGCCCGGTCGAGGTCGTCGGCGAAGCGGCCAACGGTGTCCAGGCCCTCGAATTCCTGCAGCAGGCGCTAGCCGACGTCGTGCTCAGCGACATCCGCATGCCGGGCATGGACGGTATCGAACTGGCCTCGCACCTCGGCCGGCTGGACAGGCCGCCGGCGGTGATCTTCACCACAGCCTACGACAACTACGCGGTCCAGGCTTTCGACCTCAATGCGGTCGATTACCTGATGAAGCCGGTACGTGCCCAGCGTCTGCTGGCGGCGCTGCAGAAGGTGTCCGGCCAACGGCCGGACAGCGCCCTGTTTGCCGGCATCGGTCAGGCGGTGCGCGGTGGCGGCCGGACCCACCTGTCCTGCCACGAGCGCGGGCGCCTGTTGCTGGTGCCGGTGGTTGAAGTCCTCTACTTCAAGGCCGACCTGAAATACGTCACGGCCCGGACGGTCGAGCGCGAATACCTGCTCGACGAATCGTTGACCCATCTGGAGGAAGAGTTTCCCGAACGCTTTCTGCGCCTGCACCGCGCCGTGCTGGTCGCGCGTCCGGCGTTGGCAGGGTTCGAAAAGGCGGCCGGCGACGATGCTGAGGCTTACGGTTGGGCGTTGCTGCGCGGCGTTTCCGAAAAACTGCCGGTCAGCCGCCGGCAATGGGCAGCCGCCCGTGCCGAACTGACGGCCTAAGCGGCCCGGACGACGCGGATTTCAGGCTGCAGGTGCGGCGCGGCGGTGCGCGGTGCCGCCCGCCGGGGAATCCCTTCTTCGTCGAGCAGGCGTTCGACATGGAAAAAGACTTCGTGTCGCGAGAAGGGCTTTTTCATGAAGTCGTCGGCACCGATGCGGGTGCCGAAAAACTGCTCCATGGCCTGCTCGTTGCCGCTCATCATGATCACCGGCGTCCCGCGGGTTTGCGGATCGCGCCGGATGGCACGCAGGGCGGCAAATCCGTTCATGCCCGGCAGCATGATGTCGAGGAAGACCAGTTCCGGCTTCTGTTCGCGCAGGGCGACCAGGCCGCTTTCGGCATCGAGGCATTCGATGGTCTCGTAGCCGGCCGAGCGCAGGAACTTGCGCAGCACGGCCAGGACCGTCTTGGAGTCGTCGATGATCAGCACGCGTGTGCCGTCGCGGGCGTTCAGCCGCGGCTGCAGCCGTCGTTCAGGCGCCGGGGCCGCCGACAGCGGCTGACTGGCCGGCACCATGGCCGGCCGGCCGAACAATGCCTTGAGCTGGTCGAGTATTCCCATCTGCTGTTCTCCGCTTGGTCACCTGAATCTTCGGGCGTACTTTCCGGGAACGATTGCAACGGTCCCCGGGCGTGAGTCATGTTGTTCGCATTTGATCACGACAAGGGAATAATTTCCAGCGGATTTTCTTGTGGATATCCCTTAGCCCAGTGCCCGGGTAACCACCTCGAGCACATCGCGCGACAAGCCCTGATGGTCGCGAACGCGCCGCAGTGCGGCTTGTGCGTGCGCCTGTCGGCCGGCGTCGAATTTCTTCCAGCGGTCGAAGCAGCGCGCCAGGCGGGAGGCCACCTGCGGGTTGCGGTCGTGCAGCGCCAGAATCTGCTCGGCCATGAAGGCGTAGCCGCTGCCGTCGGCGGTATTGAAGCGGACCAGGTTGGCGCCGAAGGCGCGGATCAGCGCGTAGATCTTGTTCGGGTTGCCGAGGTCGAACGCCGGGTGGGCGGTCAGCGCCTTCACCGTGGCCAGGGTGTCCGGCCGGCGGCTGGTCGATTGCACCTGCAGCCACTTGTCGACGACCAGCGCTTCGTCTTGCCAGCGGGCGTAGAACTCGGCCAGCGCGTTGTCGCGCTGACGGCAGTCGGCGGCGTTGATGTTGGCCAGTGCCGCCAGCGCGGCGAACTGGTCGGTCATGTTGTCGGCTTCCCGGAACTGCTTGAACGCCAGTTCGCGCACCGCCTCGCCGTCGAGTTCGACCAGGTAGGACAGGCACAGGTTGCGCAGCGCACGGCGACCGGCCTGTTCGCTGCTCGGTGCGTAGGCTTCGTTGACGCTCAGGCTGGCGTAAAGGCCGGCGAACTCGCTTTCGAGCCGTTCGGCGAGGTGGCGGCGCAGGCTGTTGCGAGCGGCGTGCAGGGCGTCCGGATCGACCACGCTCATCAGTTCGGCCAGCGTCGTTTCGCCGGGCAGGGTGAGCGCTTCGGCGACGAAGGCGGCACCGCGTTCGGCGTGGCTTTGCAGCAACTGGCGGGCGGCGTCGACGAAGCTGGCCGGCCACCCCGGTGCGCGGCCGGCGGCGATTTCCGCGGAGGCGGCGAGGATCAGCCGGGTGGCCAGGCGCTGGCCGGCTTCCCAGGCGTTGAACGGATCGGTCTCATGCGCCAGGAGTACGGTCAGCTGTTCCGGCGTGTCGTCGAAATCGAGATAGACCGGCGCCGAGAAGTCGCGCAGCAGCGAGGGCACCGGCTCTTCGGCAACGTTCTCGAAGACGAAGGACTGGCTGGTTGCGCTCAGTTGCAGCAGGCGCTCGCTGCCCGGCAGCAAGCGGCCATCGGCAGCAAATAGCGCGACCCGGACCGGGATCAGGTAGGGCGCGTCGTCGCTGGCGCGCGGGTTGGACTGGGTCAGGGTCAGCGTGTAGCTGGCGCTGTCGGCATCCCAGAAACCGTCGGCGGCAACGCGCGGCGTGCCGGGCTGGCGGTACCAGCGCATGAATTGCGTGAAGTCGAAACCGCTGGCCGCCGCCATCGCTGCGACGAAGTCCTCGCAGGTCACGGCCTGGCCGTCGTGGCGGCGGAAATACTCGTCCATGCCGGCGCGGAAGGCATTGCGGCCGATCAGCGTCTGGATCATGCGGATGACTTCGGCGCCCTTTTCATAGACGGTGGCGGTATAGAAATTGTTGATCTCGACGAAGCTCTCGGGCCGGATCGGGTGCGCCATCGGGCCGGCGTCCTCGGGGAACTGCGCGGCGCGCAGGCCGCGCACCTCGCGGATGCGGGCGGTCTGGCGGTTGTGCAGGTCGGCGCCGAATTCCTGGTCGCGGAACACGGTCAGGCCTTCCTTCAGCGAGAGCTGGAACCAGTCGCGGCAGGTCACGCGGTTGCCGGTCCAGTTGTGGAAATACTCGTGGGCGACGACCCGGTCGATGTTCTCGAAATCAACGTCGGTGGCAACATCCGGGCGAGCGAGCACATACTTCGTGTTGAAGATGTTGAGGCCCTTGTTCTCCATCGCGCCCATGTTGAAATCGCCGACGGCGACGATCATGTAGTGGTCGAGATCGCATTCGAGGCCGAAGCGTTCCTCGTCCCACTTCATGGACTTTTTCAGCGCTGCCATCGCGTGCGGACACTGGTCGAGCTTGCCGGGTTCGACGTAGATGGCGAGTTGGACCTCGCGCCCGGAGGCAGTGCGGAAAGTGTCGCGCAGCACGTCGAGCTTGCCGGCGACCAGCGCGAACAGGTAGGACGGCTTGCGGAAGGGGTCGCTCCACTTTACCCAGTGGCGACCGTTCGCTTCCTCGCCGCTGGCCACCGGATTGCCGTTGGCGAGCAGCACCGGGAAGGTCGCGCGGTCGGCGTGCAGCGTCACGGTGTAGGTGGACATCACGTCCGGCCGGTCCTGGAACCAGGTGATGCGGCGGAAACCCTGTGCCTCGCATTGCGTGAAATAACCGTCCTTGGAGCGGTACATGCCGGACAGGCGGGTGTTGTTGTCGGGCTGGATGCGCACGACCGTGCGCAGCGTGAAGGCTTCGGGCAGGTCGCTCAGGGTCAGTGAAGTGGCGCTGGCGAGGTAGGGGTGCTCGCGACCATCGACCGATACCGCCAGCGTCTCCAGTTCCTCGCCGTCGAGGACCAGCGGCTGGGCAGCCACCGCCGGGTTGCGGTGCAAGGTCTGCGTGGCGCTGACGAGGGTGCCCCCGGCTTCGATCGAAACGTCGAGGACGACGCTGTCGACCAGCCAGGCGGGCGGGGTGTAATCCTTCAGGTAGATCGTTTGGGGGGTGTCAGTTTTCATTGTCTGGTGGGCGTGAAATCAGGTGGCTGATGATACGTGAAATCGGGAGCCGGGCTTGCCGGCGATCTTTGCTCCATGCCATGGAAGTATGAGAAAGCCCTTTTCAATCATCGTGGTGCGTCAATTTGTCACATTCCGGTTTGCGTCCTGATTCCGTACATTCGCGTCCTGTTGCGCGGGGCGGGGGGCCTTGTCGCCATCTCGAAACGGAACATGCATGTTCGAACGCACCAGAACTTCTCTCAGCTTGGCGACTGTTTTCGCTTGCGCATTTCCTGCCACGCTTCTGGCCGCCGAGCTTGATCCGGTCGTCGTCACGGCAACCAAGACCGCGCAGAGCATCCGCGAAGTACCGGCGGCAGTTTCGGTGATTACCCGGGAACAGATCGAAAGATCGCCAGCCAGCACGGTGGACCAACTGCTGTCCGGTGTGCCCGGTCTTTACGCAGCACGGATGGACGCCTCGTCGCCAAACCGCATCGCCCAGACCTATACCCGCGGCCTGCCCGGCAACAGCCGGACCCTGGTGCTGCTCGACGGCATTCCGATGAACGTGCTTTACGACGGCCAGGTCGACTGGTCGCAACTAAGCAGCCAGGACGTCGAGCGGGTCGAGGTGGTGCGCGGCGCCAGTTCCGGCCTGCACGGCGCCAACGCCATGGGCGGCGTGATCAACGTGCTGTCGCGGGCGCCGGAACCCGGTGTCGTGACCCGCGTCGGTGCCGAGTACGGGAGCATGGACAGCAAGCGCTTGAGCGCCTCGCATTCGCATAATTTTGGCCGGACAGCGCTGCGCGTTTCGGCCAGCCACTTCACCAGCGACGGCTACGATATGTGGCGTCCGGACACCACCGTACCGCTCGCCAACCGGGACAAGATCGGCACGGTGAAGGACAATGCCACGCTCCGGTTGACGCATGAAATCGATACCGCCTCCTTTGTCGAAGGCGGCCTCAGTTACATGAAGGACGAGGCGACCGGCTTCTACAAACCTGGCGCCAGTGGCTACCAGCCGTCTACCCGCGAACAGTGGGTGCCGACCCTGCGCTACGTCCGCGACGACGGCGGCGCCCAGAGCAGCGTCACCGCCTACGGTCGCCTCGGCAAGCAATGGGCCGACACGCTCAATCCGGCGAACTACCGGACCATCTCCGAAGAAGGTGTCTACGAGGACCGGACCTTCGGCATGAGCGCCCAGCATTCTCGTGAAATTCTCGTCGGGCACCGTCTTACGGTCGGTATCGATTACATCGACGGCAGCATCCGTAACCATTTCGACTACCCGGGAACAACCCGGCAACGCGACACCCAGGGTGACCTGAGCCGTTACGCCCTGTTCGTACAGGACGAAATCAGTCTGACCGGGCGCTGGAAGCTGAATCTTGCCGGCCGCTACGATCGCTGGAAAACCGGCGGCAACCAGACCGATACCGGCGTCGGGCAACCCAACAGCGCTTACCGGAGCCAGTCGGACGGCATGTTCTCGCCCAAGCTGGCGACGTTGTTCAAGCTCAGCGACAGCGTCAACCTGCGCGCCAGCGCCGGCAAGGCCTTCAACCTGCCCGACATGTTCAATCTCTACGCCAACACCCGTCGCGGGGCCACCACCTATTGGGCCAATCCCAACCTGACGCCGGAGCGGGTCAAGGCCTACGACGCCGGGGTCGATGTCTATTTCGGCCGCCGGGGATCGGTCAAGGCGACGCTCTATTACAACGATGCCGAGGACTTCATCTATTCGGTGCAGCGCAACGCGACCAATGTCGACAAGATCAACGTCGGTGCGGTGACCACCCGTGGCCTGGAACTGGAAGCGGTCTACCGGCCGATCGTCCCGCTGTCCCTGGCGGCGAGCTACACCCTCAATCGTTCGCGGATCGAGGAGAACAAGCGCAATACGGCACTGGAAGGCAAGGACTTGACCAATGTGCCGCGCCAGCACGCGTCGTTGCGGGCCGACTATCAGTTTCCGGCCGGGGCTACCTTGTTCGCAGCGCTCAGGTATGTCGGCAAACGCTATGGCAACGATCTGAATACGACGGTTTACAAAGCCTATACAACGGGGGACATCGGTGGCACTTATCCGATCAGCAAATCGGTCAGTGCGCGACTGACCGTGGCGAATGTCGCCGACAAACGTTATGACGGCATTGGCTACATTGCGCCTGGGCGGACGGTGACCGCCGGAATCGGCGCCAGTTTCTGACGGGAGTGGTGATGCGGCTCTCTCATTGCGTGACTGCCCTTTTCCTGGGTTTGGGCGTGGCAGTGTTCTCGGATACGGTTCAGGCACAGGAACATGCAGAGCACGGTCGCGCCAGGTCAAGCCTGCCAGTCCAGTGGTCCGCCCTACCGTTGCTGCAGTCGCAGGGGCGGCCAAGCGAGCGGGGGGCTGTGGCCTTTCGCGTTGCCGGGATGCCAGAGGCCGAACTGCGGGTGTTTGCACCGGAAAGCCCCGGTCATTCGGTGCTGGCGGACAAGCAGGGGGATGGCTGGCAGCTGGCGGCATTGCCGGGCAGCCAGGGGGGCTATCACTGGCTGCTGGCCGAGCGGGTCGAATCCGGGAAAGTGCTGCGGGCGGCGACGATCTGGTCCTTCCCGGGCAAGGGTTCGTCGCCGCAGGGGCTGTTGCAGACGCCGCTGGCCGGGCTGGACTTGAGGCCGGTACGCGTACCTGACAAGGGCGCGTTTCGCGAGAATTCATCCTGGACGTTCCGTGTTACCTGGGAGGGACTGCCCTTGCCGGGGCAAGAAGTGCTCTTGGAAACGGAAAACGGCAGCCACCAGCGTTTCGTCAGCGGCAGCGACGGCGTGGTCAAGGTGCTGTTCCCGGCCGATTACCCTGCCGACGCCATCGATCCAGCACTCGGCGCGGTGCGTACCCGCAAGGCCTATCTGCTGTCGGTCGCCCATGAACACGAAGGCGTGCAGCACCTGAGCACCTTCAGCCAGTTCTACTCGCCGGCACTGTTGCGCGAGCGCAGTCTGATGTGGGGGGCGGTGTTTGCCGGTGTCGGCATGCTCCTGGCCGTGCCCCTGATTCGTCGTCGGGAGAAAAAGCATGCTTGAGCGTCTGCCTTCGTCCTGGAACCTGGCGCGACTGCGCTTGGTGGTCCAGTTGTTCACGTTCTTCCTGACCGTCTGGGGCAGCACCGTGCTCGGCTACTACGCGGCGGACAAGATATCGACCGCCCTGCCGGCGCTGTCCTGCGCCTACGATCAGCAGAACGGCGGCTACTGCGTGCTGATTCCCCTGCAGCACCAGATGCATCACCGGATCGGCGAGGCCCTGGTGAAGGCGCAGCAGATCTCGCAGCAGGTGCTGTTGCCGACGCTGATTTCGCTGGGCAGCTTCGCCCTGTTCTTCTTCGTGCTCGGCAAGGCCTTCTGCGCCTGGGTCTGTCCGCTGGGCACGGTGCAGGAATGGCTGAACCGCCTCGGCCGGCGCCTGAGCTTGCAGCAGAATGCCATCGCCCCGCGGGCGACGGCCCGGGTGCGCCCATGGAAATGGCTGATCCTGCTGTCGCTGGTGTTCGCCGTGCCGCTCGCCGCCGGCATGGGGGTCGCACCGCACAGCCTGGGCAATCCGTATTGCGACGTCTGTCCCTCGCGCGTGGTGACCACCCTGCTTAGCGGCAACGTCGATGAGTTCGCGGTCAACGAATCGAGCTGGCTGAAGTTCGCGCTCGGGGCAGTGGCAAACACCTTGTTTGGTTTCGTCGTCATCGCTGCCCTGGCGCTGCGCCAGCCCTTCTGTCGCATCTGCCCGATGCTGGCGATGAACGCCATGCTCCGGCACGCTTCGTTGACCCGCCTGGTCAAACGCCAGAGCGACAAGTGCGAAAAATGCGGCATCTGCCACAAGGCCTGCCCGATGGACATCCACGAAATCCATACCGAGCACGGCCGCAAGGCCTTCCACGAGGATTGCACCCTGTGCGGGCGCTGTGTCGAATACTGTCCGGACGATGGCGTGATCAGCATCCGTTTCGGCCCGTGGGCGGTGTTCCAGTCGTCGCGCAACTACTACAAGCAGCGGGTGAAAAACGAGTCGCCCAACGGCGACCCGAAACCGATCCGCTTCGTGCGCAAGAAGGACGTGGCGGATCTTGCCTGACTCGCCGGTAGATCTCTTCTCCGTCTGGCTGCTCGGTCTGGCGCTCGGCCTGACCGCGTGCACCGTCACCTGTCTGCCGTTCATGGCGACGTGGACGCTGGGGCGCGGCGGCAAGCTGCGCGACAACCTGGTCGACACGCTGTTGTTCCTGTCCGGCCGGTTGACGGCCTACAGCGCCCTGGGCGCGATCGCCGGGGCCAGCGGCGGCTGGCTGCTGGCGACCCTGGCCAGCGGTATCGGCAATTTCGTCATCGGCGTGGCCAGCCTGGGTGCCGCCGTCTGGCTGGCGGTGGCGCGCGATGCCAGTGGCACCGGGGGGTGTGCGCTGCGCCGACGAGGGGCGGGGGCTTCGCCTTTCCTGCTCGGGGTGTCTCTGACCCTGATCCCCTGCCTGCCGCTGGCGACGTTGCTGGCGAGTTGTGCGGCAGCGGGCTCGGGCTTGCAGGGTGGCGTCCATGGTGCCGTTTTCGGCCTAGGGGCGCTGATCTCGCCGATGCTGGTACTGATTCCCGCCTGCGGCGGCCTGGGACGGATGCTGCGCGAGCAGGTCGGCTGGATCGTCCCCTGGCTACGCTACTGTGCGGCGGCAGTGCTGCTGTTGCTGGGCGCCCGCCGCCTGCTTCTTGTCGATCTGTCTGTCGCGCTGGGCATGTCGCTGATTGCATTGCTGTGGTTGCTGCTACTCGAGCACCGTCGCACAATGCGGGCTGCGCGCGTGATCGTACTCAGGCAATTGGCTTGATCCGGGTTGAGCGCCGTGTCTTTTTCCGCTGCTTTCCCTTATCCGACAGAGATTCCCCTGGTGCGTCGTTCATCCGCTCCTTCTCCCGTTTCCCGCCCGCTGACCCGCTGGCTAGGCATTGCCTTCGTCCTGATCGCGCACGTTCTGGTCATTGGGTGGCTGATGGCGCAGCGGCTGTTGCCGATGCCTGACGAAGCGGTGACGCTGATGGTCAATTTCATCGCGCCGCCGGCTCTGCAGCAGGCGGCGCCCAAACCGGCGCCGAAGCCGCCTGAACCGAAGCCACTGCCCAAACAGCCGGCACAGCAACTGGTGGCGCAGGCGCCGGTGCTCAGTCCGGCCGAGCCGGTGGCGCCGCCGCTGCCCGAAGTGCCGGTTGTCGAATCGGCGCCGGCAGCACCGGTGATGCCCTTGCCGGTCGGACCGGTGGCCTTGGGCGGCGAGTTGTCGGTGGTCTGTCCCGAGCGCCGGGCGCCGGCTTACCCGCCGATGTCGCGGCGTCTGGGCGAAACCGGCAAGGTGGTGTTGCGGGTGACCTTGAATGCCCAGGGGCGGGTGGCCAAGGCGACGGTCAATCAAAGCAGCGGTTTCAACCGCCTCGACGAGGCGGCGCTGGCGGCGGTGCGCGAATGGCGGTGCACGCCGGCGCAACGCAATGGTCAGGCGGTCGAGTCGACCGCTTTGCAACCTTTCAATTTCGTACTTGAAGGATAGGGTTCATGGAGCAGTCGGTGGTGGTGGAAGGTCTGGGCTTCGCCCATTTTCTCGGGCATCTCGATGGCGTCGGGCGGGTCGTGCTCGGCCTGTTGCTGCTGATGTCGGTGGCCAGCTGGTACCTGATCGTCACCCGCTGGCTGGGAAATTTCCTGGCCCAGCGGCAGGCCGAGGCCTTTCTCCAGCGGTTCTGGCAGGGCGGTTCGCGCAGCGAACTGGCGGCGCGCCTGCACGCCGAGAAGATCGACAATGCCTTCGCCCGGCTGGCGCTCGACGCGGTCGATGCGGCCGAGGAAGCGGCGCGGGGTGAGGACAGCCTGAAGACAGCCGGCGGTCTGGCCGAATACCTGACGCGCACGCTGAACAATTCGATCGACCAGGAAGCCGCTGCCGCCGAGCATGGGCTGACGGTGCTTGCTTCGGCCGGATCGGCGGCGCCCTACATCGGCCTGTTCGGCACCGTCTGGAGCATCTATCACGCGCTGGTGCAGATCGGCCTGTCCGGCCAGGGCACGCTCGACAAGGTCGCCGGGCCGGTCGGCGAGGCGCTGATCATGACCGCACTCGGTCTGGCCGTGGCGATTCCGGCGGTGCTCGCCTACAACGCCTTCAGCCGGCGCAACCGCCTGTGGCTGGCGCGCCTGGAGGGCTTTGCCCACGATCTCTACGTGCTGCTCACCGTCCGCAACGACGGGACGGGCAGGGGCGCCTGATGGCCGGGGGCGATTTCCGCCGCTATCGCGGTCAGGCGCACGACACGCCGAAAGCCGAGATGAACGTCGTTCCGCTGGTCGATGTGATGCTCGTGCTGCTGGTCATCTTCATCGTCACCGCACCGCTGCTCACGCATGCGGTCAAGATCGACCTGCCCAAGGCATCCAGCGCGGTCAACCTGACCAAGCCCGAGCACATCGAGTTCGGGTTGCGCGAGAACGGCGAAATGTTCTGGAACGGCGAGCCGGTGACGCTGGCCGAATTGCCGGCGCGCTGCGCCGCCGCGGCCGGCCAGGAAGTGGCGCCGGAACTGCACATCCGCGCCGACCGGCTGGTGCCCTACGAGCAGGTGGCGCAAGTGATGGCAATCGCTGCGCGTTCCGGGCTGAGCAGGATCGGTTTCGTCAGCGATCCTTCCCACTAGGGGATATTCACCCTTGTGTCCGGCGGCCAGGGCCGGATAATCGGAACAACTCGGTTCGTGGATGAGGTGATGGATGGGCGAACGGCGACACATCGTTGCCCTGGTATTGCTGCCGACTTTGGTGTCGCTGGCGCTGCTCCTGTTTTTCCTGCGCGGTTCGCTGCACGAAAGGGCCGTCGAGCGTTGGGCCGAAGACAACCAGGCTTTTGTCGATGCGCTGGCGGCCAGGTTGGACGCGGAAATCGAACAGCCGCTGCAAATGCTCAAGCTGGCGGCCGGCAATCGGGCTTTCCGGCATCTGGCCGAGCGCCAGGCGATCGACCTGGCCCTGAACGGCATTCCCGAACATCTTGATCCCGAGAAACACGAGATTCTGGAGAGCCTGCGCAAGTCGGGCGGTTTCTCGGTGCTTTTCGTGCTGACGCCGGAAGGCGATCACTACATTTCGCACCCCTACAGCGTGCAATTGGCACTGCGCAAATACAATCTGGCCGACCGTCCTTATTTCCAGCGGGCAACGGCATTCAAGGAAGCCGTGGTGTCCGGCGGCTTCGTCGGTGCCGACGGCGTGCCCGCCGTGGCCATCGACGTGCCGGTGCTCGATGCCGACGGGAAGATCATCCTGCACCTGGGCGGTGTCCTGCATCTGTCCCGGCTGAGCGGTCTGCTGATCGCCGACAAGATCAATCCGTTCGAGCGGGCCGTTTTGTATGACCGGGAAGGCCGGCGGGTGGCGGACTCGCTGCATGGTACGGCGCAGGAACTGATTGTCCAGGACTTGCCGCCGGTGGCGCCGGGCATGGTCCGGGTGAACGATGCCGATGGTGAAACCTGGCTGCGGTTTACGGTCGGGCTGCGCCACGGCTGGGTGCTGTCGCTGGAACGTAGCGAGGCTTCGCTGAACGCGGCCATCGGGCCGCAGGTCTATCGGGTGATGCAACTGGTGGCGTTGATGGTGCTGGTGCCCAGCCTGATCGGCATGCTGCTCGCCTTCAGTTTCAGCCGTCGCTGGCGGCGTGCCGACCGAGCCCTGATCCTGGCCAACCAGGAGCTCGAGCAGCGTGTCAGTGAACGGACGCGAGCCTTGCAGTTGTCCGAGGCGCGTTTCCGGACCTTGTTCGAGTCCACCGGAGAGACGGTGCTGATCCTTGACGGTTTGAGGATCGTCGACTGCAATCCCGCGGCGGTGACTTTGTTTGGCGCCAACGATCAGAGCAGCTTGCTGGGCTGCACGCCGCTCGATTTCTCCCCGGAAAATCAGCCCGACGGCCAATCGTCATTAACGCTTGCCGGGGCGCTGATTGCCCGCGCGCTGGCCGGGGAAAGTCCGCGTTTCGAATGGACGCACCGGCGCATCGACAATCGCCAGCCCTTCATCGCCGAAGTCATGCTGGGGCGCATCAAGCTGGACGAGCGAGTGCTGATCCAGTGCAGCCTGCGCGACATGACGGAGCGTCGGCGCATCGATGCCGAACTCGCGGCGCACCGCGAGCGTCTTGAACAACTTGTCGAGCAGCGCACGGCCGAACTGGCGCAAGCCAAGCAGCAGGCAGAAAGTGCCAGTGTCGCCAAGAGTGCGTTCCTGGCCAACATGAGCCATGAAATCCGCACGCCGATGAACGCCATCCTGGGTATGGCCCGCTTGATCCGCAAGGGGGGGCTGAACGACGAGCAACTCGGGCAGATGAGTAAACTCGAGGCGGCCAGCGACCATCTGCTCGAAATCATCAACGCCGTGCTCGATCTGTCCAAGATCGAGGCCGGGCGGTTTACGCTGGATTCGGCGCCGCTGCGGGTGTCGGCGCTGGTTGCCAACGTGGTGTCGATGATGCAGGAGCGGGCGCGCAGCAAAGGTCTCGTGCTCGATGCCGAGGTCGCCGAAATACCCGGCAACCTGCTTGGCGACGCCACGCGGTTACAGCAAGCCCTGCTCAATTACGTCAGCAATTCGGTCAAATTCACCGAGCGCGGCAGGGTCACTATCCGGGTCGTCGTCGAGGACGACAACGGGGTGGTGGTGCGCTTGCGTTTCGAAGTCGAGGATAGCGGCGTCGGGATCAGCGAAGAGGCGCTGGGCCGACTCTTTTCTGCCTTCGAGCAGGCCGATGCCTCGATCACCCGCCATTACGGCGGTACCGGCCTGGGGCTGGCGATTACCCGCAAGCTGGCCGTGCTCATGGGGGGCGACGCCGGTGCCCGCAGTACGCCGGGGGTCGGCAGCCTGTTCTGGTTCACCGTCAGCCTGCAACGTGACCAGGCTGCCGAGGTGCAGGCCGATCTGCCGGTCGACGACGCGGAGGAAATCCTGCGTCGGGACTTTGCCGGCCGTCGCGTGCTGCTGGTCGAGGACGAGCCGATCAACCGCGAAATTGCCCTGCTGATGCTCGAAGATGCCGGCCTGGCGGTCGATCAGGCCGAGGACGGCGGGCAGGCGGTGGCCATGGCGGCGAACGGCGGCTACGACCTGATCCTGATGGATATGCAGATGCCGACCATGGACGGCATCGAGGCGACCCGGCGGATCCGCGAGTTGCCGGCGTGCCGGGAGGTGCCGATCCTGGCGATGACCGCCAACGCCTTTGCCGAAGATCGTGCCCGCTGCCTGGCAGCGGGGATGGACGATTTCATGGCCAAACCGGTCGTACCCGAGCGGCTGTACGCGATGCTGCTGCGTTACCTGTCCGCGGCTCGCTCGTCCTGACGCCGGCGCCATACCTGCCAGCGTTCGCGGCCGGCGAAGACCGGGATCGAATCGGCGACCGGGCGATCTTCGATACGCTCGAAAGCCGGCAGCAGCAGCGCGTCGAGCTGCTCCGGCTGGATGCCGAACGGTGGCCCCTTCAATTGCTCGCAGACGAAGAAATAGCCGGCCAGCAGGCCACCTGAGGGCAACAGCGCGGCCACCTTGCCGGCCCAGTCCGGCCACAGCTTGCGCGGCAGGGCGCAGAGGAAGGCGCGTTCGTAGATCAGCGTGGGCGGTGTGGCCGGGGTGTAGTTGAAGAAATCGGCGCAGACCAGTTCGACGGCGTGTCCGGCCAGTACCTCACGGGCGCGGGCGACGGCGGTCGGCGAGAAATCCAGGGCGGTGACCGGCCAGCCGGCGGCGGCCAGTCGGGTGGCTTCCCAGCCGCTGCCACAACCTGGAATCAGCGTGTTCATCGGAGTCGGCCGGACGCTGACGAAGGCGTCGAAATCCGCCGGTACGCGGCCGGCATCCCAGGGGGTGATGCCCTCTTCGAAGCGTTTGCACCAGAAATCCGGATGTTCCGGTCGTTGCGCCGCCGGTTTGTCCTGATCACTCATGGTTTGCGTTGCAGTGCACGGGTTGATTGTTCGATGGCCGCCTCGAGGTAGCTCTGGTAGAAATCCGGCAGGCGAGCGCCGACGATGGGTTCGTGGAGTTGCCGGCCGTCCGGCCCGTAAAAGGCGACGACCGGCACCAGGCGGATCTTTTCTGCGGCCGCAAAGCGGGCGTGCGTGGTGTCGCGCCCGGCGAAGTCGGTCAGCGCGGCGTTGCTGTCCTGGGCGACCTCGCGGACGACCACCCGCCCGGCGTAACGCGGATCGACCGCCAGCGGGCCGAGGAAATCGCGCTTGATGGTCTTGCAGAAGCTGCAGTCGGCCCGGCTGTAGAGAATGATCAGCGGACCGCCGGCCTTTGCCGCCTGGCGGGCCTCGGCATCAAGCCGGCTGGCCTGGACAAGCTGGGGCGCGGCGGGGGCGGTCAGGGGCAGGCATGCTAGAATCAGCGCCCCGAACAGCACGCTCCAAGACTTCCAGGATTGCCTCATGTCTGCTCCGTCGAAAATCATCATCGCCTCCCGTGAATCCCGTCTGGCCATGTGGCAGGCGGTGCATGTCCGGGATCGTCTGTCGAGTTTAAATCCCGCTGCGGAAGTTGTCATTCTCGGCATGACCACCAAGGGCGATCAGATTCTCGACCGGCCGCTGGCCGAGATCGGCGGCAAGGGGCTGTTCATCAAGGAACTCGAAGTGGCGATGCAGGAAGGCCGGGCGCACCTGGCCGTGCATTCGATGAAGGATGTGCCCATGGTGATGCCGGAAGGCTTCGTCCTGGCCGCCATTTCGGCTCGCGAAAATCCGCGCGACGCCTTCGTCTCGAACAAGTACGCCGGCCTCGACGAGCTGCCGGCCGGTGCCGTCGTCGGCACCTCCAGCCTGCGCCGTGAGGCCGTCCTGCGCGCCAAATACCCGCAACTGGTGATCAAGAGCCTGCGCGGCAATCTCGATACCCGGCTGAAGAAGCTCGACGCCGGCGAGTACGACGCGATCATCCTGGCCGCCGCCGGCCTGATCCGTCTCGGCCTGAAGGATCGGATCAAGACCGTCCTGACGCCGGAACAGTCGCTGCCGGCACCGGGTCAGGGCGCGCTGGGGATCGAACTGGTCGACGGCGATGCGGCCATGGCCGCCGTCGTCGCGCCGCTCAACGACGCCGAGACGGCGCACTGTGTCAAGGCCGAGCGCGCCTTGTCCCGTGCCCTGGGCGGTTCCTGCCAGGTACCGCTGGGCGGTTACGCGATCATCGACAACGGCCTGTTGTGGCTGCGCGGTTTCGTCGCCAGCGTCGACGGCACGCAGATGGTCAGCGGCGAAGTCCGTGGCAATCCTGCCGATGACGAGGCCTTGGGGCGCCAACTTGCCGACGTCCTGCGTGCCCAGGGGGCGGAAGCCATCCTGGCGGCACTGGACTGTCACAAGTAAGCATGAGCCCGTCCGGCCCGCTTGCCGGGCGCACCATCGTCGTCACCCGGCCGCGCGCCCAGGCGGCGCCGCTGGCCAAGATGATTGCCGCGGCAGGCGGTAATGCCCTGCTGTTTCCCCTGCTGGAAATCGCGCCGGCCGACGATGCCACCGGCCTGACCCAGGCGGCGGCGCAACTGGCGGACTATTCGCTGGCGGTCTTCGTCAGCCCGAACGCTGTCCGCCATGCCTTGCCCGTGTTGCTCGCCGGTCGGGCCTGGCCTGACGGGGTGCAGGCGGCGGCCGTCGGTCCGGGAACCGTCGCCGCGCTGGCCGATGCCGGCGTGCCCGGCTGTCTGATGCCAGCCGCACGTTACGATTCCGAGGGGCTGCTTGAGCTCCCCGAGCTGGCCGCCGACAGGATGGCCGGCCAGCGGGTCGCCATCTTCCGCGGTGACGGCGGTCGCGAACTGCTGGCCGATACCTTGCGTGCCCGCGGGGCGCTGGTCGATTGCATCGTCGCTTACCGGCGCAGCGGGCCGGCCGGCAGCTTCGACGTCCTGCTCGAAGCCTGGCGCGGCCAGCGACTCGATGCGCTGGTGGTGTCGAGCAGCGAGGCCCTGCATTATCTGGTCGCCGGCCTGGACGAGGCCGGGCGGGCTTGCCTGATGGAAACGCCGCTGTTCGTTCCGCATGCGCGGATCGCCGAGACTGCCGAGGTGCTCGGATTGCAACGCATCGTCCTGACGGAGGCCACCGACAGCGGCCTGATTGAAGGATTACTTGCTTATAATTGGTCAGCATGAACGCCGAAATTCCTTCCTCTCCCGTTTCCGATCCGGATCCCCCGCCCGTCGCACCCGCGCGGGCGAGTAGGGCCAGTGCCGTCTGGGTGCTGCCGGTTGTCGTGCTCGCCGGCCTGCTGGCCTGGCACTGGTTCGATACGCGTCAGCAGATCAACGAACTGCGCCACGGCGTCTCGCGGCAACTGGCCGATGCCGCCGTCACCTCGCGCAACGACGCGCAGATCGATCAGCAACTGTTGCAACGGGCCAAGGCGCTTGACGAGCGACTGGCTACCGTCGAACAACGACTGGCCGAAACCCGGGACCAGGAAGCCGTGCTCCAGACCCTGTTCCAGGATGTGGCCAAGGGTCGGGAGGAGGCCGAGTTGCTCGAAATCGAGCAGGCCGTGACGCTGGCGGTGCAGCAGATCCAGCTGGCCGGCAACGTGCCGGTCGCGCTGCTTGCCCTGCGTTCGGCGGATGCGCAACTGGCCCGCCTCGACAAGGCCCGCCATCTGCCGCTGCGCAAGGCTCTGGCTGCCGACATCGCCCGCCTGAACGAGTTGCCGCTGGTCGATGTGCCGGGCATCAGCCTGCGTCTGGAGCAGATCGTCGCCGGCATCGACAAGTTTCCCTTTGCCGTCCATGGTCGGCCGGTGGAAGCTGCGGTCGAAGCGGAAGCCGACGAAGCGCCGGTGCTGCCGTGGTGGCGTCTGGTACTCGCCGACCTGTGGCAGGAAACGCGCAGCATGATCCGCATCCAGCGCTTCGATCGTGAGGAGCCGGCCCTGCTGGCGCCGGGGCAGGGTTTCTTCCTGCGCGAAAACCTCAGGCTGCGCCTGCTCAGCGCCCGACTGGCGCTGTTTGCCCGCGAGCAGCGGACCTTCCGCAACGAGCTGACCGTTGCCGGCAGCTGGCTGGAAAAATATTTCTCGACCGAGGATCGTGCCGTTCAGGCTGCGATCGAGCAGATCAAGGCGCTAGCCGCCGCCGAAATCGTCATCGATCTGCCCGACCTGCGCGCCAGCCAGCAGGCCCTGCTGACCCTGCGTGAAGAAAAGGTGGCGCGGTGAGAGGTTTGTTCTGGGTCATCGCGCTGTTTGCCCTGGCGGTGGCGGTCGCGCTCGGCGCCAGCATGAACGACGGCTATGTGCTGATCGTGCTGCCGCCCTGGCGGGTCGAGGTGTCGCTCAATTTCCTGTTGCTGGCCTTGCTGCTGGCCTTTGTCGTCTTCTACGCGCTGTTGCGCGCCCTGTCGCTGACCTTCGGCATGCCCCGGCGGGTGGCCGAGTATCGCCGGCGGCGCCAGCGCGAAAAGTCCGGACAGATTTTTCAGGATGCCGTGCGTTTACTGTTCGAAGGCCGTTTCGGGCAGGCCCTGAAACGTGCCGGTGAAGCCTACGAGGCCGGCCGCGCGCCGGCGCTGGCGGCCCTGATCGCCGCGCGTGCGGCCCAGCGCCTGGGTGAGCCGAAGCGTCAGCAGGAGTGGCTGGACAAGGCCAAGCAGCAGGATGCGCGCAACGAATCGGCGACGCTGATGCTGGAAGCCGAAATGCTCAACGAAGCGCGTCGTTTCGACGAGGCGCTGCGAGTCCTGCAACGTCTGCAACAGCGCGAGGGCCGGCATATCGCGGCCTTGCGCCTGGAACTGCGTGCCCGCCAGGGCAGCGGCGACTGGGATGGCGCCTTGAAGCTGCTGCGTCAGCTGGCCAAGCGCGATGCCCTGCCGGTCGACATGGTCCGGCCTTTGGCGATCAAGGCCCATCTGGCCAATCTGGCGCGTTGCGGCGACGATCGCGATGCCCTGGTCGCCTATCTGCGCAAGGTGCCGGCCGACGAGCGCGGGGTCGAGGTCGTTCTGGCGGCTGCCCGCGGACTGGCGGCAGCGGCGGCGGATGACGAAGCGCAGCGATTGATCGAGGGCATGCTCGATCAGGCCGACGAGGAAATCTGGCAGAGCGAGCTGGTGGCCATTTACGGTCGCCTGGGCGGCGGCGACCAGATGTCGCGCATCGCCCGGGCCGAAACCTGGTTGCGTCAGCGGCCGGACCATGCCGGATTATTGCTGGCGCTGGGGCGGATGTGCGTCCGCCAGCGCTTGTGGGGCAAGGCACAGAGTTACCTGGAAGCATCGCTGTCGGTCGAGGAGACGCAGGCGGGGCATCTGGAACTGGCACGTCTGGGCGATCAGCTCGAACGGGTCGACGAGGCCAACCGGCATTACCGCGCCGCGGTACGGCCGGAAAATGGCGAAAAATAATACGCAGAGGAGCTGGAAGTGCTGAATATCGACATGCGCAAGATCTACAACTTTTACCCTGTCGAGCCGGCACCCGCGCCCGATGCCTTGCCGACTGGCGGCGACCTCTACTACGAATGCCTGGATTGCACGGTGATCGTCAATTCCGTGCCGCACATCAAGGCCGCCTGCGCCTGCGGTAATCTGCAGGGCGGCGGCGGCAAACTCGAGATCAAGGACCCGGTGCGGGTCCGGGTCGTCAAGGGCAAGCTGAAGTAAGGCTTACGCCCAGTCCTGCGGTTGCAGGAAGACTTCGTAGAGTTCGGCCTCTGGCGTGCCGGCTTCCGGCTGCCAGTCGTAGCGCCATTGGACGATGGGCGGTAGCGACATCAGGATGGATTCGGTGCGGCCGCCCGACTGCAGGCCGAACAGCGTGCCACGGTCCCAGACCAGGTTGAACTCGACGTAACGACCGCGCCGGTAGGCCTGGAAGTCGCGCTCGCGCTCGCCGTAGGGCGTGTCGCGGCGCTTCGCCAGCACCGGCAGATAGGCTTGCGTGAAGGCATTGCCGACGGCCTGGGTCAGGCTGAAGCAGCGTTCGAAACCGCCCTCGTTGAGGTCGTCGAAAAAGACGCCGCCGACACCGCGCGGTTCGTTGCGGTGCTTGAGGAAGAAATACTCGTCGCACCATGTCTTGTATTTCGGATAGACCTCGTCGCCAAAGGGCGCGAGCGCATCGCGGCAGGTGCGGTGGAAGTGCTGCACGTCCTCGCGCTGACCGTAATAGGGCGTCATGTCCATGCCGCCGCCGAACCACCAGACATCGTCCTCGCCTTCCTTGGTGGCGACGAAGCAGCGCACGTTCATGTGTGCCGTCGGGCAGTAGGGGTTGCGCGGATGCAGCACCAGCGACACGCCCATGGCTTCCCAGGCGCGGCCGGCCAGTTGCGGGCGCACGGCGGTGGCCGAGGCCGGCAGCGATTTGCCGGTGACGTGCGAGAAATTGACGCCGCCGCGTTCGAAGAAACCGCCTTCCTCGATCAGTCGGGAAATGCCGCCGCCGCCTTCGGGGCGCGTCCAGGAGTCGGTGCGGAAGGGCTGGCCGTCGAAAGCTTCGAGCTCCCCGACGATGCGGGCCTGCAGGCCGGTGAAGTAATCCTTGAGGCGGGTGGTGTCCATCTTGTCTCCGTGGGGTAAAAAAACGGGCGGCTCATTGGCTGGAATGAGCCGCCCGTCGTCATGGGGTTCAGGCCGTACTTAGCGGTTGATTGCCCGGTAACCGATGTCCTTGCGGTATTGCATGCCGTCCCAGCTGATCTGGACGGCAGCCTCGTAGGCCGCCTTCTGCGCCAGCTTGACGTTCTCGCCCAGCGCCGTGACGCAGAGGACGCGACCGCCGGCGGTGACCACCTTGCCGTCCTGGTCGGCCGTGCCGGCGTGGAAGACGTGCGCATCTTCGCCGAAGCTGTTGCCGGCCGGCAGGCCGATGATGGCATCGCCCTTTTTCGGCGTTTCCGGGTAGTTGGCGGCAGCGAGCACGACGCCGAGCGCGACGCGGCGGTCCCATTCGGCCTCGACCTGGTCGAGCGTGCCGGCGATGCCGTGTTCGAGCAGTTTGACGAAGTCGGACTTGAGGCGCATCAGGATCGGCTGGGTTTCCGGGTCGCCCATGCGGCAGTTGAATTCCAGGGTCTTGACCGAGCCGTCCTTGCCGATCATCAGGCCGGCGTAGAGGAAGCCGGAGAACGGAATGCCATCAGCCGCCATGCCGCGCACCGTCGGCAGGATGATCTCGCGCATCGCCTTGGCGTGGATTTCCGGGGTGACGCAGGGGGCCGGGGAATAGGCGCCCATGCCGCCGGTGTTCGGCCCCTGGTCGCCGTCGAAGATGCGCTTGTGATCCTGGCTGGAGGCCAGCGGCAGGACGTTCTTGCCGTCGACCATGACGATGAAGCTGGCTTCCTCGCCGTCGAGGAATTCCTCGATGACGACGCGGGCACCGGCATCGCCGAGCTTGTTGCCGGACAGCATGTCGTCAATCGCGGCGTGCGCTTCCTCGAGCGTCATGGCAACGACGACGCCCTTGCCGGCGGCCAGGCCGTCGGCCTTGATGACGATCGGCGCGCCCTTCTTGTCGATGTAGGCGTGGGCGGCAGCGGCATCCGAGAAGGTCTCGAATTCGGCTGTCGGGATGTTGTGGCGGGCCATGAAGCGCTTGGCGAAATCCTTCGAGGATTCGAGCTGCGCCGCTGCCTTGGTCGGGCCGAAGATCTTCAGGCCGCGGGCGCGGAAGACGTCGACGACGCCGGCCGCCAGGGGCGCTTCCGGGCCGACCAGGGTCAGGTGGATCTTGTTTTCTTCGGCAAAGTCGGCGAGCGCCTGCGGGTCGGTGATGTTCAGGTTTTCCAGCTCGTGCTCGCGCGCCGTGCCGGCATTGCCCGGCGCGACATAGACCTTCTGCAGGCCCGGCGTCTTGGCCAGGCGCCAGGCCATGGCGTGTTCGCGACCGCCGGAACCGATGACGAGGAGTTTCATGGACTGTCCTTGTTAGTGGCGGAAGTGGCGGGCGCCGGTGAACACCATCGCGATGCCGTGTTCGTCGGCTGCCGCGATGACTTCCTCGTCGCGCATCGAGCCGCCCGGCTGGATGACAGCCTTGGCACCGGCTTCGGCCAGCACGTCGAGGCCGTCGCGGAACGGGAAGAAGGCGTCCGAGGCGACCACCGAACCCTTGAGTTCGAGGCCTGCGTTCTGGGCCTTGATGCAGGCGATCTTGGTCGAGTCGACGCGGCTCATCTGGCCGGCGCCGACGCCCAGGGTCATGCCGTCGCCGCAGAAAACGATGGCGTTGGACTTGACGAACTTGGCGACGCGCTCGGCAAAGAGCAGGTCTTCGATCTGGCGCAGGGTCGGCTGGACCTTGGTCACCACCTTCAGATCCTTGACCTGGGCGGTGAAGTCGTCGGCCGTCTGCACCAGCAGACCACCGCCGACGCGCTTGAGTTCGAGCTTGTTCAGTTCGCGGCCGAGCGGTACCACCAGCACGCGCAGGTTCTGCTTGGCAGCCAGTGCAGCCTTGGCTTCGGCGGTGAAGGACGGGGCGATCAGCACTTCGACGAAGTGCTTGCGTTCATTCATGGCGTTGACGACGTCGATGCCGACTTCGCCGTTGAAGGCGATGATGCCGCCGAAGGCCGAGGTCGAATCGGTCAGGAAGGCTTTTTCATAGGCGCGCACCAGGGCGCTGTCGACCGCCACGCCGCACGGGTTGGCGTGTTTGATGATGACGCAGGCAGGGGCGTCGAAGGCCTTGACGCATTCCCAGGCGGCATCGGAGTCGGCGATGTTGTTGTACGACAGTTCCTTGCCCTGCAGTTGGGTGTAGGCGGCAATGCTGCCGGCCAGCGGCGTGGTGTCGCGGTAAAAGGCAGCTTGCTGATGCGAATTCTCGCCGTAGCGCAGGATTTCGGTGCGGTCGAAGGCCAGTTGCAGCTTGGCCGGGAACACCGACGGCACCGGCGCGGCGGCCTCCGGTTGGGCTTCCGCACCGTCGTCGAGGCCGGTCAGCCAGTTGGCGATCATGCTGTCGTAGCGGGCGGTGTGCGTGAACGCCTTCTTGGCCAGGTTGAAGCGGGTACCCAGTTGCAGGGCGCCACCGTTGGCCTTCATTTCGTCGAGCAGCGGCTGGTAGTCGGTCGGATCGGTGACGATTGCCACACCAGCGTAGTTCTTGGCCGACGAGCGGACCATCGCCGGACCGCCGATGTCGATGTTCTCGATGGCGTCGGCCAGCGTCACGCCGGTCTTGGCGATGGTCGCTGCGAAGGGGTAGAGGTTCACGCAGACCAGGTCGATGGTCGGGATGCCGTGTTCTTCGATGGTCGCCAGGTGTTCCGGCAGGTCGCGACGGGCCAGGATGCCGCCGTGCACCTTCGGATGCAGCGTCTTGACGCGGCCATCGAGCATTTCCGGGAAGCCGGTGTAGTCGCCGATTTCGGTGACGGCGAGGCCGGCGTCACGCAGCATCTTGGCGGTGCCGCCGGTGGACAGCAGCTTGACGCCCTGGGCGGCCAGGCCTTGGGCGAATTCGAGTACACCCGTCTTGTCGGAGACGGAAATCAGCGCTTGCTTGATGGTCATGGTGGTCCGGATTTACAGTAGTTGATGTTCGGTAAGCTTCTTGCGCAGCGTGTTGCGGTTGATGCCGAGCATCTCCGCGGCCAGCGTCTGGTTGGTGCCGGCCTTGGCCAGGACCAGTTCCAGCATCGGTTTTTCCACGCTCTTCAGGACCATGTCGTAGATTGCCGCCGGCTTTTCGCCGTCGAGGTCCCGGAAATACTGCTCCAGTGCGTTGATCACGCACCGCCCCAAGTCATGTTGGCTCATGCTGCCAACGCCTCCTCTAGTGTCTTGTTTTCTTCGTATTGCAGATGATCGTGTTCTTCCGCGTATTGCTGGAAGAACTGGTCAACGGCTTCCCGCTGCGCCTCGACGGTCGGCAGCGTGTTCATCATCTTGCGGAACGCCGCCGAGCCGACCAGACCCTTGGTGTACCAGGAGATGTGCTTTCTGGCGACCTTGACCCCCGTGTCCAGGCCGTAGAAATCGTAGAGGTCCTCGAGATGCGCGAGCAGGATCGCGTGGATCTCGGAAACCGGTGCCGGCGCCATTTTTTCGCCGGTCTTCAGATAATGTTCGATCTCGCGGAACAGCCACGGCCGGCCCTGGGCGGCGCGGCCGATCATGATGCCGTCGGCACCGGTGTGGTCGAGCACATGTTTGGCTTTTTCCGGCGTGGTGATGTCGCCGTTGGCGATCACCGGAATGCGGATCAGCGTCTTGACCATGGCGATGGTGTCGTATTCGGCCTCGCCGGTGTATTGCTGGCAGCGCGTCCGGCCGTGGATGGCGACGGCGCGTACGCCGGCGCTCTCGGCGATGCGGGCGATGGTCGGCGCGTTGCGGTTGGCCAGGTTCCAGCCGGTACGGAATTTCAGCGTCACCGGGGTGTCCGGGACGGCGGCGACGACGGCGTCGAGAATGCGGCCGACCAGGGCTTCGTCCTGCATCAGCGCCGAACCGGCCATCACGTTGCAGACCTTCTTGGCCGGGCAGCCCATGTTGATGTCGATGATCTGAGCGCCGTTATCGACGTTGTGCCGGGCCGCTTCGGCCATCATCTTCGGGTCGGCGCCGGCAATCTGCACCGAGATCGGTGCCACTTCGCCGACGTGGTTGGCGCGGCGCAGCGTCTTGGCGCTGCCGTAGAGCAGCGAGTTCGAGGTGACCATCTCGGAGACGGCCAGCCCGGCGCCCAGCTTCTTGCACAACTGGCGGAAAGGACGATCGGTCACGCCCGCCATCGGTGCAACGAAGAGGTTGTTTCGCAAGGTAAAACCGGCAAATTCCATGGGCGACGAATGGGCGCAGCAGCGGCGCCGGGCAGATCAGGGGAAGCCGCGAATTCTACCTGATCCGGCGCCTAAAAAATAGTCAAATCGTCAGGCTCAGGGTTAACAGCAATGCAAACGCCAGTTGCAGGCCGGCGGTTGCTGCCAGCAAGCCGTTGAAGCCTGGGCCCGGCTTTTCCCGCCAGAAACGGCGGATCAGCCACAGCGCCAGCGGCAGCGACAGCAGCGGCCAGACGGTGCCGCCGAGCAGCAGGTAGGGCGAAAGGAGTTCGCCGGCGTACAGCCAGCGCGTCGCCGGTCGCCCCAGGCGTACGGCCAGCGTGCGCTTGCCGCTGGTGGCATCGCTGTCGAGGTCGCGGTAATTGTTGACGGTGATCACCGCTGCCGCCAGCAGGCCCAGTTGCAGGCCGGCGAGTACCGCCGCCGGGCTCAGCGCCAGGGTCTGCAGGTAGTAGCTGCCGCCGACGGCGACCACGCCGAAGAAGGCGATCACGAAGAGTTCGCCCAGCGGTCCGTAGGCAATCGGCCTCGGGCCGCCGGTATAGGCCCAGCCGGCGGCCAGCGAGCACAGGCCGATGACGACGATGGGCCAGCCGCCGTGGCTGACCAGGTAGATGCCGCAGGCGAAGGCCAGGGCGAAGCTGGCCCAGGCGCCGGCGCGGACCGCGGTCGGCGTCAGCCAGCCCTCGGCGGTGGCGCGCGGCGGGCCGATGCGGCCCGGCTGGTCAGCGCCGCGCAGGAAATCGCCGACATCATTGAACAGGTTGGTGCCGATCTGGATCAGCGCCGCGCCAAGCGCTGCCGCCAGGAGCGGCAGCCATAGGAGATACGCCTGTTGCTGCCAGGCCAGGGCGGTACCGACGAGGACCGGCGCCAGCGAAACGCTCAGGGTTTTCGGACGGCAGGCGAGGAACCAGGCGCCCAGCCGTCCCGGGCTCACGGCCAAGCGCGGGCGCCCCAGATCATGCGTTTGGCGACGAAATGGCGGGCCGGCGGGAAGACGTCGAGCGCCAGCAGGCCGAGACCGCGGGCCAGCCTGAGCGGCGCGCAGTCGTTGGAGAAGGCCTTGACCACCTTGTCGGTGAAGAAGGCGCCGCCCTCGCGGTCGAGTTGGCGGCTGGCGGCGTAGGCGGCGAGGTCGATGCCGGCGACGCCCTCGTTCAGGAGGCTGTCGGCGAGTTGCCAGGCGTCGCGCAGGCCGAGGTTGAAACCCTGGCCGGAAACCGGGTGCAAGGTCTGCGCGGTGTTGCCGATCCACACTTCGCGGCCCCGGTGCAACTGCTCGCGCAGGCGCAGGGCGAGCGGGAAACGGCTGCGCTTGCCCGGCTTGGCGAAGCGCATGCTGCGGCCGAACTGGGCGGTCAGCGCGGCGACGAAGGCGTCGTCGTCGAGCGCCATGACGGCGTCGGCCTTGGCTGGCGGCAGCGTGAACACGATCGAGTATTCCTCGCCGAGCGGCAGCAGCGCCAGCGGGCCGTCCGGGGTAAAGCGTTCCCAGGCGCGGCGGGCGTTCCCCGGCGTCGGCGTGACTTCGCAGATGACCGCGTGCTGGACGTAGTCGCTGACGCTGACGCCGGCTTCATCGCCCGGCGTGCCTTCGGCATGGACCAGCAGGCGGCAGCGGATGCGGCGCAGCTTGCCGGCGTGGCGCAGGGCGACGGTGGCGCCGTCGTTGTCCGCGGTGATGTCGAGGATTTCCGCCTCGGTCAGTCGCGCGTCGTCGGCCAGGCGGGCGGCCAGTGCGGCGGCGAGGTCGCGGTAGCGGACGACGTAGCCGAGCGCCGGCAGCTTGTAGTCGCCGCGGTCGATCAGCGTGCGGCCGAAGCCGCCCTTCTGCGAGACGTGGATGGTCTCGATCGGTGTCGCTGCCCGTGTCGGCCAGCCGCCAAGTTGTTCGAGCAGTTCGCGGGCGCCGTGCGACAGCGCCAGGGCGCGCGGGTCGGCCTGCAACGCGGCCGCTGGGCGCCGGTCGACGAGCAGCGACTGCTGGCCGCCGGCAGCGAGCGCCAGGTGCAGCGTCATGCCGACCGGGCCGGCGCCGACGATCAGGATATCGGTCTGTTCAACGGCTTCAGTCATGGCGCATCACTTCCTCGATTTCGGCCACCGTCTTCGGTGCCGTCGTATAGACATCGCAACCCTCGGCGGTGACGCGCACGTCGTCCTCGATACGGATGCCGATGCCGGCCAGTTCGGTCGGCACGTCGGCGCCTGGGCGGATGTACAGGCCGGGTTCGACGGTGATGGTCATGCCCGGTTGCAGCGTCGTCCAGTCGTTGCCGATCTTGTACTCACCGGCGTCGTGCACGTCGAGGCCGAGCCAGTGGCCGGTGCGGTGCATGTAGAAACGACGGAAGTCGCCCTTCTCGATCAGGGTGTCGACGTCGCCGGTCAGTAGTTTCAGATCGACCAGGCCTCGCGTCAGCACGCGCACGGCGGCGTCGTGCGCTTCCATGAAGTGGCGACCGGGCGCGGTGGCAGCGATGGCGGCGGCCTGGGCGGCGAGGACGATCTCGTAAACGTCCCTCTGAGCTGGCGTGAAGCGGCCATTGACCGGGAACGTGCGGGTGATGTCGGCAGCGTAGCCCTGCACTTCGCAGCCGGCGTCGATCAGCACCAGCGTGTGGTCGTTCAAGAGCTTGTTGTTCTCGACGTAATGCAGCACGCAGGCGTTGGCGCCGCCGGCGACGATGGGTGTGTAGGCGTGGCCGTCGGCGCCGCGTTTGCGAAATTCGTAGGACAGTTCGGCTTCCAGCTCGTATTCGGCCATGCCCGGGCGGCAGGCGCGCATGGCGCGGGCGTGGCCGGCGCTGGCGATGTCAGCGGCGCGCTGCATGGTGGCCAGTTCGGCCTTGTCCTTGTAGAGGCGCATGGCGTCGAGTTCGGCGCGCAGATCATGGATCGCGCGCGGCGCGCGCTTGCCGGCGCGGGCCTGGGCGCGGACTTCGTTCAAGGCCCTGGCGATACGTGCATCCCAGGCGTCGTCGTGGCCGACGGCGTGCCACAGCGTGTCGCGGTCGACCAGCAGCTCGGGCAGCTTCTTGTCGAACTGCTCGATCGAATACGCGGCGTCGAAGCCGAAGGCGCTTTTCGCCGCTTTCGGGCCGTAGCGGTAGCCGTCCCAGATTTCGCGTTCTTCGTGTTTGTCGCGGCAGAACAGGATGGACTTCGGCTTTTTGCCGCCGACCAGCACGATCACCGCTTCCGGTTCCGGGAAGCCCGACAGGTACCAGAAGTAGCTGTCGAAACGGTAGGGATAGTGCGCGTCGCGGTTGCGTACGACCTCAGGTGCCGTCGGGATGATGGCGACGCCGTCGCCTATGGTCTTGAGCAGGCGTCGGCGGCGGGCGATGAAGTGGGCGTGGCTCATGCGGTTCTCAGTTCCTGGTCAAGTTCGGCGAGCCGTTGTGGCGTACCCACGTCGACCCAGCGGCCGGCGTGACGTTCCCCGGTCAGCGTGCCGGCGGCAATCGCCGCGTCGAGCAGCGGGCGCAGCTTCATCGGCTGGTCGGTCGGGACGTGGTCGAACATGGCCGGGGAAAAAACGCCGATGCCGGCGTAGGTGAGCGTTTGCTCACCGTTGGCGGGAACGATCCGTTCGCCGCTCAGCGAGAAGTCGCCGCCGCCGTGGTGCGCCGGGTTGTCGACCAGCAGCAGGCGGGCGCCGCCGGGCGGGCAGCCGCGCGCGGCGAAGCTTGGGAAATCGACGTCGCAGTAGACGTCGCCATTGACCACCAGAAACGGGGCGTCGCCGAGTCGCGGCAAGGCGCGGGCGATGCCGCCGGCGGTTTCCAGCGCGCCCGGCGGTTCCGGGGAATAGGCGATGCTGAGTCCCCACTTCGATCCGTCGCCTAGCGCCGCCTCGATCTTGTCACCAAGGTGGGCGTGGTTGATGACCACTTCGCGGAAACCGGCGGCGGCCAGCTTCTCCAGGTGCCAGACGATCAGCGGCTTGCCGCCGGCGGAAAGCAGCGGTTTCGGCGTGTGGTCGGTCAGCGGCCGCATGCGTTCGCCGCGGCCGGCGGCGAGGATCATCGCTTTCATCGCGGCCTAGCGGCGGTAGCCGATCTGCTCGGTGTTGCCTTCGAGCTTGTCGAGCAGGTTGAGCAGCGGCTTGAGCGGGATGTAGCGGCTGGCGGTCTTGCGCGCGTAGTTCATGAAGCGCGGCAGGTCTTCGCTGTATTTTTCCTTGCCGTCGCGGTACTTGAGGCGGCAGAAGATGCCGAGCACCTTGAGGTGGCGCTGCAGGCCCATCAGCTCGTAGTCGCGCCAGAAATCGCCGAAGTCGGCGCGCACCGGCAGGCCGGCGGCACGGGCTTTTTCCCAGTAGCGGACGACCCAGTCGATTTCCTGCTCTTCCTCCCAGGAGATGAAGGCGTCGCGGAACAGCGAGACGACGTCGTAGGTGATCGGGCCATAGACCGCGTCCTGGAAATCGATGATACCCGGCGTCAGCGTCTGCGCGCTTTCGACGACCATCAGGTTGCGCGGCATGAAGTCGCGGTGGACGAAGACCTTGGGTTGGTTGAGCGCCGAATTGATCAGGAACTTGAAGGTCCGGTCGAGCATCAGCAACTCGTTGGCGTCGAGCTGGACGCCGAGGTGGCGGCCGACGAACCATTCCGGGAAGAGGTCGAGTTCGCGGCGCAGCAGGGTCGCGTCGTAGGGCGGCAAGGTGGCGGCAGTCGACGACAGCTGCCATTTGACCAGCACGTCGAGCACCGGGCGGATCAGCGTGTCGGCCAGCGACAGGTCGGCGTTGAGCGCGTCGAGGTAGCCGATGCGACCGAGGTCGGTGAGCACCAGGAAGCCGTTGTCGAGATCCTGGTCGAGGATGCGCGGAGCCGCCAGGTCGGCCTTGGCGAGCAGGCCGGCGACCTTGATGAAGGGTTTGCAGTCTTCCTTTTCCGGCGGCGCGTCCATCAGGATGCGCGTGCTGCCGTCCGGCCAGGTCAGGCGGAAGTAGCGGCGGAAGCTGGCGTCGGCGGACGCTGGCGTGATGGAAACGGACTGTTCGGGGAAGCGACTGGTAACCCAGTCGGTAACAAGTTGATCGCGCGACATCGAGGAGGGGAAGGTTCGTTGTAAAATGGCGCGATTTTAACACCCGGGCATCGGCCTTTCCGGTCCCGGCTCGCCCAGAATGCTCCGATGACAGGTTTCTCCCGACGTCCGATCGCCGTGCTGGTTTGCTGCCTGTTTGCCGGCACGCAGGGTTTGCACGCAGCAACCGGTGCCACCTCCGTGATTTTTCCGATGGTGGGGAGTTCCGGGCGGGCGCTGGTCGATGATGCTTCGAGCTTGCGCCTCGAAAAGCGCTTCAATCTGCTGGCCAAGAAGAAAAGCGACGAGAAGCTCGCTGCGGCAGGTACCGTCACTTCGGTGCTGAAACCCGCCGACGACTATCCCTTGTTCCTGACCGCCGATCGCATGGAGGGCCAGACCGACGAAGTGGCCGTTGCCGAAGGTAACGTGGAGTTGCGCAAGTCGGGCATGACGCTGATGTCCGACCGGCTGACTTACCGGCCGCTCGACGACGAGGCGGATGCCGTCGGTAACGTGCGTTTGCGTCAGGATGGCGCCGAAATCGACGCCGATCACCTGCGCATGAAGCTCTCCGAGCAGATCGGTTTTGCCGACAAGGCCAGGTATCGGGTCGTCAAGGAAGTCGAGAGCAAACTTTACGAGCAGGATAGATCCGTTGTTGCCGTGGTCAGCGCTAATGGCGTCAGCAGCGGTGTGCCGATGATGCTAAATGTCGCTGAAGTGTATGGGTTGCCGACAGAGTTGCCAGGGCCAAGGCAGACGGAGGCCTCCGGGGTTGCTGAACGCATCGAATTTGCGGGTGAAAATCGTATGCGACTTTCTGCCAGCACCTATTCCACCTGCAAGGCGCCTTCTCCAGACTGGTACGTTAAGGCGGAGCGGCTCGACCTGGATTTCGATGAGAATGTGGGGCGTGCGGACAATACCTCCCTTTGGTTTCAGGGGGTTCCATTGTTCTATACCCCATTGGCTTGGTTTCCATTGAACAACCAAAGGCGTTCGGGACTGCTCACGCCATCTCTCCGGCAATCAACGAAGACAGGTCTGGATGTTTCGTTGCCGTTTTATTGGAATATTGCGCCGAATTACGACGCCACTTTCTATCCTCGAGTGATGAGTAAACGGGGTGGCCAATTTGGCGTTGAAGCGCGTTATTTGGGCGAGGCACACCGCGGAGAAATACGTGCCGAGTACATGGGGGCTGATCGAAGCGAATCTGATCGTCGGCGCTATGCTTATCAGGTTCGTCATCAGCATGATTTAGGGTCTGGTGTATCGGCGGTACTCAACTGGAATGGAGTGTCGGATGACAGATATTGGGAGGATTTGTCTTCACGATTGATGCAGACATCCCAGGTTCAGCTTGAACGTCGTGCCTCCTTGAACTACATCCCTAGCCCCTGGCTGCAGACGTCACTGCAAGTTCTTCGCTATCAGACTTTGCAGCCGGATACCGATCCGGCGAATGCCGTCGAGCGCCCATATTTCCTCGAGCCTCAGCTTAACCTGCTCGGTTACCGCCCGAATCTGCTGCAAGGCATGGATTTCAACTTGTTTGGGCAGTACACACGATTTTCCCATGTCGATAAGGTCAATCTGGACGTTGGGGACCGCTTGGTGGTTTACCCCCAGATCAGCGTCCCCTATGTCTCTCCCGCCTTTCAGATCATCCCCAAGCTTGGTCTGCATATGAGCAGTTATTCGATTGATAGGGCTCAACTGAACGGTGGTAACAGTGACAGAATATCCCGTGTTCTGCCAACGTTCTCGATTGATTCCTCGCTTGTTCTTGAACGCGAGGGTGAGTTGTTAGGGAATGCCTACTTGCAAACCCTGGAGCCGAGGCTCTATTACGTTTACATTCCCTACAGGGATCAGGACGATATTCCGGTCTTTGACACTGGCTTGTCAGATTTCAATTTCGCGCAAGTTTTCTCGGAGAACCGCTACAGCGGCCATGATCGAATCAACGACGCACATCAGTTGACGGCCGCGCTGACCACCCGGATTCTGGATGCCAGCACGGGTGCCGAGCGTTTCCGGGCCATGATCGGCCAGCGCTACTATTTTTCCGGCCAGCGCGTCAGCCTGCCCGGAGAAACCTCGCGCGAAGACAACTTCTCCAACCTGATCGCCTCGATCAGTGGCCTGGTGGCGCCCAAGACCTATGCCGAAGCGACCTGGGAATACAACTACAAAGACCGGATCAACGAGCGCTTCTCGACCGGCGTCCGCTTCCAGCCCGATTACGGCAAGGTGTTGTCGGCCAGCTATCGCTACACGCGTGATCCGCTGACCAACAAGTCCATCGTCGACCAGGTCGATTTTGCCGGCCAGTGGCCGTTGGCGCCGCAATGGTACGCGGTCGGTCGCTACAACTACTCGATGCGCGACCACAAGATGCTGGAAACCATCGGCGGTCTGGAATACAACGCCGGCTGCTGGGCGGTGCGCGGGGTCGTCCAGCGTCTGGCGGCGACTTCCGGGGCGCCCAATACCAGCTTCTTCCTGCAGCTGGAGTTGCAGGATTTCACCAGTATTGGCTCGAATCCCCTGGGTTTGCTCCGGCGCAGCATTCCGGGCTATGGTAAAACCAACGAATTGCCCAATGACCGCAATCTGATCTCCAACCAGTGATACCCATGCAAAAAATTCTCGCAAGCCTGTTTGTTTCCCTGAGTTGCCTGCTTGTTTTTCCCTTACAGGCGCAGGAGCCCATCGAGGCAGATCACATCGTGGCTGTGGTCGGCGACGGGGTGATCACCCGCAACGAACTGCGGGCCCGCTTGGCTGTGGCGCTCAAGCAGCTGGAAAAGCAGGGGACGCCGTTACCGCCTCAGGACGTGCTGGAAGCGCAGATGCTCGAGCGGATGATCATGGATCAGGCACAGTTTGCCTTTGCCAAGGAAAACGGCCTGCGTATCGACGATCTGCAACTGGATCAGGCGATCGGCCGGATCGCGGCCAACAACAACATGAGCCTGTCCCAGTTCCGTGCGGCACTGGAGAAGGACGGCATTGCCTATGCCGAATTCCGCGAGGAAATCCGCGGCGAGATGATCATGGCGCGTCTGCGCGAGCGCGAAGTCGAGAGCCGGATTGTGGTTTCCGACAGCGAAATCGACAACTACCTGACCAACCAGGCGGCCAATGGCGGCGGTGACGAGTACCGACTGGCGCATATCCTGCTGCGGGCGCCGGAGTCGGTGACGCCCGAGCAACTGGCCAAATTGCGCCAGCGCGGCGAACAGGCCCTGGCCCGAGCGCGAGCCGGCGAGAATTTTGCCGAACTGACGGCCGTTTTCTCCGATGCCCCGGACGCCTTGCAGGGCGGAGAAATCGGCTGGCGGAAACTGGACCGTTTGCCGCAGCTCTATGCCGAAGCCGCAGCGCGTCTGCAGGCCGGCGGCGTCAGCGACTTGCTGCGTTCGTCGGCCGGCTTCCACATCGTCAAACTGCTCGACAAGCGCGGCGGCAACGCGCCGGCCTCGGTCATGCAGACCAATGCCCGCCATATCCTGATCCGGGTCAATGAAGTCGTGGCCGAAGCCGAAGCCCGGCATCGTCTGGAAACCGTGCGCGAACGCATCGTCAACGGCATGGATTTCGCCGAGCAGGCACGTCTTTTTTCCCAGGACGGTTCCGCGGCCAAGGGCGGGGATCTCGGCTGGCTGAATCCGGGCGATACCGTGCCCGATTTCGAGCGGGCGATGGATGCGCTCAAGCCGGGCGAGCTCAGCCCGGTCGTTCAGTCGCCGTTCGGCATGCACCTGATCCAGGTCATCGAACGCCGCGAGCGCGACGTTTCGGCCGAGCGTCAGCGCTCGGTTGCCCGCCAGGCGATCCGCGAGCGCAAGCTCGACGACGCCTACCAGGACTGGCTGCGTCAGCTGCGCGACCGCACCTACGTCGAAAACCGCCTGGAGCAGCAATGACCGCACCGGTGATCGCCGTTACCAGCGGCGAGCCGGCCGGTATCGGTCCCGAACTCTGCCTCGAGCTTGCCGGCTGGTCCGGCGAAGGGCGTCCGGTCGTCCTTGGCGACCGCGAGCTGCTGCGTCAGCGTGCCGCCATGCTCGGCCTCGACATCGTCCTGCGCGATTATTCGCCCGCTGTTCCGGCCGCGCCCGGCACGCTCGACATCATTCATGTGCCGCTCGCCAAGCCGGCCGAAGCCGGCATCCTTGATGCCGCCAACGGGCCTTACGTGCTGGCGCTGCTCGACCGCGCGCTGGCCGGCTGCCAGTCCGGCGAATTCGCCGCGATGGCGACGGCGCCGGTGCACAAGGGGGTGATCAACGACGCCGGCGTCGCCTTCACCGGCCACACCGAATACCTAGCCGACAAGACCGGCACGCCGCTGGTGGTGATGATGCTCGCCGGCGATACCGAACGTGGCCCGCTGCGCGTTGCGCTGGCGACCACACACCTGCCGCTCAAGGACGTGCCGGCGGCGATCACCGGCGAACTGCTCGAACGCACGCTGCGCATCGTCGACGCCGACCTGCGCGGCAAGTACGGCATCGCCGAACCGCGCATCCTGGTCGCCGGGCTGAATCCGCACGCCGGTGAAGGCGGTTATCTCGGGCGCGAGGAAATCGAGGTCATCGAACCGGCGCTGGCCCGGCTGCGCGGCGAAGGCCTGCAACTCTCCGGCCCGCATCCCGCCGACACCATGTTCACCCCGCCGGTGCTCGCCGGCGGCGACGCGGTGCTGGCGATGTACCACGACCAGGGCCTGACCGCGCTCAAGTACGCCACTTTCGGCAACGGCATCAACGTCACGCTCGGCCTGCCGATCATCCGCACCTCGGTCGATCACGGCACCGCACTGGCGCTCGCCGGCACCGGCCAGGCCGACGCCGGCAGCCTGTTTGCCGCGGTCAGCGAAGCGGCCAGAATGGCAATGAGGAAGCAAGCATGAAGGGACACGTCGCCCGCAAGCGGTTTGGTCAGAACTTCCTGATCGACCAGGGCATCATCGGCGCCATCGTCTCGGCGATCAATCCGGCGCGCACCGACACCGTTGTCGAGATCGGTCCCGGTCTTGGCGCCATCACCATCCCGCTGCTTGAGCGCGTCGACCGTCTGCACGTCGTCGAAATCGACCGCGACCTGATCGCTCGCCTGAAAAAACAGCACTCGCCCGAGCGCCTCACCATCCACGAAGGCGACGCGCTGGCCTTCGACTTCGCCAGCATCGGCAGCGACCTGCGCCTGGTCGGCAACCTGCCGTACAACATTTCGACGCCGCTGCTCTTCCACCTTGCCAGCTACGGCCAGCAGGTGCGCGACATGCACTTCATGCTGCAGAAGGAAGTCGTCGAGCGCATGGTTGCCGAACCCGGCTGCGCCGACTACGGCCGGCTGTCGGTGATGCTGCAGTACAGCTTCTGGCTGGAATGGCTGATCGATGTGCCGCCGGCCAGCTTCGATCCGCCGCCCAAGGTCGATTCGGCGGTCGTCCGCCTGATTCCCAAGCCGCCGGAACAGCTCAATGCCCGCGATCCGGAGCGTCTCTCGGCGCTGGTCCAGGCCGCTTTCGCCCAGCGCCGCAAGATGCTGCGCAACAACCTCAAGGGCATCCTCGACGATGCCGGTTTTGCCGCGCTCGACATCGCCCCGACGCTGCGCCCGGAAGACCTGCCGGTCGAGGATTACGTGCGCATTGCCAACTACCTGACAAAATAAAACCCGCCGCAGCGGGTTTTGTCGGCGCGGGGCAGCTCAGTCCTTCTTCAGTGGGCAGGTATTCAGCCCGATCAGCGGATACAGCGGGCACCAGCCCATCAGGCCGGTGGCCAGGGGAACGACGCCGATCCACGCCCAGACCGGGCCGCCGGTGAGTGCCCAGGCGATCAGGGCGATGCCGGCCACGATGCGCAGGATTTTGTCGATGCCGCCAACATTGCTTTTCATGATGTGTTCTCCAGTGGTTGAATGACGACGCCAATGTAAGCGCAGCGCGCCGTTCAGTATGTAACTTGGGTCACACAGCGGCAAGTTTGCTCAGGCCGTCGCGGTCGACGACGGTCAGGTGCTCGCGACCGAGCGCTACCAGTCCCTGGGCGGCGAAGCCCTTGAGCAGGCGGCTGACGATCTCGCGCACGCTGCCCAGTTCGTCCGCCAGTTGCTGGTGGGTGACGTTCAGGGTGTCGCTCTGGCGGGCCAGGATCAGCTTGGCCAGGCGCTGGTCGAGACGAGCGAAGGCGACCTCCTCGACCAGTTGCATCAGTTCGCCGATGCGTTCGGCGAACAGGTGGAAGACGAAATCGCGGAAGGGCGTGTGGTCGACCAGCAGCCGGGCGAATTCGCCGACCGGCAGAAGCAGCAGCGACAACGGTGTTTCGGCGATGCCGCGGGCGTTATAGTCGCTGCGGCCGAGCAGGCAGGATGAGGAAATGATGCACGAGCCGCCGGGGACGACCCGGTAGAGCATCAGTTCGCGGCCGCTGGCGGCCTGCTTGACGACCTTGATGCTGCCTGCCAGCAGTAGTGGAAACCCCGCGCAGGGCTGGTTTTCGGAGAACACCGTGGTGCCGGCTGGCAGATTCGCGGTCGGCGCCTGCAGCAGTTGTGCGATGCGCGCTTCGGGCAGGCCGGCAAGTGCCGGGTAGAGCGTCAGCAATTGCTCGCGATCAAGCAGGATCGGCATCGTTTCAGCTCAGCGTTGCCCACACCGGGGCATGGTCGGACGGTCGTTCGCGCTTGCGCGGGCCGCGGTCGACGCCGGCTGCGGTGCACCGCTCGGCGAGCGGGCCGGAGAGCAGGATGTGATCGATGCGCAGGCCGAGGTTCTTCTGGAAGCCGAGCATGCGGTAATCCCACCACGAGAAGGTCTTTTCCGGCTGCTCGAACAGGCGGAAGCTGTCGGACAGGCCGAGTGCCAGCAGGCGGCGGAAGGCGGCGCGTTCCGGCGCGGAGACCAGGATGCAGTCCTGCCAGCGCTTGGGGTCGTGTACATCGCGGTCGTCGGGGGCGATGTTGTAATCGCCGCACAGCGCCAGTTGCGGGTACTGCCGCAGTTCACCGTCCAGCCATTCGGCCAGCGCATCGAGCCAGCGCAACTTGTATTCGTATTTGTCGCAGCCGACTTCCTGGCCGTTGGGCATGTAGGCGCAGACGACGCGAATGCCATCGACGGTGCCGGAGATCAGGCGTTTCTGCTCATCCGGAAACAGCGGATTGCCGCAGACGACATCGGCGATCGGCGAGCGTGCCAGCAGGGCGACGCCGTTGTAGGTCTTCTGCCCGGAGAAGGCGACGTGGTAGCCGGCGGCCTCGATTTCGGCGCGCGGGAAGTTGTGGTCCTCGAGCTTCAGCTCCTGCAGGCAGACGACGTCGGGCGTGGCTTCGGCCAGCCAGTCGAGCAGATGCGGCAGACGGACCTTCAGCGAATTGACGTTCCAGGCAGCGATCTTCAAGGCTTGCCTCCTGCGGCTTTTGGGTACCCAGCGAGGTCGAGCAGGTTGTCGTAGGCGGTACGCGAAAAACCGCGATGGAATTCGCGGCCGACCTTCATCGTCGGTACGAAGACATCGCCGATCAGCCGCTTCAGCTCGTCGAATTCTTCCGGCGTCTTCACCATCTTTTCGCTGTAGGGAATGTTGCGGGTCTTGAGCAGTTCGCGCGCCTGCTGGCATTCCGCCACGCACTCGGCGGCGGTGTACAGCAGCACCGGGTGCTTTTCGGCGGCCAGGCGGGTGGCGAATGGCAGGCCGTCGTCGGGCTGGGCCTTGCCGCCGGCCTTGGCGACATTGCGTGCCTGGCCGGGCGGCGGCGTGTCGGAGACGACGGTGCGGCCGTTGGCATCGGTCCACCGGTAGGTCTGGGCCTGTGCCAGACCGCAACACAGCGCCAGGCAGAGGACGAGCAGTCGTTGCATGGTTTTCTCCCTGAGCGAACTTAGGCGGCAATCATACCGCTATGGCGCAACAGTGCGTCGGGGCTGGGCTCGCGGCCGCGGAAAGCCTTGAAATTCTCCAGCGCCGGGCGTTCGCCGCCGCGCGACAGGATTTCCTCGAGGAAGCGCTTGCCGACGACCGGGTCGAACGGGTCGCCAGCTTCCTCGAAGGCCGCGTAGCAGTCGGCCGACAGCACTTCCGCCCACTTGTAGCTGTAGTAGCCGGCCGCGTAGCCGCCACCGAAGATGTGCGAGAAGCTGTTGGGGAAACGGTGCCACTCGGGCGGAATCAGCACGGCGACTTCGCGGCGGACTTCGTCGAGCACATCCATCACCGTCTTCTCGCCGGCAGGGTTGAATTCGTAGTGCAGGCGCATGTCGAAGATCGAGAATTCGAGCTGGCGCACGGTCATCATCCCGCTCTGGAAGTTCTTCGCCGCCAGCATCTTGTCGTAGAGCGCGCGCGGCAGCGGCTCGCCGCTGTCCACGTGGGCGGTCATCCCCTGCAGCACGTCCCATTCCCAGCAGTAGTTCTCCATGAACTGCGACGGCAGTTCGACCGCGTCCCACTCGACGCCGTGGATGCCGGAGACGCCCAACTCCTCGCCGCGCGCCAGCAGATGGTGCAGGCCGTGGCCGGTTTCGTGGAACAGGGTGATCACCTCGTCGTGGGTGAAGGTCGCCGGTTTGCCGCCGACCGGGCGGGCGAAGTTGCAGTTGAGGTAGGCGATCGGCTTCTGGATGCCGCCGCCCGCCCGCTTGCGCGAGCGCGCCTCGTCCATCCAGGCGCCGCCGCGCTTGGTCTCGCGGGCGTAGAGGTCCAGGTAGAACTGGCCGACCAGGTCGCCGGCCGGCGTCTCGATGCGGTAGAAGCGCACGTCCTCGTGCCACACCGGCGCCTGGTCTTCCTTGACCTTGACGGTGAACAGGCTTTCGATGACCTTGAACAGGCCGGCGATCACCTTGGGTTCGGTGAAGTACTGCTTCACTTCCTGCTCGGAGAAGGCGTAGCGCGCCTGCATCAGTTTTTCGGAGGCGTAGGCGGCGTCCCAGGGCTGGAAGTCGGTCAGGCCGAGTTCGTCCTTGGCGAAGGCCTTCAGTTCGGCGATGTCCTTCTCGGCAAAGGGCTTGGCCTTCTTCGCCATGTCGCGCAGGAAGTCGAGCACCTGTGCCGGCGTGTCGGCCATCTTGGTGTACAGCGAGACTTCGGCGAAGTTGTTGAAGCCGAGCATGGCTGCATCCTCGGCCTTGAGTTCGAGGATGCGCTTGATCAGCGGGCCGTTGTCCCATTCCGGCTTCGAGTAGCCGTTGTCGATCTCGGCGGCGCGCGTGGCGTAGGCGCGGTACATGCGTGCGCGCAACTCGCGGTTTTCGGCGTATTGCATCAGCGGGCCGTAGGACGGCGCGTGCAGCGTGAATTTCCAGCCGTCGACACCGGCTTTCTCGGCCGCTTCGCGGGCGGCGTCCCTGGCGTAGCTGGGCAGGCCGGCGAGCAGGCTTTCGTCGGTGACGATCTCGGAGAAGGCGTTGGTCGCGTCGAGCAGGTTTTCCGAGAACTTGGCGGAAAGCTGCGACAGCTCTTCCATGATTGCCTGGAAGCGCGGTTTCTGGTCTTCCGGCAACTCGGCGCCGCCGAGGCGGAAATCGCGGATCTCGTTATCGACGATCTTCTTGCGTTCGGCGGAGAGCGTGGCGTATTCCGGGCTCTGCTTGAGCGCCCGGTACTTGTCGAATAGCTTCAGGTTCTGGCCGAGTTCGGTATAGAAGCGCGAGACTTCCGGCAGCATCTCGTTGTACGCCTCGCGCCAGGCCGGCACATCGTTGACCGAATGCAGGTGGCCGACGACACCCCAGGCGCGGCCGAACCCTTCCAGGCCTTCGCTCAGGGCGCCGGCGAAGTCGGCCCAGGTGGCGGGCGTCGCGTCGTCGGTCAGGCGTTCGACCAGAGCGCGGCCATCGGCCAGCAATTGCGTGATCGCCGGTTTGACGTGTTCCGGCTGGATCAGGTCGAAGCGGGGGAGGTCGGTGAAATCGAGCAGGGGATTGGCGGTCGTCATGATGGTCCGGGGCAAGAAAAAAGGGGCGGTCGTGGCCGCCCCGGGTTATTGGCGTCAGCGTCCTATTCTACTAGCTCGCGGTAAGCGTGCCACGAAGCATGACCGAGCATCGGCATCAGCACGATCAGGCCGAACAGCAGCGTGGCGAAGCCGGTCAGTGTCAGGATCACGATCAACACCGCCCACAGTGCCAGTGGGCCGGGGTTGGCGGCGACCGCGCGCAGACTGGCAGTCATCGCAGTGACCGGCTCGCAGTTCCGGTCCATGATCATCGGAACCGAGACGACCGCCAGCGAGAAGACGAAGGCGGCGAGCAGGGCGCCGAGCATGGCCCAGGTGGCGACAAAGGCCAGGTGTTCGCCACCGATCAGGATTTCGCTGAGCAGCGCGCTGCCGGCAAAGGCGCCGCCGCCGCTGAGCAGGGCGAAGGCAATCGCCGTGAAGCGTTCCCAGAGTAGCGCGGTCAGCGCCAGCAGCAGACCGAACAGCGCCAGCGACTGGCCGTTGCGCCGGAAGGCGCGCAGCGATTCGATGAACAGCGGTTTCTCGCCCTGTTCGCGGGCACGGCTGAGTTCGTACAGGCCACCGGCGAGTAGCGGGGCGACCAGGAAGAAACCGGAAATGGCGAAGGTCAGCAGGTGCGGGTGGCTGACCAGCGAGAGCAGGATCAGGTCGCCGCCGAGCGCGAACAGCAGGCCGTAGGCCAGCGAGGGCAGGGGGTTGTGCCGGATGTCCTGCCAGGCGGCCTCCAGCCAGCGGCTGGGGGCACGCGCATCGATGCGGCGGATGGCGACGTCGGTGTCGCTACGGTTCGAAAAGGCGGTGTGCATGGCTGGACTCCTCGGTCGAATCAGACACACCTGTCGGACTGTGGCGGCCGGGAACGGTTCCCGGCGCTTTGTTACAGTGTTTTACCGGTCAGCTTCTCGTAGGCCTCGATGTACTTGGCGCTGGTCCGGGCGACGACTTCGGCCGGCAGCTTCGGCCCGGGGGCAACCTTGCCCCAGTCCAGAGTTTCCAGGTAGTCGCGGACGTACTGCTTGTCGTAGGACGGCGGGTTGCTGCCTTCGGCGTACTGGTCGGCCGGCCAGAAGCGCGACGAATCCGGGGTCAGCGCCTCGTCGATCAGATGCAGCGTGCCGGTGGCGTCGATGCCGAACTCGAACTTGGTGTCGGCAATGATGATGCCGCGCGTCGCCGCGTAGTCGGAGGCTTCCTGGTACAGGCGGATGGCCGCGTCGCGCGCCTCGGCGCACAGTTGGGCGCCGGTCTTGCCGGTGCCCTTGAGCATTTCGTTGAGCGTCGCGTCGCAGTTGGCGGCGGCTTGCGCGAAGGAAACGTTTTCGTCGTGATCGCCGACTTCGGCCTTGGTTGCCGGCGTGAAGATCGGCTGCGGCAGCTTCTGCGCCATCTTCAGCCCGGCCGGCAGCGCGATGCCGCAGATGGCGCCGGTCTGCTGGTAATCCTTCCAGCCGGAGCCGATCACGTAGCCACGGACCACGGCTTCGATCGGCAGCGGCTTGAGGCGCTTGACGACGACGGCACGGCCGCGCACCTGCTCGCGTTCGTTCTCGGCCACCACCGATTCCGGATCGACGCCGGTGAGCTGGTTGGGAACGATGTGAGCGAGCTTGTCGAACCAGAAATTGGCGACGGCCTGCAGGACTTCGCCCTTCTTCGGAATCGGGTCCGGCAGGATGACGTCGAAGGCCGACAGGCGGTCGGTGGTGACGATCAGCAGCTTGTCGGCGTCGACCGCGTAGATGTCGCGGACCTTGCCCTTGGACAGGAGCGGCAGGCTGGTGATGGAAGATTCGAAAAGCGGAGCGGTCACGGTCGTGGTCCCGAAAGATCAAAGGGCGAATTATAAGGGAGGGGCGCGGTCAAGGCACCGGGCAGCGATTGATGCATAATCGCCGCATGAGCACACCGTCCACGCATGGTGCCGTTGGCGCCGATCTCCGTTCCGTCATCTACGCCCTGTCGGATGCCCTCGATCTGGTCGGTATCGACGATCTGGCACACGGCAAGCGCGTCGGCATCATGGCCGCCGAGTGCCTGCGCTGCCAGGGGGCGGGGGAGGAAGAGACGCGCTTTGTCTTCGATCTCGGCCTGCTGCACGATATCGGCGTGTCGTCCACGGTCACCCATGGTCATCTGGTCAAGGAGTTCGACTGGGAAAGCTCGCAGACACATTGTCTGACCGGCTACGAACTGCTGCGCGATTTTGTACCGCTTGCCGACATGGCCTTGCCCGTCCGCCTGCATCACACCCATTGGGTGGATCTGGTCGCCATCGATGTTGACCGGCAGGTGGCCTTGCGGGCCAACCTGATCTACCTCGTCGACCGGGTCGATGCGCTGTCCGCACCGCATTACGCCGACGGCAGCCTGCTGATGAACACCGAGCGCATCCGCGGTGAAATCGGTGCGCGTGCCGGCAGTTTCTTCGCGCCGGAACTGGTCGAACTGTTCCTTGAAGCGTCGCGTTCGGAATCCTTCTGGCTGAATCTGGAGCCGCGCAGCATCCAGACCTACCTCAACGACATGCGCACGCGCGGGCGCCGCCATGCGATGACAATCGGTGAGCTGAAGCAACTGGCGACCATCTTCTCGCGCATCGTCGATGCCAAGAGTCCGTTTACCGCCGAACATTCGCTCGGTGTCGCCCGCCTCGCTCGTCTCCTCGGCGAGCGTTGCGATTTGCCGGCGGCGCGTTGCGATCAGCTGGAAATTGCCGGCCTGCTGCACGATATCGGCAAGCTGCGGGTGCCGGATGAAATCCTCGACAAGCCGGCCAAACTGGACGAACGCGAGCGCAAGGTGATGAATGCGCACAGTTTCGAAACCTACCAGATCCTCAAGCCGATTCCCGGGTTTGACGAGATCGCGCTGTGGGCAGCGTATCACCATGAATCACCGGGCGGCGACGGCTATCCCTTCCGGGTGAGCGCCGAGCGTCTGTGCCTGGAAGCCCGGATACTGCGCGTCGCCGACATCTTTCAGGCAATGGCCCAGGATCGCCCGTATCGTGCCGGGCTGCCGGCGGAAAAGGTTGCAGCGTTCATGCAGGAGCTGGCCGACCAGGGGCGGGTCGATGCCGGGCTGGTGGCCTTGGCCTTGGCCGACCTGCCGGCAGCAATGGCAGCGGCCAGACCGGCGAACCGAGTCGGCTAGCGGCCGCCGGTTTCCTCGGCGGCGAGCTTCCGGCGCATGCGCCGCGTGCCCCAGGCGACCAGGCCGGCGATCACCGGGATCGAGATCGCGGTGACGATGTCCGGGTTGAGGTGGTGCAGGTCCTTGCTGCCCTTGGCCAGGTACTGCACCAGTTGCGAGCCGTAGTAGGTGAGCACGACCACCGACAGGCCTTCGACCGTTTCCTGCAGGCGCAACTGCAGTTTGGCGCGGCTGTTCATCTGGGTCAGCAGTTCCTGGTTCTGGCGCTCGAGTTCGATGTCCACGCGGGTCCGCAGCAACTGGCTGTTACGGGCGACGCGTGCCGACAGTTCCTCCTGGCGGCGACTGATCGCCTCGCAGGTCTTCATCGCCGGCTGCAATCGGCGTTGCATGAATTCGTAGAGCGTCGGCAAGCCGGGAATGCGCGTCTCACGCAGTTCCTCGATGCGTTGCGTGACCAGGCCGTGGTAGGCGCGCGAGGCGCCGAAGCGGAAAGTGGTGCGGGCGACCGAGTTCTCGACGTCGGCGGCCAGCGCCGACAGCGCGGCGAGGACGCTGCGTTCGTCTTCCGGGGTCCTGGCCTGGCCGATCCGTTCCATCAGTTCGGCCAACTGCTTTTCACCGGTGTACAGCCAACGGCCGACCTCCTTGGCCACCGGCAGGCCGAGCAGCGCCATCATCCGGTAGGTCTCGATCTCGACCAGGCGTTGTACGGTACGGCCGGCCTGGCGCTGGGTCATGCTGTCGTTGAGGACGAGGAAGCGCGAGAAACCGTTATCGATCATGAAGTCGGTGAACACCCAGGCCGCATCGTCGGCGACGCGGGCGCCGCCGAGCGTGCGTCCATTCGGGGCCAGTCCGGCGAGGACCGATTCCGGCTGGATTTCCTGCGTCGAGCGCAGTTCGACCTGAGTCGCCACCATCAGCTTGCCGGGGATGCCGCGCAGCCATTCCGGATGTACCGCGTCGAAAGCGGTGGCGTCCGGATGCAGCGTTTCGCCCGGTGTCAGTTCGCGGTAGAAGGTGTAGGTCGAGAACTCGGTATGCAGTTCCCAGCGCATGCGGAAGGCACCGGTCTCGATCATCAGGTGCGAGTCGGAACTGTCGATGGCGTTGCAGACGTGGCCCTGGCACAGCTTGGAGAGGTTTTCCCGTTCGGCCTCGCCGGTTGTCGCGGCGTGCTTGAAGACCAGGTGCGAGACCAGTACGGCGCCGCTGAGCGCAGTCGATGGACGAGCGTGGAACTCGTTGTTCAGGCGCTGGCGGAGCGGGTGTTCTTCCAGTTCGGCGAGTATCAGGCGCGGGTGCATGACCGTCTCGAGGCAAGGGATTGGTGCGGTGCAGCAGATTGTAGCACCGGGTTTTGCCGCCGTGCCCGCTTCCCCGAGAAAAGACAAAGGCATGCGAAAGCGCGCCGCCGGCGCCAACGGGCTTTAGAATGGCGGCCGAATCCACGGAGAGTTTCGATGGCCATCATCCGCACCCTGTTTTTCTTCGTCGGCCTGTTGCCGGCTTTCGCTCAGGCGCAGGGGCTGGCTTTGCCCGCCGGGGTCGAGACGCCGCGTCTCAGTGCGGTCGCCGATCCGGGCGCGGATTACCGGATGGCCTTGCGGTTTTTTGCCGGCGAAGGAGGCGCTCCCGACAATGCGCGCGGACTCGAATACCTGCGCAAGGCGGCCGAGGCCGGCCATGCCGAGGCGCAGTTCAACCTGGGCAACTACCTCAACATGTTCCAGGCCGATTACGCCGGCGCTGCCCACTGGTGGCGACTGGCTGGGCGCCAGAATCATCCGGCGGCCTTGTTCAACCTCGCCGAACTGCTGGCTGCCGGGCTGGTTCCGGCGCAAGCCGGTGAAAGTTCGGCAGCTTACTACCAACGGGCGACCGCGCTGGGGTTTGTCGCCGACGCGCCGGCGCCGGCCGCCGAGGTCAAGGTGCCGCCGGCAGAACCGACAAGGGCCGTAGTCAGCGCCCCGCCAACGGTCGTCGAAGCACCGGTGAACCCACCGCCCGAACCCGAACGGATCTCGGCTCAACCGGTGCCACCGGCAGGCGATCCGGCCACCGCCGCCTGGTTGGCTGCACCCGCCGACGCGGCAACGATCCAGGTTTTTGCCTCGATCAGCCAGGCCGAGACGCGGGCTGTCGCCCGGCGTCATCCCTGGCAGCGTGAGCTGGCCTTGCTGACCTTCGAACGCGACGGTCAGCGCTGGTACGCGCTGCTGTACGGGCGCTTTGCCGACGTTGCTGCGGCCCGCCGGGCGATGCCGGAATTGCCGGCGGCCCTGCGTGCAGGCAAGCCGTGGTCGCGCCGGCTCGGCGACGTTCGTGCGCAAACGCAGATGACGCTGCAGGCGCTGCCGGGAATGCAGAAATGAGCAACGACCCGATTGCCGATCGCCTGCACGAGGACGCCGCCGCCCGCCGGCGCGCGCTCGACCTCGCTTCCTTCATCGTCGAAGCGCCGGCCGGCGCCGGCAAGACCGAGCTGCTGACCCAGCGCACGCTGCGCCTGCTGGCCATCGTCGACGCCCCGGAAGAAGTGCTGGCGCTGACCTTCACCAACAAGGCGGCGACCGAGATGCGCGACCGCATCCTCGGCAGCCTCGAAGCGGCCACCCGCGACGCCGGCGAGCTGGCGCCGCACAAGCTTGAAACGCGCAAGTGGGCGCTCGCTGTCCTGGCTCGCGACCGCGAGCTGGGCTGGAACCTGCTGGCGCATCCCGGCCGGCTGCGCGTCACCACGCTCGACGCGCTGTGCGCCGGGCTGGCCCGGCAGATGCCTTTCCTCTCCCGCTTCGGCGCCCAGCCGGCGGTCACCGACGATGCCGAGGCGCACTACGCGACGGCGGCGCGGCGGACGCTGGCCATGGTCGAGGCGGATACGCCTGACGCCGCCGTCGTCGCCGCCGCGCTGGCCTTCATGGACAACGACGCCGGCCGCCTCGAACGCCTGCTGGTGAGCATGCTCGGCCGGCGCGACCAGTGGCTGCAGCATGCCGCCCGCGTCGACGGCGGCGTCCTGCGCGACGAGGTCGAAGCCGGTTTCGCCGCGCTGGTCGAGCGCGAACTGGCCCGTGCTGCCGACCTGCTCGACGCCGCCTGGCAGGCGCGGCTGATGCCGCTGGCCCGTTTCGCCGCCGCCAACGCGCCGGAGGCGCTGGCGCCGCTGCTCGACTGGCAGCAGCCCTTGCGCCCGCAGAGCGCCGACCTCGCCGCCTGGCGCGCGCTGGCCGGCCTGCTGCTGACCGCCGACGGCAGTTTCCGCAAGGCGTTGAACAAGAACGTCGGCTTCCCGGCCGGCAAGGAATTTGCCGAGCAGAAAGCGGCGATGGCCGGCCTGCTCGCCGAACTGGCCGAAGTGCCCGGGCTGGAAGCCGCGCTCGCCGGCATCGGCGGCCTGCCGGCGCCGGTTTTGAGCGATTCCGAGTGGTCGACCGTCGAAGACTTCTCGCGTCTGCTGCGGCTCGCCGCCGGCCAGTTGTGGCTGGCCTTCCAGGAGGCCGGCGAAGTCGACTTCATCGAGATTGCCGCCCGCGCCGGGCTGGCGCTCGGCGACGACGAGGCGCCGACCGACCTCGCCCAGGCGCTCGACTACCGCATCCGCCACCTGCTGGTCGACGAGTTCCAGGACACCAGCCCCGGCCAGGTCGCCCTGATCGCCCGGCTGATGCGCGGCTGGACGCCGGACGACGGGCGCACGCTGTTCGTCGTCGGCGACCCGATGCAGTCGATTTACCGCTTCCGCAAGGCCGACGTCGGGCTCTTCCTCAATGTCCGCGCCCGCGGCATCGGCGACCTGCGCCTCGAACACCTGCGCCTGTACCGCAACAACCGTTCGCACCCGGCCATCGTCGATTGGGTCAATGGCGCCTTCCCGGCGATTTTCCCGCCCGCCGACGACCCGGCCGCCGGCGCCGTCTGCTACGCCGAATCGACGGCGACCAAGGTGGCGGTCGCCGACAGCGGCGTCGTCCTGCACCCGGTGTTCGAGCGCGGCGACGGCGCTGCCGCCGAGGCGGCGCTGACGCTCGAACTGATCCGCGCCGCCCGGGCGGCCGACCCGCAGGGCCGCATCGCCGTGCTGGTACGCGCCCGCCGCCACCTCGATGGCCTGGTCGAGGCGATCCGCCGCCAAGCACCGGAATTGCGCTTCCAGGCAGTCGAGATCGAAGGCCTGGCCGAGCGCCAGCACATCCAGGACCTGCTCAGCCTCTACCGTGCGCTCAGCCACCGCGCCGACCGCGTGCACTGGCTGGCGATCCTGCGCGCGCCGTGGTGCGGGCTGACCCTGGCCGACCTGCACGCGCTCGCCGGCAACGACCGTCAGCGCACCGTCTGGCAATTGATCAACGACGAGGCGCGGCTGGCCGCGCTCAGCGCCGACGGTCGCCAGCGCCTGCAGCATCTGCGTACGGTCGTCGGCCTGGCGCTGGCCGAGCGCGACCGCCAGCCGCCGCGGCGCTGGCTCGAAGGCGTCTGGCTGATGCTCGGTGGCCCGCGCTGCCTGGAAGCGCCGGCGGCGCTGGCCGATGTCGAGGCCTTCTTCGCCCTGGTCGAACAGCTCGCCGCCGCTCACCGCCTCGATCCGGAGACGCTCGCCGCGCGTGTCGGCGAACTCTACGCGCCGGCCGACCCGCTCGGCGACGCGGTGCAGATGATGACCATCCACAAGGCCAAGGGGCTGGAATTCGAAACGGTGATCGTGCCCGGCCTGCATCGCGACACCGGCAACAACGACAGCCCGCTGCTGCTCTGGGACGAAGTGCTCGGCGCCGACGGCCGCGAGCGCCTGCTGGTCGCGCCGCTGCGCGCACGCGGCGAACGCGCCGACGAGCCGACCGTCTACGATACCCTGCGCCGCCTGGAAAACGCCCGCGCCGCGCACGAAACCGAGCGCCTGCTCTACGTCGCCGCGACCCGGGCGATCCGCCGCCTGCATCTGGTCGGGGTTGCCGAACTCAGCGACAAGAGCGACGACGGGCTGCGCCAGCCGCCGTCCGGCAGCTTCTTGCGCCTGCTCTGGCCGGTCGCCGGCCAGGCCGTTTTCGCCGCAGCGCTGGCCGGCGATGCGCCGGCGGAGGTTGTCACGGCCGAGGATGGTTCGACCTTTGTGTCGCCGCTGCTGCGCCTGGCCGAGCCGGCGATCCCGGCCGAACTGGCGCGACCGCCATCGCGCCCGGCCGCCAACCGCATCGACACGGCCGACGCCGCAACCGCCGCCACGTCGGAAGCGGCCGTCGGCACGCTGGTGCATCGCTGCCTCGAACTGATCGTCCGCCAGGGCCTTGCCGCCTGGCCACCCGAGCGCCTGCCCGCGCTGGTCGACGGCTGGCGCCGCTGGTTGCGCGCCCAGGGGCTGGACGCCGCCCAGGCCGAAGCCGGCGCCGACGAAGCGCTGAGCGCGCTGCAGACGACGCTGATCTCTGCCACCGGCCGCTGGCTGCTCGCCGACCATCCCGGCGGCGGCGCCGAACAGGCGTGGACCAGCCGCGACGGCGAACTGACCGTCAAGCACGTGATCGACCGCGTGTTCATCGCCGACGGCGTGCGCTGGATCGTCGATTACAAGACCGTGCGCGCCACCCCGGAAGAACTCCCCGCCCGCGCCGAAGACTTCCGCCCGCAACTTGAGCGCTACGCGGCGCTGTTCGCCAACGATCCCTTGCCGCTCAAGCTGGCGGTGTGGTTCGTGCTGCAGGGGCGGTTGGTCGAGTTGTTGCCTGCCTCGTAACCTTGCTTGCGCGCAGTACCGGGGCAGCGGTATTTCCTGACATATACTTCCCCCGACAGCCGTTCCGGCAAATTGCCAATCTGCGTGATTCACAAGGAGTCTGATTTTGGGTTACTTCCCCGCTGTGCTTGGCCTGGCGGCCGTGATTGGCTTGATCGTCTTCTTCTGGCGGCAATATGGACCGACGTCGGGTCACGCCGTCGGCAACCGGGTGGCGGCGCATTTCGGCATCTCGCGCAGTGTCTTTTACGCGCTGCTGGAAAATGGCGTTCGGGACGTGTCGTCCCGCGATCTGCTGTTGTCGCTGGAACGCTCCGGCTTGAGCCTGGAAGAGATCGGCGTCCGGCTGGCGCCGTCGCTGAGCCGGGGGATCGAGCGGCTGGAGAAACGCTTCGGCCCGCAGGACATCTACGCCGACGCAAAAGTCGTCGTGGCCCGGCTGCTTGCCGCTGCCGAGCCAGGCGACGACGCGGCGTCAGGCGAGCAGCGTTAAGGCCACAGCACGCAGGCCCAGACTGTCGCCGCACTGATCAGCGACAGCAGCACCGCAGCGCTGCCCATGTCCTTGGCCTGCTTGGCGAGTTGGTGTTTTTCCGGCGAAGCCTTGTCGACGATGGCTTCGAGGCCGGAGTTGAGGATCTCGACGATCAGGATGAGCAGGATGCTGCCGATCAGCAGCGCCCGGTCGACGCCGGTTTCGCCGAGAAAAACGGCGAGCGGGATGGCGACGATGGCGAGCAGGACTTCCTCGCGAAAGGCGGCCTCGTTCTTCCAGGCGGCGGCGAGGCCGTCGCGCGAGTAGCCCAGCGCGTTGAACAGCCGGACGAGACCCTGCTTGCCCTTGAATTCCTTGTAATCGCTCATTTTTTCTTGTCCAGCAGGGGTTTGAGGAAGCGGCCGGTGTGGCTGGCCTTGCATTTCGCGACCTGTTCCGGCGTGCCGGCGACCAGGATGCGGCCGCCGCCGCCGCCGCCTTCGGGGCCGAGGTCGACGATCCAGTCGGCGGTCTTGATCACGTCCAGGTTGTGCTCGATCACCACCACGGTGTTGCCGTGGTCGCGCAGGCGATGGAGCACGTCGAGCAGTTGCTGGATATCGGCGAAGTGCAGGCCGGTGGTGGGTTCGTCGAGGATGTACAGGGTCTTGCCGGTGTCGCGCTTGGACAGTTCGCGCGACAGCTTGACCCGCTGCGCCTCGCCACCGGACAGGGTGGTCGCCGACTGCCCGAGCTTGATGTAGGACAGGCCCACGTCCATCAGCGTCTGCAGCTTGCGGGCGATGGCCGGCACGGCATCGAAGAAGGCGCGGGCGTCCTCGATGGTCATGTCCAGCACCTCGGTGATGCTCTTGCCCTTGTACTTCACCTCCAGGGTTTCGCGGTTGTAGCGCTTGCCCTTGCACACGTCGCACGGCACATAGATGTCCGGCAAGAAGTGCATTTCCACCTTGATCACGCCGTCGCCCTGGCAGGCCTCGCAGCGCCCGCCCTTGACGTTGAAGGAGAAGCGGCCCGGGCCATAACCGCGCGAACGCGACTCCGGCACGCCGGCGAACAGCTCGCGGATCGGGGTGAACAGGCCGGTGTAGGTGGCCGGGTTGGAGCGCGGCGTGCGGCCGATCGGGCTCTGGTCGATATCCACCACCTTGTCCAGGTGCTGCAGCCCGTCGAAGCTGTCGTAGGGGGCTGCCTCCAGGGTGGTCGCACCGTTCAGCGCCGTCGCGGTGATGGGGAAAAGGGTGTTGTTGATCAGCGTCGACTTGCCCGAACCGGACACGCCGG
>NZ_CALJNI010000023.1:0-68192 GCF_937982035.1 uncultured Azonexus sp.
AGCGGCTGGAGCAGCTCAATCTGTATTGAGGCATAGCCGCCTGTGGCGGCACAAGAATTGGGGCCGCGTCAGCGACCCCGCTAGCCGCTTTGAGCGGCTCACATAATGAAGGCCCCCGGCTTTGCCGGGGGATTGTTACTGTCAGTTTCACAACGCACTATGCGGGTTTTTATTTGCCGGTGCAGTATCTGGCAAAGGACCAGAGCATAAACGAGAATGCTCCGCTGCCTGAGTGGCTGAAAATTGAAAGGGTACAGGGGAAAATGCTTTCGGAGTTCCGAGAGTATGAGAACTCCAGGCCAGACGACGTAAAAAACAGCCCGGGTAACGTGACTTCGGCTTTTTATCATCTTGATCTCAGCAGCGGAAATCGTTTTGGTTCGTATCGCCCGTTTCCAGTGTACCTGAAAGATTTTTATGTCGAACCTTTTCCGGGACGAGCATTGCTGGATCATGTGCGTCCGCTGAATGGCAAGCCGATTTATCAGTACGTCAGCAATGATCGCGAGACATTGCATGATGTCGACGGTGTTGCTGATGCCTATGGCAATGTCAGTTTCCCGGAGATTACACAAATTCGAGGCAGAATTTCTGCTGGTTCCCCAAAGAGGGATTTTTCTTCAACGTCCCGGGAATATGGCCCAGGACCCTGGTACTGGCCAAGGTTCGAGGGGATGATTTATTAGTTGTTGTCGGTCTGGATATACATGAAAACCAAACATTTGATCATTACGCGTTTCAATGTGGCATCGCCAGGTCGCGAGGCTACGATACGCCTGAAGCGCGGATGGCTGGATGAGCGCTTCAAGTTGTTTGAGGATATCTGTTTGCCCAGTGTGGCGGCACAGTCCGAAAAAGATTTTGAGTGGGTGGTGTTTTTTGATGTCGAGACGCCTGCTGATTACAAGGAAAAAATCAACAGCTTGGTGGCTCTTTTTCCTTTTCGCCCTGTTTATACCGATAGCTTCGACATGCGCAAGCTTGGTCCTGATATCGTCCAGCATTATGCTCAGGCAGATTACCTGCTGACCTCTCGATTGGACAGCGACGATATTCTTGCGGTGGACTACGTTGAAAAATTGCAAAAAATAGCAGCAGGGCTGGACGGGCGGTTCGTCATAAATTTTGATAGCGGTGCTATTTTGCAATTGAACAATGGGCGACCAGCGCTTTATGAATATCGTGATGACAGCAATCCATTTGCCTCCCTGATCGAAAAATTCGGTCCGGATTCAAAAACGATCTGGGGTGTGCAACATACCGAGATTCATGAGTTGGGCGAGGTTGTCCATGTGGAGGGCAAGCCGATGTGGTTACAGGTGGTTCACGGCGGGAACGTTTCCAATCGTGTTCGGGGGCGGCGTGTTCCTGTCGGAAAATACAATGATGATTTCCCGTACATGACGAAAATATCCAGCAAGATTGATGAAAGTGCAGCGGAACTGTTTTTTGATGAATATGTGCGTGGAGTATTCAGAAGTATCAAGGAAGCGTTGCGTTCAGTTGCAAAGCGTATTTATAAATCGGTTTTCAAGTAAATTGGCTTAATAACATGACTCCCGATTGTTCCACGGTTTTTCTGAGCAGGTTTGCATGAGGCTGGTTTCGCTGCTCGATCAGATTGTTTTTTCTGCTGCCAATTTCTTGATTGGGGTGGTATTGATCAGGGTTTACACGCCGGTTGAGTATGCCGGTTATGCGAACGGATTGATTTTTGCGTTGGCAATCGCAGGTTCGTACCGGATGAGTTTTTCGGTACCTGTTTCCTTGCTCGATGATCGTCGTTTCAGATTGAGAATGCAGGCAATCCCGGCGCAGCATGCAATGGTTCTGTTTCCATTGCTGATGGTGGCTCTGCTTTTTGGTTTGTTCGAGTTTTTCTTTGGAACCCGCGGCCTGGTTTATACGACAGCATTCGGTATCGTTGGTTGCCTTGCACTTTTTTTGTCCATCGATATTGATCGTGTTGTTTCATATCGATTTTTTCACGGGCATGTTCGTCTGATATTTTCACTGGCATTTTCCATCGCCGTCATGTTGTGCGCTGCCGCTGTGTATTTCTTCAGACCACGCTTTGAGCTTGCCATGTTTTGTCTGATGGCATTGGCGCTATTCAAAACACTGATGGTCGGCTTGAGGGTTGGTGGATTTCGCTGGCGTTATGCCCGTCTTGTATGGCTGCGGCTGATCAGAACGACTGTTGGCTGGAATACTTTCGGGACCGTTTCGGCAATTGGTTACGCTTCGGCGCCTCAGTGGCTGCTTGGCTTTTTCAGCGGAGCTCATGCGGTAGCCGGTTTTGCTGCAGTGCGGTTGCCGCTACAGCCGCTGATGGTTGTCATCAGGAGCCTAGATGTTGTCGACAAAATCCTGTTCGCACGAACCGCTTCTGCGTCTGCTGCCTCCGGGCGTCTGAAACTTATCAGAACGTATTTTACCTACCTCGGGTTCAGTGTGTTTTTTGGTTTTTGCATATTCAATTGGTCCGCCGAGATAATACGATTTGTTGTTGGTGAGAGGTATGTTGAATTCGCACCGGTTTTTAAGCTTACCATCGTCGCTTATATCTTGATTTCTACCATGGCGCCATTAGAAACCGTAGTCTACAAGCTGGAAAGATTTAGGTCGTATGCTTATTCACAGCTGATTGGTGGAGTTGTCGGCTTGGTGGCCTGCGTGCCGTTGATTTTGTACAAGTCGGCGGAGGGTGCTGTTATTGGCAGTATTGTTGGCTATTTGGTTCCATATGTTTATTTGCTGGCTTTGTTCTACCGAGAAGTCATGCGCAAGTAAATCGTTCGATCGACTATTCTTGGATTGTTTGGGGGTTATTTGAAACGCATTCTTGCAGTGGCATCCAGCGGTGGGCATTGGATTCAGCTTTGCCGTCTTCACCCCGTGTTCAACGGGTATCAGGTCAGCTATCTTTCGACAAATATCGAGCATGCCAAAGAGGTCGATGGAAAGTTGTATACGGTGATTGATGCGAATCAATGGAGCAAGTTTCGCATGGCTCTCATGTTTCTGCAGGTGGCATGGGTCCTGATCAAGTCACGGCCGGATGTGATTATTTCGACAGGGGCTGCTGTCGGCCTGGCAGCGATCCTGTGGGGGAAAGTGATCGGTGCAAAGACGATATGGGTTGATAGCATCGCCAATGCCGAGGAACTGTCAGGTTCCGGTGCCAAAGTTGGCCGCTTTGCCGATGTCTGGCTGACGCAATGGGAGCATCTGGCTCGGCCGGGTGGGCCGCAATACTGGGGAAGTGTTTTATGATTTTCATCACGGTTGGTACGCAACTACCGTTCGACAGGCTGATAAAAGTTCTGGACGTCTGGGCTGGAGAAAATGCAAGCACCGGGGTTTTTGGCCAGATCGGTCCTTCGAAACTCATCCCCAAAAATTTTGAGAGTGCAGCTTTTCTTTCCCCGTCAGAGATTGCTGAGAAATTTTCAAATGCTGATTTGATTATTGCTCACGCTGGGATGGGTACTGTACTTAGCGCGATGAAGTTGAGAAAGCCGATTCTGATTTTTCCCCGACGAGCGGATCTGGGGGAACACCGAAACGATCACCAGATGGCCACTGCTCGCTGGCTTGAGTCTCGCTTGGGGCTGACGGTTGCTTTTGATGAGGAAGCGCTTTTGGACAGATTGCAGTCTTGGAAATCAATCGGACCTGGGCCGGTTATTCCAGATTATGCTTCCGCCGATTTTGTGGATCGACTTAGAGGGGCTATCGCTTCGTTTTAAGTATATTGTGCTGCATTCTCTCTTTAGCAGCGGTTTTCTGGTAGCGGATTGCAGGTAAATTCACGAAGGTGAAGGATATAGTTGGCCAATTGAAGGCGACGGGACGTTCCGATACTTATGCCCACCGCAAGGTACGTCGGCCCCCGGGGCTGGTACGAAAGCATTTATTTCGGCTCGCGTTTCCAAGTCAAGCGCAGTGTGGTCAAGCCGGGCGGCGTGTTCTCGCCGCAGATGCACCTCCACCGCGCTGAACACTGGATCGTGGTTTCCGGCATAGCACGGGTGACCAAGGGCGAAGAGACTTTCCTGGTGTCGGAGAACCAATCGACCTATATCCCATTGGGCACCACGTACCGCTTGGAAAACCCCGGCAAGCTGCCGCTGGAGATGATCGAGGTGCAGAGCGGGGCCTACTAGGGCAAGGATGACAACATGTGTCATGTGGTTTGAAGATCGCTACGGGCGGTAAGTCGATGATCAGTGTGGGCAAGATTGGCGGGTTTGAGTGAGGGATTTTTTTTCCTGGGTTTTACTGGCGGCGGCAATGGCCGCGACCTTGCTGCTGAATTTGCCCGAGGTGCGTTATTCCTCCCTGGCATCGGTGACGCCGACGCTGGCGGATGAGGGTTTGCGCCGGCTCGGTGAGCCGGTGTTGACGCCTTTGCCCGTTGGCTTTGTGCTGTCGGCGGCGGATTCCGAGAAAACGCGCGGTCTGGCCTGGGCGTTGCCGCTGGCGGATGGGGCGCAGGCAGTGCGGGTCGAGGCTTCAGTGGCGCTGGATGCCGTGAGTGAGGGCGAGAAACCCTGGCATCGGGCGATGTTGTCGGTGCGCATGGTCGATGCGCAGGGCAAGGCGCGTGAGCGGGCGGCGTTCATCGGTGCCGGGACGCAGGCCGGGGCGGTGGATTCGGTGATTCTGCTGGTGCCGGAAACCACCGAGCTGCAGTTGATGGCGCGCTTGCTCCGGGTGCCCGGAACGTTTTCCGTGAGCGAGTTGCGGCTGTCCTGGGTGGTGGAGCGTGCCTGGGTGTCGCCGGCTTTGCTGGCCTTGTGGGTGCTGTGGCTGGTGGCCTTCGGTGCCTTGCTGGCGCACTGGCTGCATGCGGCGCGTTACCGGGCCGGGTTGGTGCTGGCGTTTGCCTTGGTGCTGGCGGCGGTGGTGATGCCGGGCGAGTGGCGCGATGTGTTGCAGCAGCAGGTTACGGCGTTTGTGCACCAATGGCTGGCGGACTGGCTGGGCTGGTCGATGCCGGTTTCGGAAGGGCGCGGGCTTTCGGATTATGTGCATTTCCTGATGTTTGCGCTGCTGGGCGCTGCCTTGGCGGTGGCGCGACGCGATCTGGCGGCGTGGCGCTTGATCGGTGGCCTGATTTTGCTTGGGGCGGCAACTGAAATTGTGCAGTTTCTGGTACCGGGCCGCGAGGGCGGCTGGCTCGATGTCGGCCTGGATGCGGGTGGGGCGATGCTGGGTGTGTTGATGGTTCGCCTGAGGTTTATGCGTATGGCTTGATTGACTATGATCAATGTCATATATGCCTATTTTTGTCATCATGGCATCATCCTAACGTGATCACATTGTCACTGTCGCGTTGATTGGTTTCCATCATGACTGAGATGTCCGGCGGGTTGGTTCGGCCCCATAGTTCCAAGATCGGTTTTTTTCATCGGGTGCTTGATGCCCTGGTGATCCTGTTCTCTTTGACGGTGGCACTTCAGGCGACGCATGGCCTGGAATTTTCCGGGCAGTACGCGCAGGCCGGCGTGTGGGGCGTGATGCTGTTCCTGATGATCGGCGGGGCGCGGCACCTGTATTCTTCCTGGCGCCTGGTGCCGGTGCATGAGGCGGTGGCGGCAACCCTGGTGACCTGGTTCTGGACGGCGGTTGCGCTGGTTTTCCTGGCTTTCCTGAGCAAGACTTCGTCGGATTACTCGCGGATGGCGATGCTGACCTGGTTCGTCCTGGCGCCGGTGTTGCTGGCGGTGATCCGGGTGGTTCTGCGTATGGTGCTGAATGCTTTGCGCACCAACGGGCGCAATACCCGGACGCTGGCGATTGCCGGCAAGACCAAGCTGGGCAAGCAGGTGGTGGACAAGGTGCAGCAGACGCCCTGGCTGGGGATGCGCTTCATCGGTTATTACGACGACCGTCTGGCCAAGCGCGATTGCAAACACGCTGCCGAGGATACGGAAGGCGTGGGCCGTTTCGAGGAGCTGGTGGCGCTGGCGCGCGAGGGCAAGGTGGATTACATCTACATCACCCTGCCGATGAAGGCGGAAAACCGCATTGTCGAGCTGGTCAATGCGCTGAGCGATACGACGGCGTCCGTATATCTGGTGCCCAATTTCTTCGTCTTCGACCTGCTGCACGGCAAGATGAGCAGCCTGGACGGCATTCCGGTGCTGAGCCTGCATGAAAGCCCGTTCTACGGGGTCGATGGCTGGTTGAAGCGGCTGGAGGATATCGTGGTGGCGAGCTTGATCCTGATGATCATCGCGCTGCCGATGGCGGTGATTGCGGCGGGTGTGAAGCTGACTTCGCCGGGGCCGGTGTTGTTCAAGCAGCGTCGCTACGGTTTGAACGGCGCCGTGGTCGAGGTGTGGAAGTTCCGCAGCATGACGGTGTGCGAGGATGGCGACAAGGTGGTCCAGGCGCAGAAGGGCGACATGCGGATCACGCCGTTCGGGGCTTTCCTGCGGCGGACCTCGCTCGACGAGTTGCCGCAGTTCATCAACGTGTTGCAGGGGCAGATGTCGGTGGTCGGGCCGCGACCGCATGCGGTGGCGCACAACGAGCAGTACCGCCGGCTGATCCGGGGTTACATGCTGCGCCACAAGGTCAAGCCGGGGATCACGGGCTGGGCGCAGATCAGCGGCTGGCGCGGCGAGACCGAGACGCTGGACAAGATGGAAATGCGCGTGAAGTACGACCTTGATTACGTGCAGAACTGGTCCTTGTGGCTGGATATCAAGATCATCTTCCTGACGGTTTTCAAGGGTTTCATCAACAAGAACGCATACTGACGGTTGCCGCCGGGGCCGTCCGGCAGGCGATCCTTATCTCCAAGGGGAATTTCGATGGCTAAGGGAATGATTCTGGCTGCAGGCCAGGGCACGCGCGTGCGTCCGTTGACCAAGTTCGTGCCGAAGCCGATGGTGCCCATTCTGGGCAAACCGGTCATGGAGTACCTGATCGAGCACATGGCACGTTATGGGGTGCGCGACATCATGGTCAATGTGGCCTTCAACCATTACAAGATCGAAAACTACTTTGGCGACGGCCGGCGCTGGGATGTGAATCTCGGTTATTCCTTCGAGGGCGCGCGTGAGCATGGCGAGATCGTGCCCAAGGCCATGGGGTCGGCGGGTGGCATGCGCAAGATTCAGGATTTCGGCGGTTTCTTCGATGAGACGACGGTGGTGGTCTGCGGCGATGCGATTGTCGACCTTGATATCGGCGCGGCGCTGCATGAGCACAAGACCAAGGGCGCACTGGTCAGCGTGGTGACGCTGGAGGTGCCGCTCGATCAGGTGCAGAACTACGGCGTGGTGGTGACCGACGACAACGGCAAGATTCTCTCTTTTCAGGAGAAGCCGAAGCCGGAAGAAGCGAAGTCGCGGCTGGCGAGTACCGGCATCTATATTTTCGAGCCGGAAGTGCTGGACCTGATTCCGCAGGGCGTGCCGTTCGACATCGGCAGCGAGCTGTTCCCGATGCTGGTGGAGAAGGGCTTGCCGTTCTATGCGCAGAAGCGTTTCTTCAACTGGATCGACATCGGCCGCCTGAACGATTACTGGGAAGTCTCGCAGCGCGTGTTGCGCGGCGAGGTGGCGCAGATGGAGATGCCGGGCAAGGAAGTGCAGCCGGGCGTCTGGGTCGGCCTGAATACCTCGGTGGCCTGGGAGAGCTCGAAGCTGGTCGGGCCGATCTACATCGGTTCCAACGTGCGCATCGATCCCGGTGTGTCGATCATCGGCCCGGCCTGGATCGGCCACGGCAGCCACATCCGCTCGGGCACGCGCATCGAGCGCTGCATCGTGTTCGAATACACGCGCATCGGCGACGCCCAGACGATGAAGGAAATGATCGTCTCCCCCCAATACTGCGTCGGCCGCGACGGCGTTGCCCACTACCTGGGCGAAGACGCCAGCCCGTACCGCTGGGGTGATGCGCGCGGGTGAGCTTGGTGGGCTTGATCCCCGTTTAATGCATTTGTCAATTATGTCGTGTGCGTATAGCATTGCTGCGTGCGCGACTTTTCCATCCTTCATCACGGTGCCGCCGATGGTGTGACCGGCTCCTGCCACGAACTTCGGCTGGCGGACGGGCGTGCCTTGCTGGTCGATTGCGGTTTGTTCCAGGGCGCGGAGTTGTCTGCCGACGGGGCGTCGGCGCGTTCGCCGGAAATCGATTTTCCGGTGGGCGGGGTGATGGCGCTGGTAGTCACCCATGTGCATATCGATCATGTGGGGCGCATTCCCTATTTGCTGGCGGCCGGGTTTCGCGGGCCCATCCTGTGCAGCGAGGCGTCGGCGATGCTGTTGCCGCTGATGCTGGAGGACGCGCTGGCCGTTGGCGCGACCAGTGATCGCCAGTTGATCGCCCGGGTGCTGGGGCAGATCGAGCGGCAGATGGTGGTTCTGCCGTACAAGACCTGGCATGCGCTGGCGCCGGGGTGGCGGGTCAAGTTGCAGCCGGCCGGGCATATCCTGGGTTCGGCGTATGTCGAGGTGCAGTTGCGCGACGGCCTGGCGCCGTCTTCGCCGGATGGCGAGTGGCGGGTGGTGTTTTCCGGGGATCTGGGCGCGCCCCATACGGCCTTGCTGCCGGCGCCGCGGGCGCCGTGGCGGGCCGATGTGGTGGTGCTGGAGAGTACCTACGGCGACCGTCTGCATGCCGGGCGCGCGGATCGGCGCCGGCAGTTGCGTGTGCTGGTCGAGCGGGCCTTGCGCAATCGGGGCACGGTGCTGGTGCCGGCGTTCAGCATCGGCCGGACGCAGGAGCTGCTGTACGACCTGGAGGCGATCATTGCCGCACGCGATAGTGCAGGTGGCTTTGATTGGTCGTCGCTGGAGGTGATCGTCGATTCGCCCCTGGCGGCGCGTTTGACAGAGTCGTATCGCAAGCTGCGCCACCTGTGGGACGCCGAGGCGCGCCGGCGCGTGGCGCATGGCCGGCATCCGCTGGCGTTCGAGCAGTTGTATACGGTCGACACGCATGCCGAGCACCTGGCCACGGTCGATTACCTGACGCGCACGGCCCGGCCGGCGCTGGTGATTGCCGCCGGCGGCATGTGCACCGGCGGCCGGGTGGTGAATTACCTCAAGGCCATGCTCGGCGACGCACGCCACGATGTGGTGTTCGTCGGTTACCAGGCGGCAGGCACGCCGGGCGCCGCCATCCAGAAATACGGCCCGCGTGGCGGCTATGTGGAGCTCGACGGCAAGCGCTACGACATCCGCGCCGCCGTGCACACGCTGGGCGGCTATTCGGCGCACGCCGACCAGGGCGACCTGGTCCGCTTCCTCAAACGCATGCGCCACCATCCCGCCGAAGTCCGCCTGGTGCACGGCGACGCCCCGGCGAGAACCGCGCTGGCAGCGGCGATCAAGGCGGATCTGCCGGGTGTGCGGGTGATGGATGGAATCGTTGATAAGCGTTAATTAACACTTTACAATCAACCTATGATCAAGTCGTTTCTGCATAAGGGGCTTGAGGCCTTTTTTCATACGGGTAGTAAAGCCGGTATTCAACCGCACCACGCCGCCAGACTGCGCGTTCAATTGACTATGCTGGACAAGGCTGGCGGGCCAGACGACATGAATGCACCCGGTTGGCGGTTGCATGCTTTGGCTGGTGAGTTGCACGGGCATTTCTCGATAGCTGTAAACGGGAACTGGCGGCTAACTTTCCGTTTCGAATCGGGTGATGCGGTATTGGTGAATTATCAGGATTACCACTAGGAGAAGAATCGTGAGCAGGATGCATGACCCGGCACATCCGGGTGAGGTGCTAAAAGAATGGATACCTGAAAGCATGACGGTGACGACTGCTGCCGAGCAGCTTGGCGTTTCTCGAGTGACTTTGTCGAAGATTTTGAATGGTAAGGCCGGTATTTCTGCCGAGATGGCCTTGCGGTTGTCTGCCTGGTTGGGCACAACGCCTGAAGTCTGGCTGGAAATGCAGTTGGCAAGAGACTTGTGGGAAGCGGAACAGAAACCGTTGCCAACGGTAATCCCATTGAAGATGGCTGCTTGAGTACTTGTCTGTATTCCATCGGCTTACTACACTAGCTGCCTTTCCCATTGCACTGTCGCCGATGCCAGAATCTCCTGTCGCGTCTTACCGTTCTTCCGATTCCGTTCGCGATCAATGGGTTTTTTACGGGCTGCTTGGCCTGTTGTGCTGGATTCCCTTGCCGCTGGGCAGCAACCGGACGTTTGCTGCCGGCATCGTGATTGTCTGGGCGGTGTTGTTGCTGGGCGGTGCGCTGTTTGCCTGGCGCAATCATGCGGCGGCGATGGCCGAGCGTTTGCGACCCTTGCGCTGGCCGATCGTGCTGCTGGGCCTGTTCGTGCTGATTCCGTGGATACAGATTTTTCCGTGGCCGGCCGGGGTGATCGGTGCGTTGTCGCCGGAGGCGCTGGCGGTCTGGGATGGCGTCGGTACGCCGCGGTTCACGCTGGATCCGTACCAGACGGAGTTCTTCGCGGCGCTGTCCTTTGCCTACTGGGCGGTTTTCGTGGTGGCGCTACTGACGGTACGCAGCCATCGTCGGCTCGACCTGCTGGCGCTGGTGCTGGTCGGCAGCGGGGTGTTCCAGGCGATCATCGGCGCACTGTTGTTCTCGTTCGGCGCCAATTACACGCTGTTCTTCTCCGAGGTGATTCACGACCGCGTCCGGGGAAGTTTTGTTTATCACAACCACATGGCGGGTTACATGGAGCTGTGCCTGTCGATGGGCATTGGTCTGATGCTGGCCCGCCTGGGCAACGACGGCGGCGGCAGTCGGCACTGGCGCAGCCGTATGCGCGGGGCCATCGATTTCATGCTCAGCCCGAAGATGCTGCTGCGCCTGATGCTGGTGATCATGGTCATTGCCCTGGTGCTGACGCGCTCGCGGATGGGTAACGGCGGTTTCTTTGCCGCGCTGATCGTGGTCGGTCTCGTGTATATCCTGTTGTCGCGCAAGACAGCGCCGAAGGCGGTGGCGCTGATTGCCAGCCTGATCATCATCGACGTGGTGGTGATCGGCACCTGGGTCGGCCTGGAGAAGGTGGTCAGCCGGGTCCAGGAAACCTCGATGACCATTGAGGGCGAGGGGCGCGAGGAGTCTGTCGAACTGCGCTTGAGCGCGGCCCGGCATGCGATGGACATGGTGCAGGATTTCCCGGTGCTGGGCACGGGGGCGGGGAGTTTCTACGGGACTTACCTGCGCTACCGGACGCCGCGCGAGGGGTATTTCGACCATGCGCACAACGATTACGTCGAGATTGCCGCCGATTTCGGTCTGCCGGGGCTGGGCCTGCTCGGGGCTTTCGTGGCGCTGACGCTGGCCGCCGGGGTGCGGGTGCTGGTCAGGCGCCGATCCAGTCTGCCGCGCGGCATCGCCTTCGGTTCCCTGATGGCGATGGTGGCACTGATCATTCATAGCTGGGTCGATTTCAACCTGCAGATTCCGGCGAATGCGCTGACCCTGGTGGTGATCATGGCCATGGCTTGGTGCGCTGGTGCGCTGCCGTCCGGCGGCGGGCAAGGGCGGCGACGCCCGAGCGAATGACGTCGGCGCAGGCTTTCGGTAAGCTGCCGCCTTTTCTGCCGGATAGACCATGACTGCCGATTTGATTGCCGGACTCGATCCCGCTGCCGTGTGGCGCCATTTCGCCTTGCTCTGCGCGACACCGCGCGCCTCGAAGCAGGAGGCGGCACTGCGCGACAAATTGCTGGCCTGGGCGCGGGCAAGGTCGCTGACTGCGCGGGTCGATGGTGCCGGCAACCTGATCCTGAAAAAGCCGGCGACGCCCGGTTGCGAAAATGCCCCGACCGTGGTCCTGCAGGCGCACCTGGACATGGTCTGCCAGAAGAATGCCGACAGCGATCACGATTTCTCCCGCGATGCGATCCAGCCGGTGCTGCGCGATGGCTGGCTGCTTGCGGAGAAGACGACACTGGGCGCCGACAACGGCATCGGCGTGGCGCTGATCCTGGCAGCGCTGGAAGACGAAACGCTGCGCCACGGGCCGCTGGAAGCCCTGCTGACCATCGACGAGGAAGCCGGCATGGGCGGCGCCCGCGGCCTCGAACCGGGCTTGCTCGATGCCTCGCTGATGCTCAACCTGGATACCGAGGCCTGGGGCGAGTTCTATCTTGGCTGTGCCGGCGGGCTCGATGTTGATGTGCGCCGCGACGGCGAGCCCGAACCGCTGCCGGCCGGCTGGACGGTCCGCCGGATCGCGCTGAATGGGCTGCGCGGCGGGCATTCCGGCGTCGATATCCACGAGGAACGCGGCAACGCGATCAAGCTGCTGGTCGGCGTGCTGCACGACCTGGCCGGCGTCATGCCTTACCGGTTGGTGTCGCTGCATGGTGGCTCGGCGCGCAACGCCCTGCCGCGCGAGGCCTTCGCCGTGCTGGCGCTGCCCGAAGCCGATGGGCTGGATGCCTGGCTGGCGCAGCAGCAGGCGGCGTTGCGCGAACTGCTGCGCGGTGTGGACGACGGCATTGCCCTGAGCGCGCAAGCGGCGACGGCGGATGCGGTCATGGCCGGCGCCGAGCAATTCACCTGGCTGGCGTCGCTGCATGCCGCGCCGCATGGCGTGAAGCGTTTCAGCCGGCAGGTGGCTGGCGTGGTCGAAACCTCGAACAACCTCGGTATCGTCGAACTGACACCGGACGCCGGCTACGCCAATTTCATGGTCCGCTCGCTGGTCGACCGCGCGGCCGACGCGCTGGCCGACGAGATTGTCAGCCTGTTTGCGCTGTCCGGCACCGCTGCCGAAAAATCCGGCCAGTATCCGGGCTGGCAGCCGAACCCGGATTCGGCCCTGCTGCAAACCTGCCAGGCGGTGTTCAAGCGCGATTTCGGTGGTGATTCGACAGTCCAGGTGATCCACGCCGGCCTCGAATGCGGGCTGATCGGCGCCCAATACCCGGGCCTCGACATCGTCTCCTTCGGCCCGACCATCCACGGTGCGCACGCCCCCGGCGAGCGGGTCGAGGTGGCGTCAGTGGAATGTTGCTGGCGCCTGCTGCGGGCGATCCTCGGCGAGATCAGCGGCGGCTGAGCGGCGCTTTCCGCTGCTTGTCGTTGGCCTGACGCAGGATGTCGGTCTTCTGCAGCAATTCCACGACCGAGCTGACTTCGAATTTCTGGAAGATCACGCTGCGGTGGGTTTTGACGGTGTTGACGGAAATGCCCAGTTCTTCGGCGATCTCGGCATTCTTCCGGCCGCTGACGACCAGCCAGAACACCTTGCGTTGGGAGGCGGTCAGCGATTCGAAGCGGCCGACGATTTCGACGCGCTGACGTTGCGTCGCGGCAGCTTCGCCGTGCGATCCGGTGGTTGGGCGATTGGGAAAGACGTGCTGATCGAGCATGACCACCAGTTCGGCGTCGAAATCGATTTCCGGTGCTTCGGCCTTGCCCAGCCGAACGAGACGATTATCGAACAACGATGAGTGATTGCCCAACCACTCACCGGTAAGTTTTTGCAGGAACAGGCTGGCTTCGTAAGGCGGCTCGCTTTGCACCTGCAGGGCCAGCCGCTTCAGTTGCCGGGCAATGCCTTCATGGGCCGCCTTGTGCGCCTTGATGTGGGCCTGGCACACCGGGGTGTCGGGCAGCAGTTCCATCATCTTTTCTTCGTAGGTCGCGTGGCCGATCAGGAAGGCGGCGAGTTCTCCGGTCAGGCTGGCCAGGCTGTTGCCGCATTCGGTTTGGCGGCCCGGTGGGCAATGGGCGCAAACCGGCTGGGACAGCGGCGTGCTTTCACTGCAGAAACTGGCGAGCTGCTCGACCATGTTCTCGAGGATGCTGTGTTGCTGATCGATTTCTGCATTGCCCGTATGGTGGATGCCCATGGTGTTTTTCTTTTTCTCGGTCCTGGTTGTGTAAGCGATTGAATTATATATTTTTGCTGCTTGGTGAATATCACCCCGCCGGGTGATGACGAGGATATGCAGGCCAATTACAGTGCAGGCATCTAGCGGAGGTGCCCATGAAGAAGAATTCGGTGTGCGAACATCAGGATCTGTTGAACCGGCTGAACGAAAAGCTGACGATGTCGGAGAAGATCGGTTTCCTGCATCGCGTGTTGCGGCAGCGTTGCGAATTCGTTCACCGCATCGGGATCGCGGTCTACGACCCTCAGGACGACATGTTGCAGACCTTCGCCCACAGTACGAACGGCGAGAATCCGCTGGGCAATTACCAGTGCCGTTTGCGGGATGCGAAATCCCTGTACCGTATTTCGCTCGATGGCAAACCCCGGGTCATCAACGACATGTCCGTGTTTGCGCGAAGCCGGAAAACCCATGCGCGCAAACTGAATACCCACGGCTACCAGGCAAGCTATACGGTGCCGATTTATCAGAACGGCCAGTTGGGCGGCTTCGTCTTCTTCAACTCTCGCCAAGCCGGGGTGTTTGACGAGTCGTCGTTGCCGTATCTGGACATGATTGCCCGCCTGGTTTCCCTGCTGGTCAACATGGAATTGAAGCAGGTGCAGGTGCTGCTGGGGGCTTTGCGGACGGCAACCTGTTTTTCCGGGCACAAGGACCCGGAGACCGGGGCGCATCTGGCGCGTATGGCGAGATTCTCCCGATTGATCGCCAATGCGGTGGCCCGGGATTATCGCCTGGAGGATGAGTTCGTCGAGGCGGTGTTCTGGTTTGCGCCGATGCACGACATCGGCAAGATCGCCATTCCCGATGAAATCCTGCGCAAGCCCGGCAAACTGACCGAGGGCGAGATGGCAGTGATGAAGACGCATACGACCAAGGGGCGGGAGATGATCGAATCCATGCTCGGCAACTTCGGCCTTGAGGAATTCGGCTATACCGACCTCGTCTGCCATATCGCCGAGTGTCACCACGAGAACTATGACGGTAGCGGCTATCCCTACGGCCTGATCGGCGAGGACATTCCGATCGAAGCGCGCATCGTGGCCGTGGCGGACGTGTTCGACGCATTGACCTCCAAGCGCTCGTACAAGGAAGCCTGGTCGAACGAGGAGGCATTCGACGCACTGCGCAAGATGGCGACCTGGAAGCTCGATCCGCGCTGCGTCGAAGCCCTGATCGCTTGTCGCGAGGAAATCGTCGAAATCCAGGCGGCTTTCCGCGATGAGCACGAGCAGGCGGTGAAGTATGTCGATTCGCCGGTGTTTTCGGCGTTCCGGTTTTCCTGCAATCTGCAGCCGGCGTAAGCTTCAGCGCCCGCGAATCGCCTCGCGCCGGGCGAAGCCGAGCTTGGCCGAGCGTTCCATCTTCTGCGCGAAGGCCGGGAAGTCGAGGCCGAGGCGGGCGCGCAGTTCCTTGGCGTGGTTGTGCAGCCAGCGCCAGCGCGGTTCGAAGTACTTTTCCTTGAACGCGTAGAGGATGTGGTTGCCGTCGTCGGGCACCGAAATGACGATCACCTGGTCGTCGAAGACGTGCATCGCCTCGCCGATCAGCCCGGCGTAACTTTCCTTGTCGCCGGCCAGATTGACCACCAGCACGCCGTTGCCCGAGAGCTTGGTGTAAGCGTTCTCAAAGAACTCGCGGTTGGCCAGCGCCGGGGCGAAGCCGGTGCGGTCGAAGGCATCGACCAGCAGGGCGTCGATACCTTTTTCGGTGTGCTCGATGAAGGCGGCACCGTCGCCTTCGATGATCTGCAGGCGTTCGTCGTCGGCAGGAACAAAGAAGGCGTCGCGCAGGGCGATCACGTCGGGGTCGAGTTCGACGGCAGTGATGTGCACGCCGGGCAGGCGGCGGTGGCAGAACTTGACGATCGAGCCGCCGCCCAGGCCGATCAGCGCGATGCGTTTGGGACGCGGATGGAAGAGCAGGAAGCCCATCATCTTCTGCGTGTAGCGCAGCGCCAGATCGTGCGGCGCCTTGAGCGCCATCTCGCTCTGCATCAGGCGGACGTTGAAGTAGAGGTAGCGCGACTTGCCGTCGTCGATGACGAAGGGCTTGGGATAGCTTTCGTCGAGCAGTTGGGCGCGCAATTCGCCGGCCCGCGCCCAGGCCGGTTCAAGCATCAGGACCGTGCCGGTCTCGATCTCGAACGGGCTGGGGAGTTCGTAGAGTTTTTCTGGCAAGGGTCAGCGATTACTGTGGGCGATAGCCTTGGGGGCGGCGTGATCGGACTCTGCGCCGATGAGGCGTAATTCGCCATCTTCCCAGATGACTGCGTACTGACCGAGACGTTGCTTGCGTTCAAGCGTTTCGTGAACCGCCTGGCGAAGCGATTCCAGTATTGCCTTGGCTTGATCGGAAGGCTGTGATGGAACGATGGTCATCGCTTGGTCTCTTGGAGTAGGTGTTGGTAAAGCACTTGGTTAACGATATAGCGGAAATCGCCGCGTTGTTCAAAAACGAGTTGCGGACTGGGTCCATCGTTCAGAAAGCAGCGGCAGTTATCCACGGCAGCAGAAAACTCGTTGAAGAGGTTGCTCAAGCTACGCGAAAAACGGCGCTCAATTGCTTTGCTAGGAATGCTATGCCCACCGTGAGCGACTCGTTCTGCGACACGCTGGCGTGATACTTCCAGATTGGGTAAGGCGAGATAGATCAGTTCCACCTGCCATCCGGTTGCTCGCAGGCGTTGAATCAGCCTCAGATAGCTACGTCCGGAAAGCGTGGTTTCAAAGGCAAAGTCTGAGCCAGCGCTAATGTTCTGTTCAATCTCGCTGAGGAAAATTCGACTGGCACTGACCAATTCCTGCTCAGGTGCCAGTGGTGACAAGCCTGCTGCGATCAGATCGGCATTAACAAATCGCGAGCACTTTGCGACCAAGGGGAGATACTTCAAGGCAAAGGTAGTCTTGCCGGCGCCATTGGGACCGGCAATGATCCAGCAAGTTGGCATCAGCAGACTCCTTTCATCTCCGCTTAGTCCGGCAGATCGGCCGCGTTGAGCATGAACACGTATTCGTCGCCGGCGGCCGTGTCGAGCCAGGTGAAGGGCAGGTCGGGGTAGGCGGCTTCCAGGGCGTCGCGGTTGTGGCCGATCTCGACGACGAGGATGCCGTCTTCGCTCAGGTGCTTCTTTGCTTCGGCGAGGATGATGCGCGTGAAGTCGAGGCCGTCGTCACCCGAGCCGAGCGCCATTTCCGGTTCGTGCAGGTATTCCGGCGGCAGCGCATCGACGGATTCGGCATCGACGTAGGGCGGGTTGGAGATGATCAGGTCGTAACGGCGGCCGGTCAGCGCCGTGAAGGCGTCGGAATGGACCGGATGCACGCGCTCGCCCAGGTGGTAGTCGGCGATGTTGCGTTCGGCGACGGCCAGCGCGTCTTTCGACAGGTCGACGGCATCGACCTGGGCGTTGGGGAAGTTGAGCGCCAGCTTGATCGCCAGGCAGCCGGAGCCGGTGCACAGGTCGAGCGCGTTTTCGACCGCCCACGGGTCGGCGACCCAGGGCGTCAGCTGTTCGTCGAGCAGTTCGGCGATGAAGGAGCGCGGCACGATGACGCGCTCATCGACGTAGAAACGGTCTTCGCCGAGCCAAGCTTCGTGGGTCAGGTAGGCGGCCGGCAGGCGGTCCTGGCAGCGGCGGCTGTAGAGGTCGAGCAGGCGGGTGCGTTCTTCGGGTAGCAGGCGGGCGTCGAGGAAGGGTTCGAGGCGGTCGAGCGGCAGGTGTAAAGCGTGCAGCGTGAGATATACCGCTTCGTCCCAGGCGTTGTCGCTGCCGTGGCCGAAGAACAGCTGGGCGGCGTTGAAGCGGCTGACCGCGTAGCGGATGAAGTCGCGGACGGTGATCAGTTCGGTTTTTGCGGCGGCGGTCATGCGAGCAGGATCTTTTCCAGGATGCGGCGGTAGATCGCCGAGAGTTGCGCGGGGGCGTCGACGGCGATGCATTCGTCGATCTTGTGGCTGGTCGCGTTGGACGGGCCGATTTCCAGCAACTGGCCGCAGATCGGCGCGATGAAGCGGCCGTCGGAGGTGCCGCCGGTGGTCGATAGTTCGGTTTCGATGCCGCAAACGCTGCGGATCGCCTCGACCGCCGCGTCAGCCAGCGGGCCGCGACCGGTCAGGAAGGGGCGGGCGCCGAGCGTCCATTTGATCTCGTATTCCAGCCCGTGCCGGTCGAGGATGGCGCACAGGCGCTGCTGCAGGCCTTCCGGGGTGCTGGCGGTGGAGAAACGGAAATTGAACTTGATTTCCAGCTGCCCGGGAACGACGTTGGTCGCACCGGTGCCGCCGTGGATGTTGGAAATCTGCCAGGTGGTCGGCGGGAAGTATTCGTTGCCCTGATCCCACTCGGTCGCCGCCAGTTCGGCGATGGCCGGCGCGGCCTGGTGGATCGGGTTGCGGCCTTTTTCCGGGTAGGCGATGTGGCACTGGATGCCCTTGACGTTGAGTACGCCGGAGAGCGAGCCGCGACGACCGTTCTTGATCATGTCGCCGAGCGTGTTGACCGAGGTCGGTTCGCCGATGATGCAGTAGTCGAGATGTTCGCCACGCGCCTGCAGGACTTCGGTGACGGCCACGGTGCCGTCGTTGGCGTCGCCTTCCTCGTCGGAGGTGAGCAGGAAGGCGAGCGAGCCGGGGTGGTCCGGATGCGCGGCGACAAAGGCTTCAACCGCCGTGACCGAGGCAGCGACGCCGGTCTTCATGTCGGCGGCGCCACGGCCGTAGAGCTTGCCGTCACGGATTTCCGGGGCGAACGGCGGGCTGGTCCATCTTTCCAGCGGGCCGGTCGGGACGACGTCGGTGTGGCCGGCGAAGACGAACAGCGGCGCGGCAGTGCCGCGGCGTGCCCAGAGGTTGCGGGTGCCGTTGCGGTCCAGCCATTCGAGCGAAAAGCCGATGGCGGCCAGACGGGCGCCAAGGATGTCCATGCAGCCCGCGTCGTCGGGCGTGACGGACGGGCAGGCCATGATCTGGCGTGCCAGGTCGAGCGTGGTATCAGTCATCAGGGATTGTCTTCGTCGTCGGCGAGGCTGAGCTGGAATTCCTTGAACGAGGCGCCGCCTTCGTTGGTGCTGTCGAATTCCAGGCTGATGTCGGGCTTCTTCTCTTCCTTGCCGTTGCCGGAATTGAATTCGGAGTTGTTGATCAGCCACGACAGATTGGTCGGCGAGTCGGCGTTGGCCAGGGCTTCGTCGAGGGTGATCGTGCCTTCGTGGTAGAGCTTGAACAGGTCCTGCTCGAAGGTCTGCGATCCCGGGGCCAGCGTCTGCTCCATCGCGTCCTTGATGCCCTGGACTTCGCCGCGCTCGATCAGTTCGCTGATGTGGCGCGTGTTGAGCATGATTTCGCAGGTCGGCAGGCGCTTGCCGTCGGGCTTCTTGACCAGGCGCTGGGAAACGATGGCGCGCAGCGCCACCGACAGGTCGAGGAAGAGCGCCGGCCGGTTCTCCAGCGGGAAGAAGCTGATGATCCGGTTGAGCGCGTGGTAGGAGTTGTTGGCGTGCAGCGTGGCCAGGCACAGGTGGCCGGTCTGGGCGTAGGAAATGGCCGCCTGCATGGTGTCGCGGTCGCGGATTTCGCCGATCAGGATGCAGTCGGGCGCCTGGCGCATCGCGTTCTTCAACGCGGTGCCCCAGTCGTGCGTGTCCATGCCGATTTCGCGCTGGTTGACGATGGATTTCTTGTGCTTGAACAGGAATTCGATCGGGTCTTCGACGGTCAGGATGTGACCGGTGCGCGTGGCATTGCGGTAATCGAGCATCGAGGCGATGGTCGTCGATTTGCCCGAGCCGGTGGCGCCGACGATCAGGATCAAACCCCGTTTTTCCATGATCAGCTCGCCGAGCAGCGACGGCAGGCCGAGCGTGTCGAGCGGCGGGATGTTGCCGAGGATGAAGCGGACGACGATGCCGATCGAACCGCGCTGGCGGAAGATGTTGATCCGGAAGTTGCCGACTTGCGGCACGCCGAACGAGAGGTTCATCTCGTTGTTGGCTTCGAAGGTCTTGGCCTGATCCGGCGACATCAGTTCGTAGGCGATCTTCTCGATCATGTCGGGCAGCATGATCTGCTGATTCACCGGCATGGTGGTGCCCTGGATCTTGATGTGGATCGGCGTGCCGGCGGAAATGAAGATGTCCGACGCCTGCTTTTCCGACATCAACTGGAACAGTTTGTCGAGGATCATGGCAAGACCTTCGCGGAGAGGGGGTTAGGCGCGCAGCAGTTCGTTGATGCTGGTCTTCGAGCGGGTTTGCGCGTCGACCTTCTTGACGATGATGGCGGCGTAGAGGCTGTACTTGCCACCGTCCTTGGGCAGCGAGCCGGAGATCACGACCGAGCCCGGGGGGATCTTGCCGTAAGTGATCTCGCCGGTTTCGCGATCGTAGATCGGGGTGCTCTGGCCGATGTACACGCCCATCGAGATCACCGAGTTCTCGCCGACGATGACGCCTTCGACGACTTCCGAACGGGCGCCGATGAAGCAGTTGTCTTCGATGATCACCGGGCCGGCCTGGATCGGTTCGAGCACGCCGCCGATGCCGACGCCGCCGGAGAGGTGCACGTTCTTGCCGATCTGCGCGCAGGAACCGACGGTAGCCCAGGTGTCGACCATGGTGCCTTCATCGACGTAGGCGCCGATGTTCACGTAGGACGGCATGAGCACGGCGTTCTTGGCGATGAAGGCGCCCTTGCGCGCGAAGGCGCCCGGCACGACGCGGAAGCCGCCGGCCTTGAACTGTTCTTCGGTCCAGCCCTGGAACTTGGTGTCGACCTTGTCGTAGAAGTTGATGTCGCCGGCCTTCTGGACGCGGTTGTCGCGGGTGCGGAAGGACAGCAGCACGGCCTTCTTGGCCCACTGGTTGACGATCCATTCGCCATTGACCTTCTCGGCGATGCGCAGCTTGCCGGCGTCGAGGTCGGCGATCACCGATTCGATGATCTTGATCGCGTCGGCGGATTGGGTCGTCAGTTCGGTGCGCTTTTCCCAGAGTTCGTCGATGGTGGCTTGCAGCGGATGGCTCATGTGTTTTTCTCTCTCAAAGTTGTTGGGTGAATTCACGGATGCGGCGGCTGGCTTCCAGGCATTCGTCGAGCCCGGCGACCAGTGCGATGCGGATGAAATTGGCGCCCGGATTGACGCCCTGCGATTCGCGGGCAAGGAAGCTGCCGGGCAAGGCCACGACATTATAGTGTTCGAGCAGCCCACGGGCGAACTCGGTATCGGCGACCGGAGTCTTCGCCCACAGGTAGAAGCTGGCGTCGGGCATGCCGGTGCCGAGTACTTCGCCGATCAGCGGCGTGCAGGCGGCAAATTTTTCGCGGTACTGGTCGCGGTTATCGAGCACGTGCGCCTCGTCGTTCCAGGCAACGACCGAGGCTGCCTGGATCGGGGGCGCCATGGCGCAGCCGTGGTAGGTGCGGTAGAGCAGGAATTTCTTCAGGATCTTCGCGTCGCCGGCAACGAAACCGGAACGCATGCCCGGCACGTTGGAGCGCTTTGACAGGCTGGAGAACATCACCAGGCGGTCAAAGCTGCGGCCGAGCAAGTGTGCAGCCTGGAGGCCGCCGATCGGCGGGTTGGCTTCGTCGAAGTAGATTTCCGAGTAACACTCGTCGGAGGCGATGATGAAGCCGTACTTGTCGGACAGTTCGAACAGCGTCTTCCAGTCGGCCAGCGACAGCACCTTGCCGGTCGGGTTGCCCGGCGAGCAGACGTAGAACAGTTGCACGCGCGCCCATTCGGCGTCGGAGAGCTGGCCGTAGTCGAAGGCGAAGCCGTTGTCCGGCAGGTTGTTCAGGAAGCGCGGCTCGGCGCCGGCCAGGTAGGCCGCGCCTTCGTAGATCTGGTAGAACGGGTTGGGGCTGACGACGATGGGCGTGCCGCCGGCGCGGGTCGGATCGATGACCGTCTGGGCGAAGGAGAACAGTGCTTCGCGCGAACCGTTGACCGGCAGGATTTCGGTTTCCGGATCAACGGCGATGCCGTAACGACGGTTGCACCAGTCGTGGATTGCGTGCCGTAGCGCCGGAATGCCCTGGGTCGTCGGATAGTTGGCCAGGCCGAGCAGGTTGGCGTGCAGCGCGTCCATGATGAACTGCGGCGTCGCATGTTGCGGCTCGCCGATGGACAGCTTGATTTCCTTGTGTTGCGGGTTGGGAGTGACGCCGGCGAACAGCGCGCGCAGCTTTTCGAAGGGGTAGGGCTGGAGTTGGGCGAGATGGGGATTCACGTTGCAGCAATCAGGCATCGGGTAAAACCGGATTATCGCCGAAAAAGGCGCGGGCTTTGCGTCCGGTTCTCAATAAGGAACACGTTGCGGGCAACAAGCCCAGGTCTGCATGGTCTCGATCGCCCCCGGCAGCGGGCGGTGTTCCATGGGAATGCGGCGTGCGCTGACCGGCAGTTGCAGTTCGTCGTAGAGCCAGTCGTCGCAAAAGCCGATGGCGGCAGCTTCGGCACGGCTGTTGGCGAAGACGATGCGCTCGATGCGCGCCCAGTAGGCAGCGGCCAGACACATCGGGCAGGGTTCGCTGGAGGCGTAGAGGGTACAGCCGGTGAGATGGAAGCGGTCAAGCGCGGCGCTGGCACTGCGGATCGCGGCGACTTCGGCGTGGGCGGTCGGGTCTTTGCAGGCAACGACCCGGTTCCAGGCTTCGGCCACGATCCTGCCGTCGTGCACGATGACCGCGCCAAACGGACCGCCGTCGCCCCGTTCGCTGCCTTGACGGGCAAGTTCGACGGCGCGGGCCAGGAAAATGTCGTCCGGATTCATGGGCAGGCTCCGGTAAGGGCTGTGATGTCGGGGATGCTATCACAAGCCCGGATAGCGAGGCGCACCTAGCCTTTCCGGTATTTGTTTTTGCGTATGGCATGTCACTTGCTCAGTGCAAACATCACCATTGCATGTTGCGGAGTTGGTCCATGTTTTCGATCTCACGTGTTCAGGGAAGTGCCGAGTTTTTTCGCAGCCAGACAGCGCAGCGTATAGCGACGGCCGGGCCGGCGTCGGTGTCGCCAACGAACGCTGCCGACAGCGTAAGCATCTCGTCGGCAGCCCGCGATGCATTGAAAAGCGAGGCAGCGGCAAAAACGACCGGCATACCGTTGCCGCAGGCGGTCACCAAGTGGTTCACCAAGGATTTCCCCGCGGATGTGATCGATGAGGCCATGAGTCGCCTGGCGGCCAACAAGGCCCAGGGCGCTCTGGGCGGAGAAGGACCCCTGGGATTGCCGCTGTTGCCAGAGAACCAGGCCTTGCTGGACGGCTTTCGCGAGGAAATGCGCAGCTTGTCCGCCGATGGGTATGCCAACATGAACACCGAACAGTCAGCCCGTTTCAATCTACTGATGAATCTGAGCATGCGGGTGCAGATCTTGGGCTGGAAATCGCCGATGAACGAAGCCGATGTGCAGCGGGAGTTCGATATCAGTAACGCGATGGGCCGCCTTGGCCGTGAAAATCCCGATTTGCTGCCGGTGACCGAGCCCGTGGCAGCGGACGAGACCAAGGCCATCGACCTCAATGCGCAATCGGTATCGCCTGTCTGGCGGGAACGCTGGGCAGCATCCGGTCTGGAAATGCCGGAAGTCATCGTCTCCCCGCAGCGTTCCTGGTGGCTGACGATGGCCACGGCAGCGGGGTTCGACGAAAGCGAATTCATGACGGCGGTGCGCGGTCTCGGTCAGCGTCTGGCCGGGCATGAACTGACCCGGGGCGTCGAAAATCTCATTTCCGAACGTTACGGAGAGAAGTTGGCAGCAGAAGAAGCGGCCGGTTCCTGAAAACGGGGTGGGCGGCAGGCAAGGGCCAGCGCGGCGACGATGCTATCATACGGCCCCCAATGTGGCGGGCATGTCGTCCCGCCTATGACCGCGCATGCGCCTGACCAAACTCAAACTCGCCGGCTTCAAGTCCTTCGTCGATCCGACCACGGTGTCCCTGCCCGGGCAACTGGTCGGTGTCGTCGGGCCGAACGGCTGCGGCAAGTCGAACATCATGGACGCCGTGCGCTGGGTGCTGGGTGAGTCGAAAGCCTCGGAATTGCGTGGCGAGTCGATGATGGACGTGATCTTCAACGGCTCGACCAACAGGAAGCCGGTGTCGCGCGCCTCCGTCGAACTGATTTTCGACAACTCGCTCGGTCGGGCCATGGGCCAGTGGTCGCAGTACGCCGAACTGTCGGTCAAGCGCGTGCTGACCCGGCAGGGGCAGTCGGATTACTTCATCAACAACCTGAAGGTCCGGCGCAAGGACATCACCGATCTCTTCCTGGGAACCGGGCTGGGGCCGCGTGCCTACGCGATCATCGGCCAGGGCATGATCTCGCGCATCATCGAGGCGCGCCCCGACGACCTGCGCGTCTTCCTCGAAGAAGCGGCCGGCGTCACCCGCTACAAGGAGCGGCGCAAGGAAACCCAGGGGCGTCTTGAAGACACCCGCGAGAACCTGCTGCGCGTCGAGGACATTCGCGAGGAACTCGGCCACCAGATCGAACGCCTGGCGTCGCAGGCCGAGGTTGCCCGCCGCTATCACGCGCTCAACGAGCAACTGGTCCAGAAACAGCAACTTTTGTGGCTGTTGAAAAAGCGCGAAGCCGAGGCCGAGCGCCAGCGCCTGGCGCTCGATGTCGAGCGGACGACGACCGAACTCGAAGCGCAGAGCGCCGCGCTGCGCGAAACCGAGGCGCGTGCCGAGGAAACCCGCGAAGCCCATTTCGCTGCCGGTGACGCCCTGCACAACGCGCAGAGCGAGATGTACGCGGCCAATGCCGAAGTCGCGCGGCTGGAAGCGGAAATCCGCCATCGTCGCGAATCGCGCAGCCAGCTTGAAGCCCGGCTGGTGCAACTGGAAGACGAACTGGCGCACTGGACGCAGACGGCCGAGAAGCTCGCCGTCGATCGGGAAAGCTGGGAAGAAACGCAGGAAATTACCCGCTTGCGTGTCGAGGAAGCCGAGGAACGCCTGCATGCGCAGATGAACCTGGCGCCGCAGGTCGAGGAAGATCATGCGCAGGCGCTGGAAGAACTGCAGCGGCTGAAGACACGCACGACCAACGGCGAGCAGAAGCTGGAAGTCGAGCAGACCCACAAGGCGCATGCCCAGCGTTCGCTGCAGGCCATTATCCAGCGCCGCGAACGCCTGCGCGACGAGACCTTCGGCGAGGCGCCCGACGAACTGGCGCTGGCCGAGAAGGAAGAAGAACTGGAATTGCTGCGCGAGGAACTCGCCGGCGACCAGGAGCACCTGCAGCAGTTGCAGGAGGAAATGCCGCAACTCGAAGCCAGGCGCAAGGCCGTGCAGGGCGAACTGCAGCGGCTGGAGCGCGAGCTGGCGGCCGGTCAGGCACGCCGGGCGGCGCTCGAACAGATGCAGGCGAAGACGGCGGGTAGCGGCAAGTTGCCCGAATGGCTGCAGCGCCACGGCCTGGCCGAGGCACCGGCATTGTGGCAGCAGATCCATGTCGAGGCCGGCTGGGAAGAGGCGGTCGAAGCGGTGTTGCGCGAGCGCCTGTCGGCGATTGCCTGCGACGATCCGGCGCGTATTGCCGAGTGGCAGCATGACCGGCCGGACGGTCGCCTGGCGGTCATGCTGGGCGGTGCAGGAACTGATGCCGTCGCACCGGACAGCCTGCTCGCCCGCGTGCGCTGCGACGATGCACGGGTGCGCAGCGCACTGGCCGACTGGCTGGGCGGGGTGCTCGCCGCAGAAACCCTGGCCGAGGCACTGGCCTTGCGCGAATCGCTGGCGCCGGCCGGTGCCGTCGTCACCCGGGGCGGCGATCTGCTGACCCGCAGCAGCCTGACCTTCTTCGCGCCGGATCAGGGCGAGCACGGCCTGCTCGAACGCCAGCGCGAGATCGAGGCGCTGGCCGAGGGCATCGCGCTGGCCGAGGAAAAAAGCGAAAGCCTGCGCGAACAGTCGGAAATGTTCGACGAGCAGTACGCCGACAAGCAGGAAGAAATCGACGAGACGCGCCAGTACGTCACCGACCGCCAGCAGCGCGTGCATCACGTGCAACTGGAAGTGCTCAAGCTGAGCCAGGCGCTGGCCCGTTACAACGAGCAGAAGGAACGCATCGCCGAACAGCTCGCCGAACTGGCCGAGGAAGAAGAGGGCGAGCGCGAGCGCGAAATGGCTGCCGACGAACGGATCGAGGAAATCCGCGAAGGTTTGAGCCGCATCCGCGTGCTGGTTGCCGGTGCGCAGTCGCGTCTGGATGAATGCGAACGTGCCGTGCGCGCCGAACGCGAGCGCAATGCCGACCTTGACCGGGCACTGCGCGAGGCTCAGTTCTCGGCGCGCGAGGCCGACGGCAAGCTGCAGGACATCTTTGCCCAGCAGGCGCTGGCGCAGCGCGAACTGACGCGCATCGAACGCGACCGTGCCGCCTGTGCCGACCAGGTCGAGGCGGCGCCGGCCGATGTCATGGAAGAACAGTTGCAGCAGGCGCTGGCCGCCCGCGTTGCCGCCGAGCAGGCGCTGGCTGGCAAGCGCGATGCGCTGGAAGCGGCGACCAACGCCCTGCGCGCGCTCGAAGAGCAGCGCATGAAGATCGAGCAGGGGCTGGAGCCGCTGCGTACCCGGATCGGCGATCTCAAGTTGAAGGAGCAGGCGGCGGCGCTCAACGCCGAGCAGTTTGCCATGCAGTTGCTCGAAGCCGGTGCCGACGAGGCGGCCTTGTTGCCTTTGTTGGGCGAGGCGCGGCCGTCATCGCTGCAGGGCGAAATCACCCGCCTGGGTAACGCCATCGCCGAACTGGGCGCAGTCAACCTGGCGGCGCTGCAGGAACTGGAAACGGCAACCGAGCGCAAGGGTTACCTCGACATGCAGGCGGCCGACCTCAACGAGGCGATGGAAACCCTGGAAAACGCCATCCGCCGCATCGACCGCGAAACGCGCGACCTGCTGAAGAACACTTTCGATACGGTCAACAGCCATTTCGGCAAGCTGTTCCCGGAGCTGTTCGGCGGTGGTCGCGCCGAACTGGTGATGACCGGCGAGGAAATCCTCGACGCCGGCGTGCAGGTCATCGCCCAGCCGCCGGGCAAGAAGAACTCGACCATTCACCTGCTTTCCGGCGGCGAAAAGGCGCTGACGGCGATTGCGCTGGTGTTCTCTATGTTCCAGTTGAACCCGGCGCCGTTCTGCCTGCTCGACGAGGTCGATGCGCCGCTGGACGACACGAATACCGAGCGTTTCTGCGGTATGGTCAAGAAAATGTCGGGGGCAACACAATTCCTGTTCATTTCCCATAATAAAATCGCGATGGAAATGGCCGAACAACTGGTCGGCGTCACCATGCAGGAAAGCGGCGTCTCGCGCGTGGTGGAAGTGGATATCGAAGAAGCCTTGAAGATGAGGGATGCGTGACTGAACTTCAATACGGACTGATCGGGCTGGGCGGACTCGCCGTTGCGGGCGTCGTGGCGTACAACAAATGGCAGGAATACAGGCATCGCAAGGTGGCCGAATCGGTCCTTCGCCCCGAGCACGACGATGTCCTGCTCAAACCTGCGGCCAGGCCGGCCGCGGCGGTGACGGAGAGTGAACGGGTCGAGCCGGTTTTTGCGCCGCCGGTCGACGAAGACGAATCCCGGTACGCGACGAACGCGGCCCCTGTTCCGGCCGAACCCGAAGACATCCCGCCCTGGGATCTGCCGCCGACGGTTGAGACGTCGGTGCCGGAAGTGCCCGAGGTGTCGATGCCCGAGCCCGTCGTCGAGCCGGTTCCCGAACCGGTCGCCGAGCCGGTGATCGAAGTGCCAGTCGTCGAAGCACCGGTCGTGCCGCCACCGCTGCGCGAACCGGTCGTTGCACCGCCGGTTTTTGCTGCGTTCGAAGAAGCCCCGGCACCCGAGCCAGTACCCGCCGAATTGCTCGATCCGCGCCTCGAATTCATCGTCTCGATGGAACTGGTCGAGCCGGTTTCGTCGCGCCAGATACTGCAATCGCAGCGCGACGTGCTGCAGCGGGTGTCCCGGCCGGTGCATTTCGTCGCCTACAACGAACGCGCCCGCGAGTGGATACGTTTGCGTTCCGATAACGAAATTCCGGTGCGTCGCCTGCGCGTCGGCCTGCAACTGGTTAACCGCCTGGGGCCTGTGTCCGACGGCGACCTGGCGGTATTCACCGGTGCCATGCAGGCGCTGGCCGACGAACTGATGGCGGTGGCCGACATGCCGACGAGCCGGGTGCTCGACCAGGCGGCGGAAATCGACCGCTTCTGCGCCGCCGTCGATCTGGAAATCGGCCTCAACCTGGTCAGCCGCGGCCAGCCTTTCCCGGGGACCAAGATTCGCGCCCTGGCGGAAGCTGCCGGCATGGTGCTCGGCCTCGACGGCATGTTCACCCGTCACGATGACGACGGACGTGCCCAGTTCAGCCTGCAGAATTACGAAAGCGCCGGTTTCGCCGCCGATACCCTGCGCACCATGACCACGCACGGCCTGACTTTCCTGCTCGACGTGCCGCGCGTCGATCACGGCGAGCGGGTGTTCCAGCAGATGGTCGAACAGGCCCGCCGCTTTGCCGAGACGCTGCAGGGCACGCTGGTCGATGACAACCGCCAGCCTTTGGGCGACGCCCAGCTCGAGCACATCCGCCGCGAGTTCATTGGCAAGCCGCAGGCCACCATGCAGTCCTTTGGCCTGCCGGCCGGTTCGCCACAAGCCCTGCGCCTGTTCTCGTGATGCCGGCACCGGAAGTCGTCGCGCGCGCAGCCTGGCTGCGCGCCGAACTGGAACGTCACAACCACGCGTATTACGTCCTCGACGCACCGACCATTCCGGATGCCGATTACGACGCGCTGTTCCGCGAATTGCAGGCACTGGAAACCGAGCATCCGACGCTGGCGACGGCCGATTCGCCGACCCTGCGCGTCGGCGGCAAGCCGCTGGCGCAGTTCGCGCCGGTGGTGCACGACGTGGCCATGCTGTCGATCCAGACCGAGACCGATACCGAATCCAGCGGCGCGCTCAATTTCGATGCCCGCATCCGGCGTGAGCTGGAACTGGGCGAGGGCGCGCCGGCCGTCGATTACGCGGCCGAACTGAAATTCGACGGCCTGGCCGTCAGCCTGCGTTACGAAAACGGCGTGCTGGTGCGCGGTGCAACGCGCGGCGACGGCACGACCGGCGAGGACGTGACCCAGAACTTGCGCACCATCGGTCAGATTCCGCTGCGCTTGCGCGGCGAAGCGCCACCATTGCTGGAGGTTCGCGGCGAGGTGTACATGTGCCGCGGCGATCTGGACGCCTATAACGCCGCCGCTGCGGCGCGTGGCGAAAAGACCCTGGTCAATCCGCGCAACGCCGCTGCGGGCAGCGTTCGCCAGCTCGATCCGGCGATCGCCGCGAGCCGGCCGCTGAAGTTCTTCGCCTACGGCATCGGTGCGGTAGACGGCTGGCAGCCGCCGCCAACGCATGGCGGTCTGCTCGATGCGCTGGCTGCCTTCGGTCTGCCGGTGTGCGAACATCGTGCGGTGTTGGCGGGCGGCGAGGCGCTGGCCGGTTTTCACCGGCGCATCGCCGAATTGCGCGACAGCCTGCCGTTCGACATCGACGGCGTGGTGTACAAGGTCAATGACCTGGAACTGCAGCGCCGCCTCGGTTTCCGCTCGCGCGAGCCGCGCTGGGCGGTGGCGCACAAGTATCCGCCGCAGGAAGCATCGACCGTGGTCGAGGCCATCGACATCCAGGTCGGCCGCACCGGCGCGCTGACGCCGGTGGCACGCCTGAAGCCGGTGTTTGTCGGCGGGGTGACGGTGACCAATGCAACCTTGCACAACGCCGACGAGGTCGAGCGCAAGGGCGGCATCTGCGTTGGCGACACGGTGATCGTGCGCCGCGCCGGCGATGTCATCCCGGAAGTCGTCGGTGTCATCGCCGAGCGCCGGCCGGTCGCTGCCCGGCCGTTCGTGATGCCCGCTGCCTGCCCGGTGTGCGGGGCGCACACGGTCCGCGAGCCGGGCGAGGCGGTGACCCGCTGTTCCGGTGGTTTCTCGTGCAGCGCCCAGCGCATCCAGGCGATCCTGCATTTCGCCGGTCGCCGGATGATGGATATCGAAGGCCTGGGCGACCGCTACGTCGAGCGCCTGGTCGAATTCGACTACATTCACGGTGTTGCCGACCTGTACAAGCTGACGCTGGCCGACCTGCTGGAAATGAAGCGGCGCGCCGACGAAAAGGACGGTACGGTGCCGGAAACGGTCAAGGCCGGCCAGACGCCGACGCGCTGGGCCGAGAACCTGCTTGCGGGTATCGAAGCCAGCAAGACGCCGAAACTCGCCCGACTGCTGTTCGCGCTAGGCATTCGTCACGTCGGCGAGACCACTGCCAAGACGCTGGCCGACTGGCTGGGCAGCCTGGACCGGGTGCGCCGCGCGCCGGCGCCGCTGCTTGCCGTGCTGCCCGACATTGGCGCGACGGTGGCGGCAGCCATCGCCGATTTCTTTGCCGAGCAACGCAACCTCGACGCAGTCGATGCCTTGCTCGCTGCCGGCGTCGCGCCCAGTGATGAACATCCGCCACATCCCGGCCTGGCCGAACGTCTGGCCTGGGCCGAGATCTACGCGGTGCTGGCCGTGCCGAAACTGACCGCCAAGCGCGCTGCCCAACTGGCGGCTGTGGCCGACGGCGGCGCGCTCGCCGATGGCAGCATCGATGCGGCGGCGTTATCGGTGGCCGGTTTGCCCGGTGACGTGATCAGCGCCTTGTTTGAGTGGCTGAACCAGTCGGGCCGACGCGGTCTGCTGGCCGGTGTGGCCCGCCGTCGCGAAGAACTGCTGGCCGCCATGCCGCAAGGCGCAGTGCTTGCCGGACCGGCACCGCTGGCCGGCAAAACCTTGGTGCTGACCGGTACGCTGCCGACCCTGAAACGCGACGACGCCAAGGCGATGATCGAAGCGGCCGGCGGCAAGGTGGCCGGCTCGGTATCGAAGAAGACCGACTACGTGGTCGCCGGCGAGGAAGCCGGCAGCAAGCTCGACAAGGCGCGCGAACTGGGCGTTGCCGTGCTTGACGAGGCAGGCTTGCTGGAATTGTTGAATCAGGGAGAAACAGGATGAAGAAAGTCAGAAAGGCGGTATTCCCCGTCGCCGGCATGGGGACGCGTTTCCTGCCGGCGACCAAGGCCAGCCCCAAGGAAATGCTGCCCATCGTGGACAAGCCACTGATCCAGTACGCGGTCGAGGAGGCCGTGGCGGCCGGCATTACCGACATGATCTTCGTCACCGGCCGCTCCAAGCGGGCGATCGAGGATCATTTCGACAAGGCCTACGAACTGGAATCGGAACTGGAGTCGCGCGGCAAGACGGAAATGCTCGAATTCGTCCGCAACATGATTCCGCGCGACATCAACTGCATCTACATCCGCCAGCAGGAGGCGCTCGGCCTCGGTCACGCCGTGCTGTGCGCCAAGCCGGTGATCGGCGACGAACCGTTTGCGGTTCTTCTGGCCGACGATCTGCTCGACGGCGATACGCCGGTGATGAAGCAGATGTCGGATGTCTATGACTACTACCGCTGCTCGGTGCTGGGTGTTCAGGATGTGCCGCGCGCCGACACGCGCAGTTACGGTATCGTCGATGCGCGCAAGGTGGCCGATCGTCTGGAACAGGTCAACGCCATCGTCGAGAAACCCAAGCCGGAGGAGGCGCCGTCAACGCTGGCGGTGGTCGGCCGTTACATCCTGACGCCGCGCATTTTCGAGCACCTGGAAAAGATCAAGCCGGGTGCTGGCGGCGAGATTCAACTGACCGACGGCATCGCCTCGCTGCTTTCGGAAGAACAGGTATTGGCCCACCGCTATGACGGCGTGCGCTACGATTGCGGTTCGAAACTCGGTTACCTGCAGGCGACCGTGGTGTTCGGCCAGCGCCACCCGGAAGTCGGGGGCGATTTCACGGCTTATCTGAACAAGAACAGGGAGGCATGATGGATATCCAGAAAGCGCAAGCCATGCTGGCCGATGCGGAGATCATTCACGATGCGCAGACCGTCCAGGCGGCGGTCGATCGGGTCGCCGCGGACATCCGCGCCCGGCTGGCCGACAAGTATCCACTGGTGCTGTGCGTGATGACGGGTGGCGTGGTGTTTTGCGGCCAGCTGCTGACCCGTCTGGATTTTCCGCTCGACTTCGATTACCTGCACGCCACCCGCTACGGGCCGGAAACCCAGGGTGGCAAGATTTCCTGGCGCAGTGCGCCGTGGGCGCCGGTCAAGGGGCGCAGCGTGCTGGTCGTCGACGACATCCTCGACGAAGGCGTGACTCTGGCCGCGGTCAAGGAAAGCCTGCTGCGCCTCGGCGCGGCCGAAGTGCTGACGGCGGTCTTCGCCAACAAGGAAAACGGCAAGCAGAAGCCGCTGGCGGCCGATTTCGTCGGCCTGACCGTGCCTGATCGCTTCGTCTTCGGTTTCGGCATGGATGCGGGCGGCGCCTGGCGCAACCTGCCGGCGATCCATGCCAAGAAGGAAGGGGCATGAGCGGGCGTACCGTCGCCGAATTCATCGCTTACTGGGAAGACGAGGGGCTGACTTACGCCCGTCAAGGGGATTACGACTGGATGGCCGGGCTGGTGCCCGGTTCTCGCGTGCTCGAAATCGGCTGCGGCGTGGGGTTTGCCACGCAGGCACTGGTTGCGCGCGGACTGGCGGTGCTGGCCATCGATACCTTGCCGGAATGCCTGGCACTGACCCGGCAACGGGTGGGCGATGCGGCCACGCTGTTGCAGGCGGATGTCGAGGCGCTCGACGCCGCGCAGCGTGCCGCCATCGAGGCCTTTGCGCCGGATTGCGTGGTCTGCTGGCTGATGGGCGCGCCCGCCGAAATCACCGGTGCCAGCGCCAGCGATGGCGGACAGGCCGTTGCCGCCTATCGCGAACGCCTGCATCGCGCGGTTGCCGAACTGGCGGCCGGTCTGCCTGCTGTGCGTGCCCTGCACATCGTCGATCGTACGGCGATCCCCTGGCAGGCCAAGGACATCGGTCGCGATACGCTGGTCCGCTATCATCTCGAACGCACGTTCAGCGGTCTGCCGTTTTCGGCCAACCGCAACAACGCCATTTATCGCAAGCTGGGCGGCAATGTCGCCCAGCTTGCCAAACCGCACCCTGCACTCAAGCACGTGGTGCCTACGCTGGCTTCCCTGCTGGCGATCCGGAGTACATGACATGCTGGCTATCATCGGCGGCAGCGGTCTGACGACCCTGTCCAATCTCGACGTTTCCCATCGCGAAGTGGTGCGCACGCCCTTTGGCGAACCTTCCGGCGCCCTGGTCTTCGGCCAGATCTGCGGCCGCCCGGCAGTCTTCCTGCCGCGGCACGGCTACGGCCACAGCATTCCGCCGCATATGGTCAATTACCGCGCCAACCTGTGGGCCCTGCATCACCATCAGGTGAGCGGCATCATCTCGGTGGCCTCGGTCGGCAGCATCCGCGCCGACCTGCACCCGGGCGATATCGTTGTCCCCGACCAGATCATCGATTACACCTGGGGCCGCAAGTCGACTTTCTTCGACGGCGTCGGTTCGCCGGTGACCCATGTCGATTTCACCGATCCCTACGATGCGCCGCTGTCGCAACGCATCGTCGAAGCTGCTGCGGCACTGGGTATCGAGATCAAGCAGGGCGCGGTGTACGCGGCAACCCAGGGGCCGCGCCTGGAAACGGCGGCGGAAATCAATCGCCTGGAGCGCGACGGGGCCGACATCGTCGGCATGACCGGCATGCCGGAGGCTGTGCTGGCGCGCGAGCTCGGCCTGCCGTATGCGGCCATCAGCGTGGTTGCCAATCATGGGGCCGGGCGCGGCAGCAGCAGCAACGGCATCCGTTTCGAAAGCCTGGAGCAGGTGCTGCAGGAGGCCATGGGCCGCGTGCGTAGCATCATCGAGCGCGTGGTCGGTTGCGAGGCGGCCTGTCCGCCGATGGGCATGTCGGTCTGAGGCGCGGCCTCAGACCTTCATCCGCTCGATCAGCTCGGTTTCCAGGCGGATGCGCTGGTTGGTGTCGCGCAGGTCGCCGCCGCTGATCAGGAAAACGTCTTCGGCGCGTTCGCCGAGGGTGGCGATCTTGGCGGTGTGCAGTTCGGCACCGTGTTCGGCCAGCGTCTTGGCGATGGTGTAGAGCAGGCCGGGACGGTCGGCGGCGGTCAGGTTGAGCACGAAGTGCGTCCCCTTTTCGTCGCCGCGGATGCTGACCTCGGGCTTGATCGGGAAGTGCTTGACCTGGCGCGACAGGCGACCGGCTGACGGGACTTCCGGCGGCAGCTGGCGGAGCAGGCGGTCTTCGAGCTCGTGCTCGATGTAGGCGAGCATTTCCCGGTTGTGGTCGCGCTTTTCCACGTCGAGCAGAATGAAGCTGTCCAGTGCGTAGCCGTGGGCGGTGGTGTGGATCTTGGCATCGACGATGCTGTAGCCGGCGCGGGCGAAGAAGCCGACCAGGCGGGCGAACAGGTCGGGCTGGTCCTGGGTGTACACCATCACCTGGAGGCCGACGCCTTCCTGCCACAGACGGGCGCGGACCACCGGCTGGTTGTTGTAGATGCGGTAGTGCAGCGAGCGCGTATGCCAGGCAATTTCCTCGGCCGAATGGCGCAGGAAATAGACGGTGTCGAGCTGCTTCCACAGGCGTTCGTGAACGGTGTCGGAGAGCGCGAAGAAGCGCAGCAGGCGCATCGCCTCGGCCTGGCGTTCGGCGATGATGCCGTGGGCGACCGGGGCTTCTTCCTGTGCCAGGAAGTGCAGCGTCTGTTGGTAAAGATCGGCGAGCAGCTTGCCTTTCCACTGGTTCCAGACCTTGGGGCTGGTGCCGCGGATGTCGGCGTGGGTGAGCAGGTAGAGTGCCTGAAGATGGCGGACGTCGCCGACCAGTCCGGCAAAGTTGCCGATCACCTCGGGGTCGCTGAGGTCTTCCTTCTGGGCGATCTGCGCCATGACCAGATGCTGGCGGACCAGCCAGACGACGAGTTCGGTATCGTCCTTCGACAGCCCGTGGTTCTCGCAGAATTCCCGGGCATCGACGGTGCCCTTGATCGAATGGTCGCCGCCACGGCCCTTGGCGATGTCGTGGAAGAGGGCGGCGATGTAGAGCAGCCAGGGGCGTTCGAATTCGTTGATGATGCGCGAGCACTGCGGGTACTCGTGGGCGAACTCGCTCATCGTGAACCGGCGCAGGTTGCGCAAAACCTGCAGGATGTGCTGATCGACGGTATAGACGTGGAACAGGTCGTGCTGCATCTGGCCGACGATGCGCCCGAAGTTCGGCAGGTAGGCGCCGAGGATGTCGAGCTGGTTCATGCGCCGGAATTCGTGGACCACGCCGCGTTCGCTCTGGATCAGCTTGAGGAACATGGCGCGGTTGGCCGGATCGGCGCGGAAGGCGTCGTCGATGCGGTCGCGGGCGACCCAGATGGCACGCAGGGTCGGTGCGGTCATGCCCTGCAGTTCCGGGTTTTCCTGCATGATCAGGAAGGCGTCGAAAATCAGCCCCGGCTGGCGTTCGAACAGGCGTTCGTCGCAGACGTCGAGCAGGTTGCCGACGATCTGGAAGTGCTCGTCGAAGGGCTGCGGACGTTGCAGGTTCTCGGGGGCCAGCGCGGCACCCATGTTCTGTAGGACGATGGTGTTGAGTAGCGTCAGACCCTTGGCATTCCGGTAATAGGACTGCATCAGCTGTTCGGAGGCGCGCTTGGTTTCGTTGTCGACGAAACCGTAGCGATTGGCCAGGCGTTCCTGATAGTCGAACAGCAGCCGATCCTCGCGCCGGCCGGCCAGGAAATGCAGGCGGATGCGCAGGTGGCGCAGGAAGTCCTCGAACTGCTTGCCGAAGGCAACGCCTTCCTGCGACATGATGCCGTCGGCACCGAGTTCATCCCAGGATGCACCGTAGCCAGCCGCCTTGGCGATCCAGAAGATCACCTGCAGATCGCGCAGGCCACCGGGCGATTCCTTGATGTTCGGTTCCAGGCTGTATGGCGTTTCATTGAAGCGCAGGTAGCGATCCTGTTGCTCGAGCCGCTTGGCTTCGAAAAAATGCAGCGGGTCGAGGTTGCCGAACAGGCGGCGGCGGAAAGTGGCGAACAGCTTTTCGCTACCGGTCAGCAGTCGCGCTTCGAGCAAGGCACTCTGGACGGTGATGTCGTTGGCGGCTTCGTTCAGGCATTCCGGGATGGTGCGCACGCTGTGGCCGATTTCCAGGCCGATGTCCCAGAAACAGCCGACCAGGCGCTCCAGTTTGGCTTCCGTGCTGGCACTGGCGGCTTGCGGCAGCAGGATCAGCAGATCGATGTCGGAGGCCGGATAGAGTTCGCCGCGGCCGTAACCGCCAACGGCAGCGAGAGCGATCGAGGCCGGGAAGGAAAAGCCGGCCCACAGCTGGCAGAGGATTTCATCGACGTCGGCGCAGCGCTGGCGGAGCAGGCCCTCGGCGTCGTTGTCTTGCTGGTAGCGCGCCAGCAGGGCAGCCTGGCGGGCCTTGAGTTCGTTGCGCAGGGCGGCGACGTCGATGTCCATCAGGCAATCCAGTCGGGTTTCGCGCGTGCGCCGGCGGAAAGCGTCAGGACTTCGTAGCCGGTGTCGGTGACCAGCAGGGTGTGCTCCCATTGCGCCGACAGGCTGCGATCCTTGGTGACGATGGTCCAGCCGTCCGGCATTTCGCGGATGGCGGCCTTGCCGGCATTGATCATCGGTTCGATGGTGAAGGTCATGCCCGGAACCAGTTCGACGCCGGTGCCGGCCTTGCCGTAATGGACGACCTGCGGATCTTCGTGGAACTTGGCGCCGATGCCGTGGCCGCAGAATTCGCGGACGACCGAGTAGCCGTTCTTTTCCGCATGCTTCTGGATGATGGCGCCGATGTCGCCGAGGCGGGCGCCCGGGCGCACCACCGAAATCCCCAGCCACAGGCACTCGAAGGTGATTTCGCACAGGCGTCTGGCCTGGATCGACCCTTCGCCGACGATGAACATGCGGCTGGTGTCGCCGTGATAGCCGTCCTTGATCGTGGTGATGTCGAGATTGACGATGTCGCCGTTCTTCAGCGCGCGGTCGCTGGGCACGCCGTGGCAGACCTGCTGGTTGATCGAGGTGCAGATCGACTTGGGGTAGGGGTCGTAGCCCGACGGGGCGTAGTTGAGCGGTGCCGGGATGCAGCCCTGGACGTTGACCATGTAGTCGTGACAGAGCTTGTCGAGTTCTTCGGTGGTGACACCGGGTTTGACGAAGGGTTCGATATAGTCGAGGACCTCGGCGGCGAGGCGGCCGGCGACGCGCATTTTTTCGATTTCTTCGGGCGTCTTGATGGTAATGCTCATGGCGGTTCTTGGTGCGTTGGGAGGAGGCAAGGATAAATGATGCCCCCCGTTTCGCAAAGCCGATGGCGCCGGAAATGGCATACTGCGCGGGGTTTTTGTATGGAGCAGGCGATGTCGATATTGTTGTTGGGCAAGGATGGTCAGGTGGGTTGGCAATTGCAGCGCGCTTTGGCGCCGCTGGGCGAGTTGGTGGCCTGTGGTCGCGGGCAATGCGAGATGACCGATGCGGACCGGATCCGTTCGCTGGTTGCCGAGGTGCAGCCGTCGGTGATCGTCAATGCGTCGGCCTATACCGCGGTGGATAAGGCGGAGTCGGACGCCGATACGGCGTATGCGGTCAATGCCCGGGCGCCGGGCGTTCTTGCCGAAGCGGCACTGAAGTGCGGTGCGCTGCTGGTGCATTACTCGACCGATTACGTGTTCGATGGCGGCAAGCAGGGGGCTTACGCCGAAAGCGACGCCACGGCGCCGCAAGGGGTTTATGGACAAAGCAAGCTGGCCGGCGAGGAAGCGATTGGCGCGCTTGCCGGCAAATCGCTGATTTTTCGTACCAGCTGGGTGTTCGGCGAGCATGGCGGGAATTTCGTGAAAACCATCTTGCGTCTGGCGCGCGAGCGCGATTCGCTGGGGGTGGTTGCCGATCAGGTTGGTTCGCCGACGCCCGCGGCGCTGATTGCCGACGTCACGGCGGCGGCGCTGATGCGTCTCGATTTCGGGCGCCAGATGGCGGCCGGGGAAAATCGCCTGTATCACCTGGCGGCGGCCAATCCCGTCAGCTGGCACGCCTTTGCCTGCCGGATCGTCGAGACGGCGCGGGCCATGGGCGAGGAATTGCGCGTCGATGCTGCGGCGATCCGCGCCATCGGCACTGTCGATTACCCGACCCCGGCCCGGCGTCCGGCCAATTCGCGGCTCGATTGTTCCTTGCTGGAAGCGGAACTCGGCCTGCACATGCCGGATTGGCAGCCGTATCTCGAGCGCATGCTGAGCTGCTGTCTGGCGCGATCTGCCCGGTGAAGCCGGTCTGGTGCGCCAGGCCTTCATGCGGGGCGAATTTGTTGCTATAATCGTCCAGTTTTTCCGGCCGAGTCTGGCCGAAAAAATGGCGGGGCGCACGGTGCGCGTCGTCTATCCCTCACATCCGCCGATTAAGGGTGTCCGTCAAAACCTAATAATGACGGGCGTTGCCGGCGGGTGGCGGTTCAACCCTTAAAGGAGTTTTGCAATGTCCGTAACCATGCGTGAAATGCTGGAAGCCGGTGTCCACTTCGGCCACCAGACCCGTTTCTGGTCCCCCAAGATGGCCCCGTACATTTTCGGTGCCCGCAACAAGATTCATATCGTCAACCTCGAAAAGACCCTGGCCAAGTACAACGAAGCCATGGCTTTCGTGAAGAAGCTGTCGGCCAACCGCGGCAACATCCTGTTCGTCGGCACCAAGCGCCAGGCTCGCGAAATCGTTGCCGAAGAAGCGGCGCGCGCCGGTGCCCCGTGTGTTGACCAGCGCTGGCTGGGCGGCATGCTGACCAACTTCAAGACGGTCAAGACCTCGATCAAGCGCCTCAAGGACATGGAACTGGCCGTTGAAGCCGGTGACCTGGAAAAGATGTCCAAGAAGGAAGCCCTGACCTTCCGTCGCGAACTCGAAAAGCTGCAGAAGTCCATCGGCGGCATCAAGGACATGGCCGGCCTGCCGGACGCCATCTTCGTCATCGACGTCGGTTACCACAAGATCGCCATCACCGAAGCCGAAAAGCTCGGCATCCCGGTCATCGGCGTGGTCGATACCAACCACTCGCCGGAAGGTGTGGATTACATCATCCCGGGTAACGACGATTCTTCCCGCGCCATCCAGCTGTACGCCCGCGGCGTCGCCGACGCCATCCTCGAAGGCCGCAGCATGGCTGTCCAGGAAATCGTTGCCGGCGGTGACGACGAGTTCGTCGAAGTCCAGGAAGCGGCTGAATAAATCAGGCTGTAACGGCGGGGCCTCAGGCTCCGCCTGTCTCATAAGCTCAGGAGAAACAAGTATGGCGGCAATTACCGCAGGTATGGTTGCAGAGCTGCGCGGCAAGACCGACGCACCGATGATGGAATGCAAGAAGGCGCTGACCGAAGCCGACGGCGACATGGCCAAGGCCGAGGAAATCCTCCGCGTCAAGCTGGGCAACAAGGCTTCCAAGGCCGCTGCCCGCATCGCAGCAGAGGGCATCGTGGCAGTCAGCATCTCCGCTGACGGCAAGACCGGTGCCATCATCGAAGTCAATTCGGAAACCGACTTCGTTGCCAAGAACGACGACTTCATCGCGCTGGCCAATGGCTGTGCCGCGCTGGTCACCGAAAAGAACCCGGCCGACGTGGCCGCCCTGTCGGCCCTGCCGATGGGCGAAGGCACCGTCGAATCGACCCGCACCGCGCTGGTCGGCAAGATCGGTGAAAACATGAGCATCCGCCGCTTCGTCCGTTGCGAAGCCAAGGGCAAGCTGGTTTCCTACATCCACGGTGGCGCCAAGGTTGGCGTGCTGGTTGATCTGGTCGGCGGCGACGAGCAACTGGGCAAGGATCTGGCCATGCACATCGCCGCTTCCAAGCCGAAGTCGCTGGATGCCTCCGGCGTTTCCGCCGAACTGCTCGACACCGAGCGTCGCGTTGCCATCGAAAAGGCCCGCGAAGCCGGCAAGCCGGAAGCGATGCTGGAAAAGATCGCCGAAGGTACCGTCCAGAAGTACCTGAAGGACGTGACCCTGCTCGGCCAGGTCTTCGTCAAGGCCGAAGACGGCAAGCAGACCATCGAACAACTGCTGAAGCAGAAGGGCGCTTCGGTGGCCAGCTTCACGCTGTTCATGGTCGGCGAAGGCATCGAGAAGAAGGTTGACGACTTCGCTGCCGAAGTTGCTGCCCAGGCTGCTGCCGCTGCTGCCAAGAAGTAATCTTCCGTAAAGGAATCGCCGATGACCACACCCAAGTACAAACGCATCCTGCTGAAACTCTCGGGCGAAGCCCTGATGGGCAATGACGCCTATGGCATCAATCCGCAGGTGATCGCGGAAGTCTGCGCCGAGATCAAGGCGGTTGCGGATCTTGGGGTGGAAATCGGCGTCGTGATCGGCGGTGGCAACATCTTCCGCGGAATGGCCGGCACGGCCACCGGGATGGATCGCGCCACCGCGGATTACATGGGCATGCTGGCCACGGTGATGAATGCCATGGCGCTGTCCGACGCAATGCGTCAAGCCGGCCTGAATGCCCGCGTGCAGTCGGCCCTGAATATCGAGCAGGTGGTCGAGCCCTATATCCGGGGCAAGGCCATCCGCTATCTCGAAGAAGGCAAGGTTGTGATTTTCGGTGCCGGTACCGGCAACCCCTTCTTCACGACCGATACCGCCGCAGCCTTGCGCGGGTCGGAAATCGGCGCGGAAATCGTGCTCAAGGCGACCAAGGTCGACGGCATCTATACTGCCGACCCGAAAAAGGACGCCTCGGCCACGCGCTACGACAAGATCAGCTTCAACGATGCGATCTCGCAAAACCTCGCGGTGATGGATGCGACCGCGTTCGCACTGTGCCGCGACCAGAAACTGCCGATCAACGTGTTCTCCATCTTCAAGGCCGGCGCGCTCAAGCGCGTGGTCTGCGGTGAGGGTGAGGGCACGCTGGTCTACTGCTGAGGGAGAGACAGATGATTGCCGAACTCAAGAAAACCGCCGAAGCGAAGATGCAGAAGTCGCTCGAGGCACTCAAGAACGACCTGCTGAAGATCCGTACCGGCCGTGCCCACACCGGCCTGCTTGACCATGTGATGGTCGATTACTACGGTTCGCCGGTGCCGGTGAACCAGGTTGCCAACATCACCCTGGTCGATGCCCGTACGCTGGGTGTCCAGCCGTGGGAAAAGAACATGGTGCAGAAGGTCGAGAAAGCGATCCGCGATTCCGACCTCGGCCTCAACCCGGCCTCGCAGGGTGACCTGATCCGCGTGCCGATGCCGGCGCTGACCGAAGAGCGGCGCAAGGAAATGATCAAGGTCGTCAAGAACGAAGGCGAGGGCGCCAAGGTCGCGATCCGCAACCTGCGTCGCGACGCCAACACCCACCTCAAGGATGCGCTGAAGAAGGGCGAAATTCCCGAGGACGACGAGCGTCGCGCCCAGGATGACGTTCAGAAGCTCACCGACAAATACATTGCCGAAGTCGACAAGATGCTCGCCGCCAAAGAGGCCGAGCTGATGCAGATCTGACGTAGCGGCTGCATGGCCCTGTTCTCCAGTTCGACGCGGGATCTTCCGCAGGTTGCTGCCGTTCCCGCGCACGTTGCCGTCATCATGGACGGTAACGGCCGCTGGGCGAAGAAACGTTTTCTGCCGCGCGTCGCCGGGCACGTCAAAGGTGTCGAACTGGTGCGGGAAATGGTTCGCGCCTGCCTTGAACGCGGTGTCCGCTACCTGACCCTGTTCGCTTTCTCGTCGGAGAACTGGCGGCGCCCGCAGGAAGAAGTCACGCTGCTGATGCAGCTTTTCGTCAAGGCGCTGGAGCAGGAAGTCGAAAAACTCCATCGCAATGGCGTACGGCTGCGCGTGATCGGCGACTTGTCACGTTTCGAGCCGCGCCTGCAGGCCCTGATCCGTCAGGCCGAGGAAACCACCGCCGGCAATACCAGCCTTGATCTGACCATCGCCGCCAACTACGGCGGGCGCTGGGACATCATGCAGGCGGTGAACCGGATGGCGCTGGCGCATCCGGACCAGGCCGGCCAATGGACCGAGGCGGATATCGAACCGTACCTGTCGATGCATTTCGCGCCGGAGCCCGATCTCTTCATCCGTACCGGCGGCGAGGAGCGGATCAGCAATTTCCTGCTCTGGCAACTGGCCTATACCGAGTTCTATTTCACGCCGACCTTGTGGCCGGATTTCGACGCGGCCGAATTCGGCAAGGCGATCACCTCCTACCAGCAGCGCGAACGGCGCTTTGGCCGGACCAGCGAGCAGCTGACGGGCGGCAGCGATGCTTAAAACCCGCGTCATCACGGCGCTGGCCCTGATGGCCGTCCTGCTGCCCAGCCTGTTCTGGTTGCCGCAAATGGCCTGGGCCTGGCTGATCGCCGCCTTCATCGGCGTCGGTGCCTGGGAGTGGGGCGCCTTGCTCGGCTGGAAACATCACCAGCGAGTCCTGCTTGGCGTCGTCACCGCCGCGCTTTGTGCCTTGCTTGCCTGGAGCGAACCGGCGGCTATAGGTGCCGACGGCTTTGCTCCGGCGCAGACCTGGGTGTTCCTGTTCTATGGTCTGTCGGCGCTCTTCTGGCTGCTGCTCATTCCCTTCTGGCTGCGCGGCAAATGGGCTCTGCATGGTGCTTCCGGTCTGCTGGTCGGGGCGGTCGTGCTGCTACCGACCTGGCTGGCCATGGTGCAGTTGCGTGCGGTCGGTCCCGCTGTCCTGCTGGCGGTCTTTGCCGTCGTCTGGATGGCCGACATCGCTGCCTATTTCGCCGGTCGCCGCTTCGGCAAGCGCAAGCTGGCGCCCGGCATCAGCCCGGGCAAGACCTGGGAGGGGGCCTACGGGGCGATCCTCGGCGTGCTCGTCTATGGGCTCGTCATCGGTCATTTCTTCATGGCCGGGGTTTCCCTGCCTCTGTGGGTTGCCGCCTTGCTGTTGGTGACTGCGGTCAGCATCATCGGCGACCTGTTCGAATCGATGCTCAAGCGCAAGGCCGGGATCAAGGACAGCAGCAATGTGCTCCCCGGTCACGGCGGCGTGCTCGACCGCATCGACAGCCTCACTTCCACCTTGCCGGTGGCGGCGCTGGCCTGGCTACTCTTCTTCTACCGCGGATGATGCAGCAGAACATTACCGTGCTCGGATCGACCGGCTCCATCGGCGTCAGCACGCTCGATGTCATCCGTCGTCATCCCGATCGTTACCGGGCCTTCGCGCTGTGCGCGCATACCCAGGTCGACAAGCTGTTCGAGCAATGTCTCGAGTTCCGTCCGGCGTTCGCCGTGCTGCGCGATGCCGCATTGGCCGACGAACTGGCCGGGCGTTGCCGGGCCGCCGGACTGCCGACCGAAGTCCGTCATGGTGTGGCGGCGCAGATCGAGCTCTCGTCGCTGCCCGAAGTCGATGCCGTGATGGCGGCTATCGTCGGCGCTGCCGGTCTGGCGCCGACGCTGGCCGCCGCGCAGGCCGGCAAGCGGGTGATGCTGGCGAACAAGGAAGTGCTGGTCATGGCCGGCGAACTGTTCATGCACGCGGTGCGCAGCCATGGCGCGACCCTGCTGCCGGTCGATAGCGAACACAACGCGATTTTCCAGGCCTTGCCCGGCGACTTCTCGCGCGGCCTGAATGCCTGCGGGGTCGAGAAAATCCTGCTGACCGCCTCCGGCGGTCCGTTCCGCAATACCCCCCTGTCCGAACTCGGGCAGGTGACGCCCGAACAGGCCTGCGCTCACCCGAGCTGGGTGATGGGGCGCAAAATTTCGGTCGATTCGGCGACCATGATGAACAAGGGCCTGGAGGTCATCGAAGCACGCTGGTTGTTCGACGCCGCGCCGGACATGATCCAGGTGGTCGTGCATCCGCAGAGCGTGATCCATTCGGCGGTCCAGTATGTCGATGGTTCGGTGCTCGCCCAGTTGGGCAAGCCGGACATGCGTACGCCGATCGCTTACGCCATGGCCTGGCCGGAGCGGATTGCTGCCGGGGTTGAGCCGCTCGACCTGTTCCGCATCGCCCGGCTGGATTTCTTTGCCCCCGACTTCGAGCGTTTCCGCTGTCTGCAGCTGGCCTACGATGTCCTGCGCGAAGGCGGTACGGCGCCGGCCATCCTCAATGCGGCCAACGAAGTCGCGGTGGCGGCTTTCCTCGACGGAAAATTGTCTTTCCTCGACATCGCCCGGCTCAACGAAGCCGTGCTGACGGCGCTACCGGCCGGACCGGAAGGCAGCCTGGACGACGTGCTCGGTGCCGACACCCAGGCACGCCGGATCGCCGCCACCATGATTGCCGAGGGGCGCCTGGGATGAGCGACCTGCCGTTCTATCTCGCGGCGTTCGCTTTGGTGCTCGGGGTTCTGATCGTCTTTCATGAACTTGGGCATTACCTCGCGGCACGCTGGTGTGGCGTCAAGGTCCTGCGTTTTTCCGTCGGTTTCGGCAAGGTCCTGTGGCAGCGTCGTTTCGGCCGCGATGGGACCGAGTGGGTGGTCAGTGCCTTCCCGCTGGGCGGTTATGTGCGCATGCTCGACGAGCGCGAGGAGGCGGTGGCGCCCGAGGAACAGCATCGTGCCTTCAACCGGCAGACCGTGGGCAAGCGCAGCTTCATCGTTGCCGCCGGCCCGCTGGCCAATTTCCTGCTCGCCATCCTGTTGTACTGGGGTATTTTCATGCACGGCAGTCAGGAATTGCTGCCCGTGCTCGGTCAGCCGCCTGCCGATACGCCTGCCGCCATGGCCCGGATCGAAAACGGCGAGGAAGTCCGGCGCATCGACGGTCAACCGGTGGCAACCTGGAACGACCTGCGCTGGCAGATCCTGCAGAAGGCCGCCGGCAGCGAGCGCGTCGAACTGGAAGTGATCAACGAGCGCGGCGAGATTGCCGTTCGCCATCTCTACCTAGCCGCGGTCGGTGAGGAGGGCTGGGAAGGCGATCCGCTGTCCCGTCTCGGCTTGCGCCTCTATCGCCCGGATATTCCGGCGGTCATCGGCTCGGTCAGCCGCGGCGGCGCGGCGGCGCAGGCTGGTTTGCTGGCCGGCGACCGGGTCTTGCAGATCAATGAGCAGCCCATCGGCAACTGGCACGAACTGGTGATGATCGTCCGCGAGGCGGCCGGGCAGCGACTGGTTCTGCAAGTCGAACGCCAGGGCAGGGTTTTTGCGCTTGAGGTAACTCCGGAAATGGTTGCCGATGGCGGGCAGCGCATCGGGCGCATCGGCATCGGTGTGGCCGAGTCGGCGGAAACCCGGCGCGAACTGCGTACCTTTGTCAGTTATGGCTTTGCCGAGGCGGCGCTCAAGGCCGTGGTCGAAACCGGCGAGCAGTCGCTGTTCAGCCTGCGCATGCTGGGCAAGATGCTGATCGGTGAGGTTTCCTGGAAAAATCTTTCGGGGCCGGTGACCATCGCTGATTACGCCGGGCAGTCGGCGAAGCTCGGTCTCGATTATTATGTCAAATTCATGGCCCTGGTCAGCATCAGCCTGGGGGTCCTGAACCTGCTTCCCATCCCGGTGCTGGACGGTGGGCATTTGATGTATCATATGATCGAAGTCGTCAGGCGGAAGCCCCTCTCCGAGCGGGCAATGGCCATTGGACAGCAGTTGGGTCTGGCCATTTTGTTCTCCTTGATGGCTTTCGCATTTTTTAATGACTTGACTCGCCTCTTTGGCGGCTAACGATGAAAAAAAACCTGTTGTCAGCCCTGATTGCCGGACTTTTTGCCTTGCCCGCCATGGCTTTCGAACCGTTCGTCGTCAAGGACATCCGGGTTGAGGGCATCCAGCGTACCGAGGCAGGTACCGTATTCAGCTATCTGCCGGTCAAGGTTGGCGATACTCTGAGCGACGACAAGGCTGCGCAGGCCATCAAGGCCCTTTTCGCCACCGGTTTCTTCCGCGATGTGCGCATCGAGGTCGAAAAGGATGTCATGGTGGTCGTGCTGCAGGAGCGCCCGGCCATTTCGTCGTTGAATTTCGTCGGCATGAAGGAATTCGAGAAGGACGCCATCGTCAAGGCGCTGCGCGAAGTGGGCATCGCCACCGGCCGCATCTTCGACCGCTCGCTGCTCGACAAGGCCGAGCAGGAACTCAAGCGTCAGTATCTTTCGCGTGGCAAGTATGCCGCGCAGATTACAACGACGGTAACGCCGCTTGAACGCAATCGTGTCGGCATCAACTTCAACATCGTCGAAGGCGATGCCGCCAAGATCCGCCAGATCAACATCGTCGGTGCCAAGGCGTTCAAGGAAAAGGATTTGCTCAGCCTGTTCGAGTTGACCACGCCGGGATGGCTGACCTGGTATTCGAAGAACGATCAGTATTCGCGACAAAAGCTTTCGGCTGATCTGGAAAAGCTGAAGTCTTTCTACCTGGATCGTGGCTATCTGGAGTTCAACGTCGATTCCACGCAGGTATCGATCTCGCCGGACAAGCAGGATGTGTTCATCACGCTGAACGTGACCGAGGGGGATCGCTATCGGGTCGCTTCCGTCAAGCTGGCCGGTGATCTCACGCTGCCGGAAGCGGAGTTCCGCAAACTGATTCAGGTGCGGGCCGGTGATGTGTTTTCGCGGGAAAAGCTGAACGAATCCACCAAGGCGATCAGCGACCGCCTGGGCACCGAAGGCTACGCCTTCGCCAATGTCAATGCGGCACCGGAAATCAACCGCGAAAAGCGTTTGGTCGATTTCACGATTTTTGTCGATCCGGGCAAGCGGGTCTATGTTCGTCGCGTCAATGTGTCGGGGAATACCAAGACCCGAGATGAAGTGGTGCGGCGCGAGATTCGCCAGATGGAAAGCGGCTGGTACGACGCTGCCAAGGTTCAGGCATCCAAGGAGCGTGTCGATCGGCTCGGCTTCTTCTCTGACGTGGCGGTCGAAACACCGCCTGTTCCGGGGACGTCCGACCAAGTGGATGTCAACGTGAATGTCACGGAAAAGGCAACCGGTAACCTGATGCTGGGTGTGGGTACGTCGAGTACCGACAAGATCATTCTGTCAGGCTCTATTGCTCAGAACAATTTTCTGGGTAGTGGCAACAATGTTGCGATACAGGTTAATTCCTCGAAATCAAACCGCACCTACGCATTCTCTTACACTAACCCCTATTTCACGCCCGATGGAGTTAGCCAGGGCTTCGATATCTATCATCGGACAACGGATACGAGTACTACCGATATTGCCTACTACAAATCCAAGTCAACTGGTGGCGGTGTTCGTTTCGGTTTTCCGATCAACGAATTTCAGTCCTTCTCCTTCGGAATCGCGGCGGACACAACAACAATCGACGTTTTTGACGATAGTCCGAACTATTACAAGCGCTACGTCAGGGAGTTCGGCAAGACCAATTTTTCTATTCCACTATCGTTGACCTGGGTCAGTGACAGTAAGAACAGTTTCTTCTTCCCAACGGCCGGGACGTACCAACGAGCCGGCATCGAGGTCGGTTTGCCCGGTGGAGACCTCACCTACTATCGCGCGCATTATCAGTTGCAGCACTATATTCCGCTCTCGCAACAAATAACGTTGATGCTCAACGGCGATGTCGGTGTGGCGAACGGTCTTGGTGGAAAAAAACTGCCGTTTTTCAAGAACTACTATGCTGGTGGGGTGAGTTCCGTGCGAGGGTATAAATCCAGTACGCTCGGTACGTCTGGAACGCTTGAGGGCGATGATCGCCTGGGTGGCAACAGGAAAATTGTCGGTAATGCCGAGCTCCTGTGGAGCCTGCCAGGATTTGAGAAGTCTGCACGTATCGGCCTGTTCTTCGATGCGGGACAGGTATACGCCTCCAGCGACAAGCTCGACCTTGGTGAATTGCGCTATTCTGCCGGCTTGACAGCCTCGTGGATTTCACCGGTCGGGCCGTTGAAGTTCAGCCTCGGTTCCCCCTTGAATAAGAAGAGCACCGATGAGTCCGAAACTTTCCAGTTCCAATTAGGTACTACTTTTTAATTCAGGAGTCTCATGTTGAAAGCAAAAACTCTCCTTCTCGCCTCCTTGATGTCCGCTATGAGTCTGACGGCGGTCAGCGCGGCCGAACTGAAGGTTGGTTATGTCGATACGCAGCGTATTTTCCGCGATGCACCGGCGGCACAGCGTGCCGCGAAAAAGCTGGAAACCGAGTTTTCCCGTCGCGATCAGGAGCTTCAGCGTATGGCCAAGCAATTGCAGGGCTTGCAGGAAGCGCTCGAGAAAAATGCTGTGACGATGGCCGAGTCGGAGCGTCGTGCCAAGGAAAAGGAATTTGGCGACCTGTCGCGTGAATTCCAGCGCCGTCAGCGTGAGTTCCGAGAAGACCTGAACCTGCGCCAGAACGAGGAAAATGCGGCGGTGATCGAGAAGGCCAACCGTGCCATCAAGCAGATCGCGGAATCGGACAAGTTCGACCTGATTCTGCAGGACGTGGTCTGGGTCAGTCCGCGCCTGGACATCACCGAGCGCGTCATCAAGGCGCTGTCCGACGGTAAGTGATGCAGCAATCCGCGAAGGTCATTTCCTTCACGCTTGCCGAGATCGCCGCCCAGCTGGGCGGCGATGTGCTTGGGGACGGCGATATTCGCATTTTCCAGGTATCGACGTTGGCAGCGGCGGGCGAGGGCGAGATCGCCTTTCTCGCCAATCGCAAGTACCGCGGCCAGTTGCAGACGACCCGGGCGGCTGCGGTGCTGCTGTCGCCAGCCGATGCGGCGGGATACGCCGGTGCGTGCATCGTTACCGCCAATCCTTATGCCTATTACGCACGGGTCGCCAGTCTGTTGAATCCGGCGCAGGCCGGGTTCTGCGGTGTCCATCCGAGCGCTGTTGTCGATTCCGTCGTGCCGGAGAGCGTTTCCATCGGTCCGCAGGTCTGCATTGGCCGCGACGTCGAGCTCGGCGACAATGTCGTCATCCATGCCGGTTGCGTGATCGGCGATGGCGTGCGCATCGGTGCCGGCAGCATGCTTTACCCGAACGTCACCGTCTATCATGGCTGCGAACTTGGCGAGCGCGTGATCGTTCATTCCGGTGCCGTGATCGGTGCCGATGGTTTCGGATTTGCCCCGGAGGGCAAATCCTGGGTCAAGATTCCCCAGATCGGTGTCGTGCGCATCGGTCACGACGTCGAAATCGGTGCCAACACCACCATCGACCGGGGGGCGCTGGAAGATACGCTGATCGGCGATGGCTGCAAGATCGATAATCTGGTTCAAATTGCCCACAATTGCCGGATCGGGCCGAACAGTGTGCTCGCCGGTTGTGTCGGTGTCGCCGGCAGTGTGACCATGGGCGAGCATTGCGTGGTTGGCGGGGCCGGCATGGTCACTGGACACCTTTCACTGGCCGAGGGAACGACCATTTCCGCCGGTTCGCTGGTGATGAAGAGCATCGCTGAACCGGGGCAGCGGTTTACCGGGGTCTTCCCGCTCGATAGCCATGACGACTGGGTGCACAATGCTGCGCATATCCGTCGCCTGGGGAAGTTGGCAGATCGTGTTTCAGAACTTGAGAAAAAACTTAAAGAAATTGAAATAAGGGACTGATTAAATGGATATTCATGAGATTCTTGAGCACCTGCCGCATCGCTACCCCTTTCTGCTGGTCGACCGTGTCGTCGAGGTGATTCCGGGTGAGCGCATTCACGCCTACAAGAACGTCACCATCAACGAACCCTTCTTCATCGGTCACTTTCCCCATCACCCGGTGATGCCCGGCGTGCTGATCATGGAAGCCCTGGCCCAGGCGGCCGGCATCCTGTCATTCAAGACCATGGAAGAAAAGCCGTCGCCGGACACCGTGTTCTATTTCGCCGGCATCGACGAAGCCCGCTTCAAGCGCCCGGTCATGCCGGGTGATCGTCTTGACCTGCACGTCACCATCGAGCGTCAGATGCGCGGCATCTGGAAGTACTCGGCCGAAGCCAAGGTCGATGGTCAGCTGGCCGCCTCGGCCAAGCTGATGTGCGCCAAGCGGGACCTGTAAGATGATTCATCCGACCGCCATCGTTGATCCCGGCGCCAAGCTGGGGACCAATGTCGAAATTGGTGCCTATTCGATCATCGGGCCAAATGTCGAGATCGGTGACAACACCGTCATCGGCCCGCACGTGGTGATTACCGGGCATACCCGGATCGGCCGCGACAACCGCATCTTCCAGTTCTGTTCGCTCGGTGAAGAGCCGCAGGACAAGAAATACGCCGGCGAGCCGACCCGACTGGAAATCGGTGACCGCAACACCATCCGCGAATTCTGTACCTTCAACCTCGGCACCGTCCAGGACGCCGGTGTGACCCGCATCGGCGACGACAACTGGATCATGGCCTATGTGCATATCGCCCATGACTGCCAGGTCGGCAACAAGTGCACTTTCGCCAACAATGCTTCGCTGGCCGGCCATGTGGTCGTTGACGACTGGGCCATCCTCGGTGGTTTCACCGGGGTTCATCAGTTCTGCCGGATTGGCGCTCATGTGATGACCGCGGTCAGCACCGTGATTCTGCAGGATGTACCGCCTTACCTGATGGCTGCCGGCAATACCGCCCAACCCTATGGCATCAATGTCGAGGGCCTGAAGCGGCGCGGGTTCACGCCGGATGGCATCACCGCGCTCAAGCGGGCTTACCGGACCATCTACAAGTCCGGTCTACTGCTTGAGGAAGCTCGTGCCAAGCTGACCGAAGAAGCCAAGACCCAGCCGGACATCCAGCGCTTCGTCGATTTCCTGGCGGTTTCCAAGCGGGGCATCATTCGCTGACATGACGGCTGCCGTTCGTATAGCCCTGGTGGCGGGCGAAGCCTCCGGCGACCTGCTGGGCGGTCATCTGATCGCCGCCCTGAAGCAGCAGCTTCCCGGTGCCGTTTTCTACGGCATCGGCGGGCCGCGCATGCAGGCGCAGGGCATGGATTGCTGGTGGCCGATGGGCAAACTGTCGGTCATGGGCTACTGGGATGCGCTCAAGCATTACCGGGAAATTTCCGGCATTCGTCGCCAGTTGAAGAAGCGCCTGCTTGACCTGCGCCCGGACATCTTCATCGGTATCGATGCCCCGGATTTCAACCTCGGCCTCGAGACCGCGCTGAAGCTGGCCGGCGTGCCGACCGTGCATTATGTCAGCCCGTCGATCTGGGCCTGGCGCGGCGGGCGGATCAAGAAGATCGGGCGGGCCGTCAAGCGCGTGCTGGCCCTGTTTCCGATGGAACCGCCGCTGTATCAGAAGGCCGGTATTCCGGTCAGCTATGTCGGACATCCGCTGGCTGACATCATCCCGCTCAAGACCAGCCGTCAGGAAGTGCGTGAAAAGCTGGCCTTGCCGCGCGATTATCCGACCTTCGCGCTGTTGCCGGGCAGTCGCCGCGGCGAACTTGAAACCATGGGCGATTTGTTCGTCCAGACCGCCAAGTTGATCCGCGAGCGTTACCAACCTGAGGCAGTGTTTGTCGTGCCCCTGGCCACGCGCGAGACGCGCCTGCAGTTCGAGGCCGCGATCTATCGGCAGCACGCGGCCGACATCCCGTTCCGACTGCTTTTCGGCCATGCCCAGGATGCCGTCGGGGCGGCCGACGTGGCGTTGATCGCCAGCGGTACGGCGACGCTGGAGGCCGCGTTGGTCAAGCGGCCGATGGTGATCACCTACAAAATCGCCAAATTCTCGTACTGGTTGATGAAGCGTATGGCCTACCTGCCTTACGTGGGCCTGCCCAACGTCCTCTGCGGCCGTTTCGTGGTGCCGGAAATCCTGCAGGACGAGGCGACGCCGGAGAATCTCGCCGAGGCGCTGGTCAAACTGTACGAGGACAAGGAAAACGCAGCGGCGATCGAAGCGGCGTTCACCGACCTGCATCTGCAGTTGCGCCAGAATACTGCCGAAAAGGCCGCCAGGGCGGTGATCGAATGCCTGCGCTGATCGTCCCCGAGGGCCTGGTCTGCGGCGTCGACGAGGCCGGGCGGGGGCCGCTGGCCGGCCCGGTCGTCGCAGCGGCAGTGATCCTTGACCCGAGTCGGCCGATCGACGGCCTCAACGACTCCAAGAAGCTCTCGGAAAAGAAGCGTGCTGCCCTGGCCGTCGACATCCGGGAAAAGGCGCTGGCCTGGTGTGTGGCTGAAGCCAGTGTCGAGGAAATCGATACGCTGAACATCCTGCACGCCACCATGCTCGCCATGACCCGCGCCGTCGCCGGCCTGCAGGTCAGCCCCGAGCGGGCAATGGTCGATGGCAACCGCTGTCCGAAACTGGCCATTCCGGCCGAAGCCGTGGTCAAGGGCGACGGCAAGATCGCCTCGATTGCTGCCGCTTCGATCCTGGCCAAGACCGTGCGTGACAGCGGCATGCTGGAATTGCACCGGACCTATCCGCAATACGGCTTCGACCGGCACATGGGCTACCCGACCGCCGCGCATTTTGCCGCACTCGAAACCCATGGCGCTTCGCCCGTGCATCGCAAGAGCTTCGGTCCGGTCGCCCGGCAATTGTCGCTGCTGTGAAACTGATCCAGTCCCGCGACAACGCCTTCTTCAAGCAATTGAAGCGCCTGGCCGAGTCCGGTCGCGAGCGGCGCAAGGCCGGGCAGACGCTGCTCGACGGCCTGCATCTGGTCGAAGCCTGGGAAACGCACCGGACGCCAGTCGGACAACTGGTGGTCGCCGAGTCGGCACTCGTCGGTGGCGAGATCGCAGCCTATGTCGGCGAGCGCGACTGTATCGTGCTGACCGATGGCCTGATGCGTGAACTGGGCATCGTCGATACGCCCAGCGGCCTGCTCGCCGTTGTCGATTTGCCCCGTGCGTCTGGCGCGGTCGATCTGGACGCGGATGCCGTCCTGCTCGACGGCGTTCAGGATCCGGGCAATCTCGGCAGCCTGTTGCGCACTGCCGCAGCTGCCGGCGTCCGGCAGGTGCTGCTGGCCCCAGGTTGTGCTTCGGCCTGGTCACCAAAGGTGCTGCGGGCCGGGCAGGGCGCGCATTTCATCCTCGACATTCACGAGGAAGCCGACCTGGCGGTGTTCATGGCCGCTTATCGCGGGACGACGGCAGTCACCTGCCTGGATGGCTCGACACCGCTGTTTTCCGCGCACTGGCAAGGACCGCTGGCCTGGGTCTTCGGTGCCGAAGGGCAGGGGGTCCGGCCGGAACTGATCGCCGCCGCCGGCTTGCGCGTGCGCATCCCGATGCCGGGTGCGGTCGAATCGCTCAATGTCGGTGCAGCGGCAGCCGTCTGCCTGTTCGAGACGGTCCGCCGCCGGCAGTCCTGAGGGAATCACTGGAATATTGTTTGTCCCTGGGCTGACGGGGGGCGGAAAAATTGTGGGTTTTGAGTCTGACGGCCTTCGGCCCACAATTTCACAAGTTAATCGGTTACCTGAAATACAGAACCTCAGAACCGGTATCCTGCCGTCACCCACAGGCGGGGATTGCGTTCTCTTCCGTCGGACAGGGCAGGGCCGCCATGGTTGCGCCAGCCGAGTGTTGCGTCCATGTTCCAGTTGCCGCGGTTATAACGCATGCCCACACCCTCGCCACTGATCGAGCGGTGATTCGGTTTGGCCGGAGTCGTCAGGCGGCTATTGTTTGCATTGAGTGCTACCCGGCCACTGTCGTGAAACAGGTAGAGGCTGTAAGGACCGACGGTGTAGCGTGCTTCCAGTTGAACGAGCCAACCTTCATCACCGTTGCCTTCACCACTCGGATAGGCACGCACCCCGTTGGCTCCGCCAAGACTGAAACCTTCGGAACTGTCGAGGTTCTTGCCGGCTGATTGCGCAGACAGGCGGCCGAATAACACCAGGTTGGTGACCGGTGTGGCTTGCACGCGAGCGATATCGAGGTTCCACTTGTCGAAGCTGCCCCGGGTGTTCTGACCGCTGGCACGGTCAGTGTTTTCCAGCACACTGCCGAGTTTGAGGCGACCGGTCGTGTAAGTCAGGCTGCCGTATGTGATGCCACCTCCCCAGATGCTATCGCGCCGATCGAAGTTGAGCGTGATGGGCATGCTGTCGCTGGATTTGTCGTCATTGGTGTTGGCCGATTCCTGCTTGTCGTTGAGCGCCTTTTTCTGCCAAGTGGCAGCGAGCGTGAGATTGGCCTTTTGCGAACGAATGAGTGGGTAGCTGAGCCCTAACGAAGTGACCTTAGCCGTACCTGTGGCGCCAAGATTGGCAAAATCCTTGGCGAGCTCGTAGTAGGTGTGCGAATAGCCGATGTTGCCCCTCAAACCACTGCTACCTAGTGGCAGACTGTAACTTAAGGCGCCAATCCACATGGCTTCGTTGGAATAGAGCAGGCGAAGGGCAACCTGGTCACCGAAGCTGAAGGGGCTATCCCACTGCAAGTTGGCGCGTGCGCGGTATTCGCCAGTAAAGCGGTTGCCGTGGTTGTCAAAGCCGACATCGCCGCTCAAGCCCGGGGTGCGCTCAACACGCACGTCGAGATCGCCGGTACCCAGTTGCTGGCCTGGGCGGATGATGGGGGCGACATGGATGCCTGGCTGGTCGTCGAGAACGAGCGTGGCGCGTTCGAGCGGGGCCGAGGCGATGAGGTCGCCGGTCTTGAGCGGGGACAGGAAACCGGTGGCAGCAGTCACCAGTGCCTGGTCGCCTAGCACCTGCACCTGGCCATAGCGACCCTCGACGACTTCGATGCGAAGCTTGCCCTCGTGCATGGTCTGCTGGGGGATGAAGGCTCGGGCGAAGGGGTAACCGTTTTCGCGATAGTGACGCGAAATGCGCTCGGCCAGAGCACGCAGGCCGGCGAGGTCATAGGACTTTCCAGCGATCTCCCCCAGCACGGCCACGAGTTCCGCTTCGCTGAAGACGGATGTACCGCTGATGGTCAGGCTGGCGAGTTTCACTTCTGTGCCGCCGGGCACGGTGGTAACCACAGCTGGGCTCTGGATGTCGATGGCGGGCCCGGTACGTGGCAGTTGGGGAGCCTGTTGCTGCTGTTGCAGGGTCTGACCCGCATCGGGTTGCTGTTGGGCAAGGGCCAATGAGACCGGAAGTGCTAGGAAAAACGGGATATAGGTCGATTTCATTATTGGTTGCTCACGTTCTCTGATTCAGCGTCATAGCGTACCCCACCGCGTACCACGAAGACGCGCATGAAACCCGACGGGGCGGACCCGCTGGCTTCTGAAGGCAAGCTGCCCGGATTGCTGCCACCCTCGGGTAGGTTAACAAATGCGATGCCGTTGGAGAGTTGCATTCCCGTTCCCTGGTCGGTAGGCGGCGTTGACGTAAAGAACGATGGAGCACTTCCCGTTATTGAGTTCGTCGTCTGAGCAGGCGGCAGACCTGAGCTTGCCGTTTGCGCGGTCAAAACAGCGGTATTCCGCATCTCGTTGCTTGAGGTGTTATTTGAGGGAACCGCGCTCAAATCATTCAGCGTGGTTACACCGCCAACTGTGCGCCCACTGCCCGTCTGGGTAATGCCCCGGCCGGTTACCGTGAGGTCATTGATGGCGGTAATGCTGCCGAGTGTGATCGCATTGGCGTCTCTCAACGTGATATTCCGCCCCGTGGCGGCCACAGTACCGCCGAAATCATTGTCCGGGTTATCCAGGAGGATGTCGCCGGCGCTGCTGGAAAGCGTTGTTACGCCCGTGACAGCAACGCGGCTGCCGCGGGCTTGGGCGATGTTACCCGCAGCGCTCACGCCTAGCGTACCGCCGACCAGAATGTCACCCAGTGTGGTGTTGCCGCTCGTCTGGTTGATGCCGGCGTTGCCCGTGATATCGAGTGTCCCGCCGCGCTGATCGAAGTGATCGCCAATGGTGAAGTTGCCGCCGATATTGACCGTGCCGTCGCTTTGCACATAGCGACCGAGCGACAGGTTATTGGCAACGTTTAGCGTTCCGGCGGAGATATTCAGACCGCCGGCGCTACCGATTGAATCCACATTCACGGTGCCGGACTGTGCGGGTGGGGTTGCGGTGTTATTGAAACTTATCACTACGTTGGCGGGGATCACCACATTGGCCACGTTGGCAAGATCCGGCACGGCACCGCCTGCCCAGTTGCCCGGATCGAACCAGTTACCCGTCGCGCCGCCAGTCCAGATCACGGAATTCAACCTTGAAATGTTGGCCGAAGTGTTTGCTGAGGTGTTGACCAGACTGTAATTGCCGCCCTGTGCGCCACCCAGGCTGATGCCGGCAATATTGATGGTCTTGCCCGTGCCGACGTTCTTGTCGATGAAGTGTGCGGTCTGGTTGAAACTTACCTCATCGCCAGCGATGATGTCGCTTGAGCTCCCAAGCACTGCGGCGCTGGTGCTGCCATCGTAGGTTTTGTCCACGCCGCTGAAATGGGCGGTAAGGGGTTTGGCGGTGATGCTGCCGGTGCCGCTGGCGCTTGTGCTGCCCAGATAATAGTTGGCGGCATCGGCACCCGACAGGCTCAGTCCAAAGAGGGCATAGGCGATGCCGTTGCCGACATCCTTGCTGGCGAAATTGCCGCCGGTATTGAGCACACTCAGAATGTCGCCAGTTTGCAGGTTGCTCAGGCTGGCATTGCCGTTGATCCGGGTGTTGCCATCGTAAACCTTGGTTACGCTGGCAGCGGAGAGGCTGGCCAGAAGCGGTGTCACCGCGAGGTTGCCGATGTAGGTGATGTTGCTAGCATCGAAGTTGCCGCCAGTTTTACTGAAGGCGCTGCCGGCGACCTGGTAGTTGCCCACTTTGAGTAGGCCAGCGGTGCTTAGATCGCTGACGCTAGTCGTTGCGCCAAGGGTGAAGGTGGCGGTGCCCCCGCGCAAGTCGTCGAACGTGAAAGTGCTGCCGGTATTGCCCGTTTGTGTCAGGGTATAAACCGTGCTGCCGCTCTTGTATTGCACGACGGGCGTGAAGCTTCCGCTGCTGCCGTAGGTGCTGCTGGCATTGCCGGCTCTGACCAGCAGTTGTTCCGCGGCCAGAATGGTGAAGTTGCCAGGCTGGTAGCTAAAGTCGTAATTGCCCGCAGCAAGGCCTGAGGCGACAAGCGAATTGGCATACATGCCGGCAGCTTCGTCGGTACCTGCGCCGCTGCGGGTGACGTTCAGGCCGGTCGTATTCAGCACGGTGCTGGTTTCGCCGGCGACGAAGCCGTTGTAGCTCACACCGGCCGTCAGGTTGTCGGCCTCGCCAAAGAACTTTGCGTCGTCGTTAGCCCGGACGGTGAGCAGGGCTTTGGCGATATCGCCGGCAAGCCCGGCGGGTTGGAGCAGGTTGTAGTTGCCGGCGTCAGCACCGCTCACGGTATAGGCCGTGGCCACTGCGTGGGTGCCGACATCCTTGCTGGCGAAAGCGCCATGCGCCTCGCTGGAAAGCACAACATCGTCACTGCCGAGTGCTGAAATCGTGCCGTTGCTTACCGTGGCGCGGGTAGTGCCGTCATAGACCTTGTTGGCTACCGTGGCGCCGTTGATGGCGAGGTCGGCTTTGCTGATGCTGGCCGCAACGGTTTGACCGGCAGCCAGGCTGTAATTGCTCGCCAGTCCCCCATTGATCCCATCGGCCAGGGTAACGCTCTCCACCGTGACCCGATTGGCCGTGGCGACATCCTTGCTATTGAAGCTGGCCGTTCCCGTTGCCGCCACAGTCTCTGCGCCTACCAGGCCGGCAGTGATGGTCAATGTCGGGCTGGCGGTTGTGGTGCCGTCGTACACCTTGCCGGGTGCCGCCACGGTTGCGGTCAGCGCTTTGGGGGTGATGCGGGCGCTGAAATTTTCACCGCCAACGGTGTAGTTGTCGGCCAGTCCGCCATTGCTGCCATCGGTCAGGTTGTAATAAGCTGCCACGGTGTTGGCGCTTAGTACATCCTTGCTGTTGAAATCGCCCAGCCCGATTACCGTGAGCGTTTCATTGCCTATTAATCCGCCAAGGGCACCCGGGGTGACGGTGGCGATAAGGGTACCGTCATACACTTTGTTGGCTACCGTACTGCCTGTCATGCTCAATGCTTTTGGCGTAATGCTGGCCTGCAGATTGCCAATCGAAGTCAGGCTGTAGTTGCCGGCATCGATGCCGGTGAGACTGAGCCCGGTAATCGTAATCCACTTGTTGGTCCCGGCGTTTTTGTCTGCAAAGACAGCGCTTGCTGTGCCGGACAGCATCAGGTTGTCACCGGTGATCGGGTTGATCGTTGCCGTGCCGCCCAGCGTGGCGGTGGCGCTACCGTCGTATACTTTGTCGCTGACTGTCAGACCGCTCACCGCGATGTCCCGCGCGGTGATGCGAGCCGAGAGCGTGTCGTTGCTCAGGCTGTAGTTGCTGGCCAGGCCGCCGCCACTGCCGTCAGCGAGGGTGTAGCCGACCGTGACCGAGTTGGCGGTAGCGACATCCTTGGTGTTGAAGGTGCCGCTAGCGCTGACGCTCACCCGCTCACCACCGACGAAGCCCGTTAACTCGCCAGCGGTCACGCTCGAATCCGTCGTGCCGTCATAGATCTTGTCTGTGGTTGTTGTGCCGCTAATGGTCAGGGCCTTCGGTGTGATATTGGCGCTGGTGGTGGCGCCATCGGTCGCCAGCAGGTAATTGTCGGCGTCCGTTCCTCCCAGCGTGATGCTGCTGATCGTCACTGTCTTGCCGTTGGCAGCGTTCTTGTCTTCGAAGGCGCCGTTGGCATTGGTGACACTCAGGCTATCGCCAACAATAAGCCCAGTGAATCCTGCGCTGCTCCAGTCGAGGCTGGCAGTAGTCGAACCGTCATACACCTTGTCGGCGGCAGTGATGCTAGTAACAGCGCTGATGCTTGCCTTGGCAATATCCGCCGTGGTCGTCGTGTTCGTACTGGTCAGCGTGTAATTGCCGGCATCTGCGCCACCCAGTGTCAGGCCGCTGATATTCACCGTTTTGCCGACGCCTGCATTTTTATCCGTGAAGACGCCGCTACCGGACGAAATGCTTAAGATGTCGTTACTCACCATACCGGTAAAGCTGGCGTTACGCGTGATGAGCGTCGCGGCAGCACTGCCGTCATAGGTTTTGTTCTCGGCGCTGATACCGGTAATCGCACTGATTGATCGGGGGGTGATGTTGCTGCTCAAACCGGTTTGCTGAACCAGTGTGTAGTTCACCGCTGCCATCCCTTGCAGCGAGATGCCGCTGACGGTAACCGTCTTGTTGTCGCCCACGTTCTTGTCGGCAAAGGTACCCACCGCCCGGCCACGCAGGCTGACGCCGTCGCCTGTGACATTGTTGTTCATGGTAGCCGTACCGCTCAAGGCAGCATTGACCGTGCCGTCATAGACCCGGCTGGCGGCCGTGGTCAGGCCACTGATCGTCAGCAAGCGTTTGTCGATCTGACCATCGGTGCCACGGAGTTTGTAGAGTGAGCCAGATTTTTCGGCGCCGCTGATGACATAGTTGTCCTTGTCCGCCCCCGTGATGGAATTGATCAGCACCTGGTAGTTGATGTGGCTGCCGGCAAAATTTTTGTCGAACCGGATATCGCCGCTCAGACTCATATCGTCGCTACCGATTAGGCCATTGGGCGTCAGCGCAGCGTTGATCAGAGCATAGCCGCCGTCGTAGGTTTTGCGGGCGGTGTAATCCACCATGATTGCCTTGGGTTTGACGATCAGTTCGCCGGAATACTCGACGTTGCTGCCGGTGTAATCAAAATTGGGGGTGTTGTCGACGAAATTGCTGCCGAACACCTGATAACTTCCCGCCTTGATATTGCCGCTCGAGCTGATGGGGGCACCCGTTGCCTCCAGGGTGAACGACACCGTGTTGGCGGGCGAGCCCGTCTCGGCGAAAGTGAAGCTGCCTCCACCCTGTGCTGTGCCATTGAGGCTCAATACATTTCCGCCGGCCACATACTGCACGATCGGCATGCTGTAGTCCGGCGTCTGGCCATAGATGGTGTTGGTGAGTCCGGCTTTCACCAGCATCTTGTCGGCCGCCACGATCTTGTACGTGCCGTTTTCGTAGGTGAGGGCGTAGTTGGTCGACGTCAAACCGCTTGGGGTCAGGGTGTAGCTGCCGGCAGTATTGTTGGTGCTGTCGCTACGGGTGATGGCCAGTGTGCCACCGAGGTTGTTGATGTTTTCGTTACCCACGAAACCGCTATAGCGTGCCCCGGCATAGTTGGGATCGTCCGTCTGCGTCACGAAGCGCGCATCGTCGTTGGCGCGCACGGTCAGTGCAGCTTTGTCGATGGTCAGGTTGCCGTCGGTATTGCCTGCCGTCGCGTTCTGGTAGCCATTGCGCAAAATGGTGACACTGACCGGATTGTAGGTTCCGGCATTGGTGAAGCCCGTCGTGTTTTGGCTGTTGTGGGTGAAGGTGTAATCCGTGCCGAGCACCCAGTCGGCGAAGGCATTACCCAGTATCGCGCCGCTACCCCATTCAACCGGCGTTTGCGCTTGGGTGTTGTACACATAGTTACCCGTACCGATGGTGGTGAGGGCGTAGGGGATGTAGCGCGGGTTCATCTTCCAGGCGCTACTACCGTCCAGAGCCAGTTGTGGCGTCCGGGCTGCCAAGGTGCTGTCAAGCAGCACATCCCAGTTGGCACCGGTAAAAGTGTTAAGCGTCTGCAGCTGTTCGGTTGTCTTACCGACATTGACCGCATTTTCTGTTAGTGAACTGTTGATGGTTTTGTCATAGTAGGAATTGGTGACGGTTCCAGAATTGTCAGCCACCAAGCCGCCCTTTGAACCAGCCCCCGTTACCAATCCTGTTGCGTAGGAATTGATAATTCTGCCCTGAGCATTGTTTTGACCGACCAACCCTCCATTACTCGCAGCGGTGCCGGAACCCGTTACATTCCCTGTGGCATAGCTGTTCTCAATGGTTGAAATATTGCTGCCTGTTAGTCCGTTATAGCCCACCAGGCCGCCGAGATTATCGGAGTTGATCCCGCTCAGTCCCTCCACATTGCCAGTGGCAAAGGAGGTCTTGATGCTTGCACGCACTGCGTTGCCGACGAGCCCTCCCAGCGCATTTCCTCCTTTAACCAGTGCGCTTGAGAAACTGCTGTCGATTGTGACGCCGGGGTCGGAAGCTTGATCAAAACTCAAACGACCAATGAGGCCACCGACAGCATATCTCCCCTGTACGGTGCCTGTCGTGTAGGTATTGCTGATCACCGAATCCCACGCTGTGCCGGCGAGTATGCCAACGCCATTGCCATCGTTGGTGGAATACGATGTGATCACGCTGGCATTCGTTATTCCCAGATTACTGATCGTCGCGTCTTGCGTGAAGCCGAACAGGCCGGGACTAGCCGTCGTCACATTCATGGATAAGCTGTTGACAACATGGCCCAGCCCGTCAAACCTGCCGGTAAATTTGTTCGTACTATTACCCAGCGACGTCCAGGTTACGCCGCTCAGGTTGACATCACTGCCCAGGGCGAAATTTCCTGACCTATTGTTGTTGACGGCTTGTAGCGCTGTCGCGTCATTGACGACCGTGAAATCAACGGTCGTGCCATCGCTGCCCAGTTGCGTCGTCAGGTTTTGTCCGGCCTGCAGGTTGAGCTTGCCAGCAAAGCCGGTATCAGTGAGACCGAAGCGGTAGGTGGCGCTGTTGCTGGCGGCGACTGCGCCCTGGCCGTAGGCGAGGCTGACCTTGTCGGTCGTGCCGCCGGCGGTAAGTGTGCTGTTGATATGGATATCGGTGGCGGCGGAGAGTGCCAGGTTGAAACCGCTCCAGCTAAGGGGGCGGTTAACTTCCAGTCGCCCAGTCGCGTTGCCCACTTGCAGTGTAGTGCTGTAGTTACTGCTCAGTTGGCCGTTCGCAAAACTCAGACTCAGAACATCGCCGTTGAGGTTGATGCTCGTGATGCAACTGGCGACCAAAGCGCAACCCGACTGGCTCAACACGCTGGGGGTTGCACTGCCCGAGGAGACGAACTCGTTGGCGGTGATTAGCAGCGGGGCGGGGTTGATGTTCCCGGTAAGGTTGGAGACTAGGTTGTAGTTGCCAGCGGCGGCCCCCCCGAGGGTGATGCCGGTGATTCGCACTGGTTTGTTGTTGCCGGCATTGGGGCCCAGGATATAGCTGCCGGCGGCGACGCCAATCAACGATAAGGAGTCGCTGCCCAAGGGCGTGACCGTGGGCGTGCCGCTGAGGGGGGCAAGGTTGCTGCCGTCGTACACCTTGTCGGCGACCGTGAGCCCGCCCACGGTCAGGTCGGCCTTGGTGATGCTGGCTGAGAGAGTGGGGTAGCTGAAGCTGTAGTTGCCGGAACTGGCGCCAGTCAGGCTTAGGCCGCTCAGGGTGATGGGCTTGGCGGTACCGACATTCTTGTCGGCGAAGCTGCCGCTGACCGTGCCACTCACGCTGACAGCATCGCCGCTAACCAGGCCGCTGATACTCGCCGTGCCGCTGAAGTTGGCGGTGGTCGTGGCGTCATACACCTTGTTGCTGGCGGAAAGCCCGGTGAGGGTGACGGTCTTGGGCGTGATCGTCAGTGTGCCGCTGGCGTAATTGATGGTGCCGCTCCAGTTCTGATAGTCCTGTTGGGTGGAGCGGGTGATGCCGGTGTAGCCACCGGGGGTGATGACATAGCTGCCGACGTTGCGCGCGCCCTGGCTGATGCCGCTGTAAGCGAGGTTGCCGGTGAGCGTGGGGGCCGTGACGGGGGCGCCGTTGGCGAAATAGCTGACGCTGCCGCCGCTGAAATTTTGTGCGTCATATACCTTGCTCTGGCTGCCCGCTTGCACTGTCAGGTCGCGCTGCAGGTTCTGCAGGACTGGGTAAGTCGCGCCGGCGTAAATGCGCCAGATGTTGCCAAAGTCGAACCCGCTGTAGGTGGCCTGGGTGTAACGGTTGCCGGTGGTGAGCGCCGTGGGTACGGTGATACCGGTAGACGGCGTTGACCTCAGACCGATAGCATTGCTTCGGGTGCTAGTGGTGGCATCCCAATAGTTGCCGGAGAGTGTCAGCCCATTGCTTGCCGTATTAGAGCCGAGGAGGCCGCCGATGTAGAAGGCGGCGGTGCCCGTCATGTCGGAGCTGACCTTGCCGGTAGCATAGCTGTTGCGGATGGTGTTGCTGTTGGCGTGGGTCAGTCCGACCAGGCCGCCAAGCCCTTGCAACTGGGTCTGCGTGCCGTTGAGCGTGACATCGGTGTGTGTGTAGCTATTCTCAACCGTGGAGCTTTCGCGCATGTATCCAACCAAGCCACCCACGCCACCGTATTTCGAATCGCTGCCGGTGTTGCTGTTGTTGGCCACTATGCTGCCGGTGCTGTAACTTTCGCTGACAGAGGTTCGATACGCTTTCCCAATCAGCCCGCCGATGGCACCATTGGTATTTTTGCCACTCTGGGTGCGGATATTGACATTGGTCACGCTGCTGCGCGTCACCGGGAGGATCGATGTTGAATCGCCACTGCCTGCGCCGAGCAGACCGCCTGCTGAGCTGGTGAAATTGGGGGCGTAGCCAGTGATGGTGATTCCAACATCATTGAGTTGCACATTGCTGATCCGGGTCGAGCCGGTCCCCACGGCATAGCCTATCAGGCCACCCAGATTATTGAGTCCACTGACCGTGACGGCCTCTCCGCGCACCCGGTCGATGACAACACCGACATCCGCGACGCCTATCAGTCCGCCCAGAAAGCCCACTCCCACGCCAGTGGCGGACGCGCTGCTGCCGCCCGATACGCTGACATTGCGGTAGCCGATGTTGTAGAAACTGGAACTTAATGCCGCACCTACCAGAGCCCCAGCCTGTGCGAAGCCAGCTACGGGGCCGGTGGAGGTGATGCTAAAGTTTTCCAGATTCAGGTTGCTGAAACTCGCGATCCTGCTGTAACCGACCAGTCCCAGGTTATCCGTGCCGCTGTGGGTGAGATTGCTAACCGTATGGCCTAGACCGTCAATTCGCCCGGAGAAACCATTTAAGGGGGTCCAGCCGATTCCTTGCAGGTTAATGTTGCTGCCCAAGGCATAGTTGCCCGAGCGGGATCTTGATGATGCATTGACGGCTTGCAATGCCGTCGGCGTGCTGATTACGGTATAACCGTGCGTCGTGCCATTGTTGCCTAGCCTGGTGCTGAAGTTGGTACCGTCTTTGAGATTGACCGGCGCGTTGATGGTGTAGGTGGCGGTGTTGTTGGCCGTCGGAGCACCTTGCCCGTAGAGCAGCGCCAGCTTGCCGCCGCTGCCGCTGCTGGCGTCGAGCGTTGCGTTGATGGCGATATTGCGGTCGGCACGCAGGGTTAGGGTATTACCGGAGGACCAGGTGATGGGGGCGATCACCGTAATATCGCCAGCGTCGGCATTGCCGCTGGCCGTGGTGACGGTTGCGCTGCCGCTAGCGAGTTGCCCTTGCAGGGTGCTGGCCAGGTTGCCATCGACGGTAATGTCGGTCGGGTCGAGCAGCCAGTCGCCGGCCTGCACCTTCGCGCCGGCCTGCACCTTGACCTCGGCCGCCGAGGTTTCGACGAATCCGCCTTCGGCTCGGAGCGTGCCGCCCAGTTTCACCTGACCTTGCGACATGTCGCCCATCAAATAGATTTCGCCCTTCTCTCCAGTCGTGAGCGCCTGTGCCTCGGTGAGCCCTGTGTGATTGATGACGCTGCTGGCAAGCTCCCCCGCCGCCTTGGCGGAGAGGTAGACCAACCCGCCATCGGCACGAATGGCGCCGCCTTGTTCAATGAGCGCATCGAGGGCACCTTGCTCGACCTGAATCTTTACCGGGCCGCCCAGGTCGAGGGTGACTTTCTGGCCGGCACCGAATAGCACGTTGCCTTGCGGTGCCTCGATGTTGCCTGTGTTGATGATCTTCGCAGCGATGAAGGCTGCCGTACCGCCGGGTGCGGTGGTGATGTTGCCCTGATTGATGATGGCGTTGCTGCTTGCGCCTTCGAAACGGTAATTGCCGGCCATAAAGTCGGCTTTCGAAATGTTCAGGGTGGAGGCGACCAGGCCACCCACATCGACCTGCGCACCTGGGGCGAAAAAGACACCGTTGGGGTTGACGAGAAACACCTGGCCCGTCGAAGTCAGTTTGCCGTAGATTTGGCTCGCGTTGGTGTCGAGCACGCGGTTGAGCGCCACGCCGCCACCGGGCTGCTGGAAATGCACATGGGCAGCGCTGCCGATGTTGAACGTGGTCCAGTCGATGGCGGTGCGCTGGGTGGTTTGCAGCACATCCATGCGGCTACCATTCGTGCTGATGGTGGCGTTTCCTGCGACCACATTGCCGCCGGTGGGCAATTCATTGGCGCCCGGCGCGGCATGGGCAGGCAGGCCCAGCAGCAAGGCAAAACTCAGCGCAACCGTGGTACCGGGACGACCGCCGAAGGCGGATTTTTCATGGGCGACGATCCAGGACTGGCGGCTTTCGGACCAGACGATGCGGTGGGTTTTGTTCATGACGGGTGCTCTTCGCGAAGGAGTTTCCTCGCGAAGTTAGCAAAGCCGCGTCGAGAAACATTTCACTTGTTTTCAGCGTGGCCCGCCAAAAGTCGTTGCCCACTGTAAGCACTCGCCGAAACTTCACAAATTTCGTTATCAATGGCGTCAACCGGCAATGCGCAAATCGAGAAACAGCCGATAGCCCTGACCGCGGATCGCACGCAGTGCTTCTTCAGTTGCTCCGGCATCGTTGAGCTTCTTGCGCAGGCGGCTGGCACGGATGGCAATGGCGAGGCGGCTGGTCTTGTCTTCGCCGAGAAGTACCTGCATTTGCCAAGTTTCCAGGCGGCCGCCCGGGGCCAGTGCAAAAGCGCGGAGCAGGGCGGTTTCCGATTCCTGCAGCTTGACGGAACGCAATGGGCCGCGCAGCAGACCGGCTTCCAGATCGAGTTCGTAGTCGGCCAGCTTGGTTTCGCGGGGTGCCAGACGCCGTGCCAGTGCGCCTACGGTGGCCACCAGTTCTTCGGTCGCCGCAGGCTTGGGTAGGTAAATGTCGGCACCTTGTTCGTAGCCAGCCACTCGTTGGTCTATCCGGTCGCGAACCGTCAGCATGATGATGCCCATGCCAGGTTGGCGCTCGCGCAGGCGGCGTGCCAGTGATAGTCCGTCTTCACCGGGAAGATTCAGGTCAAGCAAGGCAATGTCGATGGCTTGCTGCTCAGGGGCTTCGTACAGTGCCTCGGCACTTTCGAATCCACACACACGCCAGCCGGGGCGTCGCAGGGCGGCTACGGTCATTTCGCGAAGCGCATCGTGATCTTCGACAACGGCGATGTGGAGCGTGCGATTCATCGTGATTCTAGAGGTAGCCAGAGAATGAAGCGGATTGGCCCGTCAGCCTGCGGTGGGTGGTAAGCAATTTCGCCACCGAGCTGCAAGGCAAGTTCGCGGACCAGATAGAGCCCGAGTCCCGAGCCCGTCTGGGCGTAGGCTGCCGGCTCACGATGATAACGCTGAAAGACACGCGCTGGATCGGGCGCCCCCGCTTGACCCGGCGCGTTGGCAATCGCCAGCGCCAGCCCGGGTGAGCCATTGGGGTGGGGCTGAGTCTGCAGGCTGATTTCGATCAAGGAGCGAGCCGCGCTGTACTTGAGCGCGTTGTCCATCAGGTTGGAGCAGATGGTGCGTAACAGCGCGCTATCGCTAATCAGTGGCGGAATGCCTGCTTGGAATTGGCACCGGAAACGCGCTGCCTGATGGCTTTGCATCAAACATTCGTCGAGGATTTCGGACAACTGGCAAGGTTGGCGCTCGCCATGAATTTCACCCTGGTCAAGACGGTCGGCGTAGCGGCAACGGTCGATCACGCTGTTAATGTCGGAAATCGCGCGGGCGGCGTGATGCCGAACCCCGCTGTCTCCGGTCAGGCGGTCGAGGGCGAGGCGGATGACCGCCAGCGGGGTCTTGAGTTCGTGCGTGAGCATGGCGAGCAGGGCGCCTTGACGTTCGCGGGAGAGTTTTTCAGCCTGATGAGCAATTCGTGTCTGGCGCACCTCCTCAAGTGCGGCATCACGTTGCTTGTGGATGTCCCGCAATCGCATGTAAAGCGCATAGTTGAAAGAAATCAGTGCGAGGAGTGCGCCGCCCTGAAAGCTGTAAAGTTGCCAGTGGCCACCGGGCAAAACCCCCTGAATCGACAGTACGTTGACGAGATAAGAGATCAAACTGAGGGCATATCCCAAAGCAATGAAACTGCTGCCAGTGCGCCCTTGCCGCCAGAGCGATGCCGTGCGCAACAGACCCAGTATCGGAATGAGTAGTGCGGCAAGGGTGAGTAGGTGCGCGGCCTCGGTGAAATAACCCGCCCACAGCGCCGGCAATGATAGGGTTGAGAGGCCGATCATGCCCAGAAAATAGGCATTGAGAAACGGGGTTTCGCGGTTGATGGCGAGAATCAGCCGATGAAAGTGTGCTGCGGCGCCAAGACTCAGGATGACGAGAAGCGAAAGTCCGTGATGCGCGATCTCCGGCGCGTCGGGAAACAGGTACTGAGCGAGAAAACCATTGATGGCGAACATGAACGCCAGAACGATGGAGATATAAATCAGGAACGCACGATGCTCGGGATCGTGGCGCCAGTAGCCGTGCCAGAGATTGAAAAGAAGCATGGCGAGCATGAGGCCGTAAAAGAGGCCGAGCAAAAGATATTCGGTGGTCTGCGTCGCAGCGTATTCGGCAGGGAGGAATACACGTGGCAGTACCAGTGAGGTGCTGGTCGTCTCTACGCGAAGATAGAGCGTCTGCGCGGCTGGCGACGGGAAAGCGACTCTAAATACGAAGCCTCTCGTCGGAATGTCTCGCGTGCCGAAAAGGTATCGATCTCCGGTCTGGCGGCGATGAAATCCTCCCGACCCATCGGGTAAATAAAGTTGCACATCGTCGAGATAGGGCGGTTGGATTTCAAGTAGTAGGAGCCCTGTTTCGGGGGCATCCAGGCGCAGACGCAGCCAATGCACATCGCGTGTGTAGCCGGCAGACAACCCCCGGGGCGCGGCAATGAATTCTGCTGCCCGCTCCGGCCGGCTAATACTTTCGATGGTTTCCTCGCCGGAGGGATCAACAAGTTTGGCAAGCTCGGCAATGGGCCATTGAGCGGCTTGCGCTTGCCCACCAGAAGCGAGAAAGACAAAGAGGGTGATTAAAAGGTGGATCGCGCGCATCAGTGGAGATGTGGTGAAACTGGGGTCAGGTGGGGCGTACCGAGTTACGTTGAAGGATTATGCCGTAAGTCATACGTTCGCGGTTTCAGGCAACCCCGGCGAAGAGGGTACGCTGCCTTGGACGGGGGGCACTGACTTTGCTGTCATTATGGCTATGTGATACGATCTGACGCTATTTAAACCAATCGGGAAATCCTCCGGCTTTGCCGGGGAGGCAGTAAAAGTTTGACGTTTACGGACGTCCATCCGAGAAACTCCGAGAGTGAGCCGCCAAGCACACTCAAAAGGAGTAACCCGATGGACGAGTTTGAAAGC
>NZ_CALJNI010000024.1:0-7311 GCF_937982035.1 uncultured Azonexus sp.
CGCGCATGCGCAGCAACATGACCTCGGCCGGGATGGCCTGGGCGTCGTCCGTGGCCCCCGCTTCGGGCGCGGCCGCCGGCGGCTGGGTTCCAGGCGACTGGGTGTCCGGCGCGGGGACGCCGTCCTGGGCCAGGGCCGGGCCGCTCTGGTCGTGCAGGTCGACCTTGACGTTCATCGACAGGCCGATGCGCAGCGGGTGTTCGGCCAGCTGCTCGGGCGTTCCGGTCGCGACGATGGTTCCTCCGCCGTCGCCGCCATCGGGGCCGAGGTCGATGATCCAGTCGGCGGTCTTGATCACGTCGAGGTTGTGTTCGATGACGACGATGGTGTTGCCGTGGTCGGCCAGGCGGTGCAGCACTTTCAACAACAGTTCGATGTCGGCGAAGTGCAGGCCGGTGGTCGGTTCGTCGAGGATGTACAGCGTCCGCCCGGTGTCGCGCTTCGACAGTTCGAGCGCCAGCTTGACCCGCTGCGCTTCGCCGCCGGACAGCGTGGTCGCCGCCTGGCCGAGGGTGATGTAGGAGAGGCCGACATCGACCAGGGTTTGCAGCTTGCGGGCGACGACCGGCACCGGGTCGAAGAATTCGCGCGCCTGCTCGACGGTCATGCCGAGGATGTCGTGGATGTTCTTGCCCTTGTACTGGATCTCCAGCGTCTCGCGGTTGTAGCGCTTGCCGTGGCAGACGTCGCAGGGGACGTAGATGTCGGGCAGGAAGTGCATTTCGACCTTGATCATGCCGTCGCCCTGGCAGGCTTCGCAGCGGCCGCCCTTGACGTTGAAGCTGAAGCGGCCGGGGCCGTAGCCGCGCGCCCGCGACTCCGGCACCTGCGAGAACAGTTCACGGATCGGCGTCAGCAGGCCGGTGTAGGTCGCCGGGTTGGAGCGCGGCGTGCGGCCGATTGGCGACTGGTCGACGTTGATCACCTTGTCGAACAGGTCGAGACCGAGGATTTCCTTGTGCGGCGCCGGTTCCGTGGTCGAGCCGTAGAGGTGTTTGGCGGCCGCGGCGTAGAGCGTGTCGTTGATCAGCGTCGACTTGCCCGAGCCGGAAACGCCGGTGATGCAGGTGAACAGCCCGCCGGGAATCTCCAGCGTGACGTCGCGCAGGTTGTGGCCGTAGGCACCGACGACCTGCAGTTGCTTGTCGGGGTTTGGCGGCCGGCGTTTCTGCGGCACCGCGATTTCGCGCACGCCGGACAGGTAGGCGCCGGTCAGCGAGGCCGGGTTGGCGGCGACCTGGGCCGGCGTGCCTTCGGCGACCACCGAGCCGCCGTGCACGCCGGCGCCGGGGCCGATGTCGATGACGTAGTCGGCAGTGCGGATGGCGTCCTCGTCGTGTTCGACGACGAGCACGGTGTTGCCCATGTCGCGCAGGTTGCGCAGCGTCTGCAGCAGGCGGTCGTTGTCGCGCTGGTGCAGGCCGATCGACGGCTCGTCGAGCACGTACATGACGCCGGTCAGGCCGGAGCCGATCTGCGAGGCCAGGCGGATGCGCTGCGCCTCGCCGCCGGACAGGGTTTCGGCTGAGCGTTCGAGGCACAGGTAATCGAGGCCGACGTCGATCAGGAAAGTCAGCCGGGCGGTGATTTCCTTGAGGATCTTGTCGGCGATCTGCGCTTTATGGCCGGGCAGCTGCAGGCAGTTGAAGTAATTGCGCGCCTCGCCCAGCGGCAGGCGGCTGATCTCGTGCAGCGTCTTGTCGCCGACGCGCACGTGGCGGGCCTCGACGCGCAGGCGGGTGCCGTTGCAGGTCGGGCAGGTCGAATTGCTGATGTACTTCGACAGTTCCTCGCGCACGGCATTGGAGTCGCTCGCCCGGTAACGCCGTTCGAGGTTGGGGATGATGCCCTCGAAGCTGTGGCTGCGGTCGAAGCGCGTGCCCTTCTCGTTGGCGTAGCGGAAGTTGATGGCGGTGCTGCCGGAGCCGTAGAGGATGATCTGGCGGACGTCGTCGGAAAGCTGCTCGAACGGCGTGTCGACCGTGAAATCGTAGTGTTCGGCCAGCGATTCGATGATCTGGAAGTAGAACTGGTTCTTCTTGTCCCAGCCGCGAATCGCGCCGGCGGCCAGCGACAGGTGCGGCGCCGTGACCACGCGCTTGGGGTCGAAGAACTGGATGACACCGAGACCGTCGCACTTCGGGCAGGCGCCCATCGGGTTGTTGAACGAGAACAGGCGCGGTTCCAGTTCCTGCAGCGCGTACGAGCAGACCGGGCAGGCGAACTTGGCCGAGAACAGGTGTTCCTGGCCGGAATCCATCTCCAGCGCGATGGCCCGGCCTTCGGCGTGGCGCAGCGCGGTCTCGAAGGATTCGGCGAGGCGCTGGCGCATGTCGTCGCGCACCTTCAGGCGGTCGACGACGACATCGACGTTGTGCTTCTGCGACTTGGCCAGCTTGGGCACGGCGTCGAGTTCGTACACGGTGCCGTCGACGCGCACGCGGGCAAAGCCCTGGGCGCGCAGTTCGGCGAACAGGTCGAGCTGCTCGCCCTTGCGGTTGGCCACCAGCGGTGCCAGGATCATCAGCTTGGTCTCGGCCGGCAGCGCCAGCACGTGATCGACCATCTGCGACACCGTCTGCGCTTCCAGCGGCTTGTCGTGGTCGGGGCAGTAGGGCGTGCCGGCGCGGGCGTAGAGCAGGCGCAGATAGTCGTGGATCTCGGTGACGGTGCCGACGGTCGAGCGCGGGTTGTGGCTGGTCGCCTTCTGCTCGATGGAAATCGCCGGGCTCAAACCTTCGATCAGATCGACGTCGGGCTTTTCCATCAACTGCAGGAACTGCCGGGCGTAGGCCGACAGCGATTCGACGTAGCGCCGCTGGCCTTCGGCGTAGAGCGTGTCGAAGGCCAGCGAGGACTTGCCGGAACCGGACAGGCCGGTGATCACGATCAACTGATCGCGCGGCAGGTCGAGGTTGATGTTCTTGAGATTGTGGGTGCGGGCGCCGCGAATGCGCAGGGTTTCCATCGCCGTCTTTTTTGCGTGGGTTGGGGAGCGGCAACTATACGCAAAAGCGGCGTGTTTTGCACGGAAGGCTGTATGGATGTACAGCCTTTCACCGCTGCTCAGCGCTGGCGTGGCGTGAACACTTCCTGCTCGATCAGCCAGCGGCCGTCGACCTTGCGCAGTTGGAGCTGCTTGATGCCTTCGTCGCTCAGCGCCTGCGAGCGATAGCGCTGGTCGAAGGTCAGCCAGGCACGGTCAGCACCTTCGCGGCGGATTTCCGGCTGGCCGAGTTCGAGTTCGATCTGGCCGGCGCGGCCGATGATGCGCTGGCGGGCGCTGCGCCACTGCGCCGGGCTGACCATGTTGCCCTTGAATTCAGGGTGGTAGTACGCCAGGTAGGCGGCGACGTCGCGGCCGGCCCAGGCGTCGCGCCAGCCGGCGAGGAACCGTTCCAGGCTGGTGTCGGGCGGTGGCGCCGGGTCTGCGACCGGCGCGGGCACTCGGACGGCAGGCGGGGCTTCGGCCGGCAGCGGGGCGATGGAAGGTGGTGGTGCTGCCGGTGCGCTTGCTTCCTCAATCATCGGTGGCGGTTCAGGGGCATCGAAAACGGCCGACATCGTGTGACTGCAACCGGCGGTGCCCAGACTCAGGGCGACCAGGCCGGCGGCGATGCCCTGGCGGAAAGCGTCGTTGTTGTCTGTCATATGCACTCCTTGTACGGAACGGGGAAATGACGAAGCAATAGGCGCAACTATAACCCGGCCGCCGCTCGGGGTGGCTTCGGCAAACCTGCTAATATTGCCGCTTCGCTGCGATGCAACAACACCTATAACGATGTCTTCCCCTTCCGATCGCATGAGCCCGCAGGAACGCCGAGTCGGCGCCTCGCTGGCTTCCATCTTCGCCTTGCGCATGCTCGGCCTGTTCCTGATCCTGCCGGTGTTTTCCGTGCACGCCGCGACCATGCCCGGCGGCGACAACCTGATGCTGGTCGGTCTGGCGCTGGGCGCTTACGGCCTGACCCAGGCGGTATTCCAGATTCCCTTCGGCATGGCCTCGGATCGGGTCGGGCGCAAGCCGGTGATTGTCGCCGGTCTGCTGATTTTTGCGCTGGGCAGCTTCATCGCCGCCTGGGCGCCGGACATGCACTGGATGATCGTCGGCCGCGTGCTGCAGGGCATGGGCGCGATCTCGGCGGCGGTGACGGCGCTGGCCGCCGATCTGACGCGCGAGGAACACCGGACCAAGGTGATGGCGATGATCGGTTCGTCGATCGGCCTGGTCTTTGCGCTGTCGCTGGTCGGGGCGCCGCTGCTCTACGGCTGGGTCGGCATGGGCGGCTTGTTCACGCTGACCGGCGTGCTGGCGCTGGCCGCCATCGTCCTGCTGCTCAAGGCCGTGCCGGCGGCAGCGCAGCCGGCCGGACACCAGAAACTGCCGCTGCGTGCCGTGCTGACCAATCCGGACCTGCTCAAGCTCAACCTCGGCATCGGCACGCTGCACATGATCCAGATGGCCATGTTCGTCGTCCTGCCGCACGCGTTGCTCAGCCGGGGTGGCCTGACGGCGCCGGAACACTGGAAGGTCTACCTGCCGGCCGTGCTGGCCTCGTTCGCGATCATGGTGCCGGCGATCATCGCCGCCGAAAAGAAGGACAAGATGCGGCCGATCTTCCTCGCCGCCATTGCCCTGACCGCCTGCGTCCAGCTCGGCCTGTTCCTGTTCAGCGCCAGCTTGTGGACGCTCGGCCTGTGGCTGCTGCTGTTCTTCGTCGCCTTCAACATCCTCGAAGCCACGCTGCCGTCGCTGGTCTCGCGTACCGCGCCGCCGGCCGCCAAGGGCGCGGCACTGGGCGTGTACAACACCACCCAGGCGATCGGCCTGTTCATCGGCGGTGCAGCCGGTGGCACCATTGCGCAGCATTTCGGGGATAATGCGGTGTTTTCCGCCTGCACCGTCCTCGCCCTGATCTGGCTGGTCGTTGCCGGTACGATGAATTTCCCGCAGCGGCGCCAAGCTTAGGAAAGGGTAAAACGTTAGGCCCTCAGAAGACTTTGATGGCCTGAGCCCAGAGGCGAGGCGATCGATCGATGTCGGATGTCGGCTTGCCCGTGCCAGCTTTCCAAGCGGTGAATATTTTGACGGTGAACCCATTGTTGGCATAGTTGATACCAAGACCGGTGCCAGCGAGATGGCGATGGTTCGTTTCCGGCGTCCACGGGCTGTGGTTGATCTTCACCCGTCCGTCGTCGTAGAACGCCAGCGCTTGCCAGGTATCCGAAAGTTGCCAGCGAAATTCGGCGGAAAGCAGCCGGCCTTCATCGCCTGTTCCCTCGCCCTGGGGATAGGCTCGTATGCTCTGGGCCCCGCCCAGTGAGAACTTCTCAGAGGAACTCAGATTCTTCCTCGCGCCTTGCGCCGTCCATGACAAAAACAGGCTCCATCTGTCAGTCAGGCGCTGCGTGCGGTTCAAGGCAAAATTCCAGCGATCAAAGTGTCCTTTGCTACGTGCCGAAGCCTGATCAATGATTGCCGAATCCCGGTCCATTTCCAGTCGTCCGGTCGTCCATGACAGCAATGCCGAACTTATGCCACCACCTGCGATATCGTCGGCCATTGCGCCTTGCAGGCTGACAGTCCAGCTATCGAGTGATTTTCTGGCATGGGTGTTGGTGGCACCGATCCGATCAAGCAGCGATTTGCCATCGTATTGCAGCGCGACGAAGAGATTTGCATCGCGGCGACGCAGCAACGGATGCTGGGCATAGAGACTGGCAGTTGTTGCCCGTCCATCCGCATTCAGTACGGCAAAATCCTTGCCTAGCAGGTAACGCATTTCCGACCAGGCGACTCCAAGTCGCGTGCCCCATGGACCGACGGGCAACTGGTAGCCGAGGCGTAGGTAGGTCATCTCCTCGTCACTACCCTGGGCGCGTACACTAATTTGGTCTCCCAGTCCTGCAGGATTATTCCAGGAGAAGTTCCCGCCCAGGCGATAGGCACCAGTGAAACGGTTGCCGAAATTATCGAGATCGATCGAGCCCGTCAGCACCCGTCCAGGCTGAACCTCAACCAGCAAGTCAGAGGCACCTATGGTTTCACCCGGGCGCAGGGTTGTGCGTACCTCTACCCCCGGCAGGTCGCTGAGTGCGAGTAGGCTGCTTTCAAGCGTTGAGCTCCGCAGGGCTGCGCCCGTTTGCAATGCGTTGATTGTTGCCAGTGCGGCTCCTCCGATGCCTGCCCTGTTCTCTATCTCTACTTTGCCAAGCACGCCCTCGAGTACGGCGATTTCCAGTACCCCGTTGTTGATTTCCTGTGCTGGCACATAGGCGCGGGCAACCAGATAGCCCGCTTCCCGGTAGTAACGCGTGATGCGTAGCGCCAGAACGTCGATATCTGCAAGCGTAAATTCTTTACCGCTGCTGTCAGCGATCAGTGCTTGCAATTCGGCGACGGGGATGGCGTGGGCGCCGCTGATGAGGAATGCCTTGACGGCAATTCGGGCCTCATCAGCAGGCGAGTCCGGTCGTTTTTCCTCGATACGGGTTGGCGACGACTTGGGAGCGGACAATACGGGAGGCGGGCCGAGCTGTTGAAGCAACTGCCCGGCATCGGGTGCCATTTGCGCAAACGCTGCAGCTGGGGCGAGAAATAGCAGGGAGGCAAGGCGTTTCATGACTGATTTACTGACATTGGAGGGTGATTTCAGGTGGTAACGCCTGTCCGCAGGGGGTGATCGTAAAGCCAGGGATGCCGGGCAACACCGTGCCTGCCTTGTTGGTGCCGCTAATGTCCTGTTGGTCTTCCGGCGCGAGCGCCAACAGGTTTGAGGAGAGATTGCCCATGATGGTGTCCTTGCTATTTCCATTTGAGCTGTTGGCGGTCCCCCCCGAGTGGACAGAGGCCATTGCAGCGTCAAAGCCATTGACTGGTGCTCCGGGAACTGTTGGTACATTGGTTGGCACTGGCGGAAGAGCTGCAATGGTAAGTATGCCATCTGTATATGCGATGGCGTAGTTGCTACTGGTCAGGCCGGATGGCGTGATGATGTAGCTGCCGACGTTGATTGCGCCTTGGGATGTCCCACCCCAAGCCAGGCTGCCGCCGAGTACGGTACTGCTCTCGCCATTGACGAAGCCTGAGTAACCAACGCCGTTACCGCCAGAGAAGGGGTGACCGTCGTGAGTCTTGCTGGCATCGTTGGCGGTTACGATGAGGTTGGCCTTGTTGATGGTGCTGGTGGTGTTGTCGGCGTAGGTGACGTTGTAGTTGTTGCCGCTGTTGCCGTCGTTCACCGTCACGCCGCTTACAGTCACCGTCTTGTTGCCGATGCCGGCATTTTTGTCGGTGTAGGCGAAGGTGCC
>NZ_CALJNI010000025.1:0-9784 GCF_937982035.1 uncultured Azonexus sp.
GGCGGCAAAATTGATGACTGCGCGCGGCTTGTGCTCGGCAAGCAGTCTGGCGACCAGATCGAAATCGCCGATGTCGCCGCGCACAAATACATGCGCCGGATTCCCGTCGAGTGTCGCGAGATTTTCCAGATTGCCCGCGTAAGTCAGGGCATCGAGGTTGATGACGCTCTCGTTATGCTGCGCGCACCAGTCAAGAACGAAATTGCTGCCGATGAAGCCGGCGCCACCTGTGACGAGGATCATGAAAGTCGCTGCCTACGAAATAAGCCGGATTTTATCCCAGCCGCCATTCATTCCTGACGAATCCTCAGGAAACTGGCGAAGCGCGGCAGACCGTTGGGCGTCAGTTCGCGATAGCGGTAGGTGACCGTCGCACCAAGCGGCGGAGGGTTTCTGCGTTGCGCATCGGTAAATCCCGTACCCAGACGAAATTCACGACCGTCCGGCATACGCAGCCGCAAGGCGCCCATCAGCCCGACATATTTTCCCTTGCCCGGCAGATGCGCAATGACGACCGCCTCGGCATCGAGCCAGGGCTTGAGTTTGAGCAGGGTATCGGAACGCCCGGTTTCGTAGGGCGCATCGGCGCGGTGCAGCATCAGGCCTTCTCCGCCAGCCTTGACGGTCTCCACCAGCATCCGCTGCAGCGCTTCCCGGCTGGACACCCGGGCTTGCGGTATGGCTTCCAGCCAGGGCAAGCCGGCGGCGGCGACAATTTCCCGAATGCGACCGGCGCGCTCGGAAAAATCGCCGGGCGCTCCCGGCAGTTCGAAGATCATGTAGCGAATCTGGCGCCATTCCTCATCAACGGCCTCATCCCGGCGAACGATGCCGGACAGCCGGTCGAACTGACCACGGGCCAGCCAGAGTTCGCCGTCCAAGGAGGTTTTCGGCAAGGCGTCGGTGAACCATGCCGGCGCATTGACCCGGTAGCCGCTGCGAGCACGCAGCGTTTCGCCATCCCAGACGGCGCGCACACCGTCGAGCTTTTCGCTGACCAGATAAGCGGAAACATCGATGCCGTCGCGGTAAACGTTGGCCAGCAGGAGTTCCGGTGGCGCGGCGGCGAGCGGCAGCGAGAACAGCAACGCGAGTCCGCAGAGCAGCGCGCGCAGCCGCCGCATGCTCAGCTTCCCGCCCACTCCCGGCGCGCCTGACGGGCGATGCCGAAGACATCTTCGAGGCGCTCGCCGTCGGCCTTGTCGAGGGCGTCACGCAGGTCGTCGAGCTGGGCGCGATAGCTGTCGAGTTCGCCGAGCAGCGCCTGGCGATTGGCCAGGCAGATGTCGCGCCACATTTCCGGATGACTGGCGGCGATCCGCGTGAAATCGCGGAAACCGGAAGCGGCGAAGGTGAAGAACAGCTCGGCGTCGTCGCGCACTGCCAGGTCATGGACCAGGGCGAAGGACAGCAGATGCGGCAGGTGGCTGACGGCGGCGAAGACGCGGTCGTGCATTTCCGGCGTCAGCTCGTAGATGTCGGCGCCGCACAGCGCCCAGGCGCGCTTGACGCGGTCGAGGCGCTCGTCGTTGTTCTCGTCAAGCGGCGTGACGACGACCTTCTTGCCCTGATAAAGGTCGTGTCTTGCGGCCGACGGCCCGCTGTTCTCGGCACCGGCAATCGGATGCGCGGGCACGAACTTGCCGATGTGGCCCCGAAACGCCGCCCGCGCGGCCGCGACGACGTCGCCCTTGGTCGAACCACCGTCGGTGACGATGGTGTTCGGCCCGAGATAAGGCGCGATGCGGGCGAAGATTTCCGGCATCTGCGCCACCGGGGTCGCCACCAGGACGATGTCGGCATCGCCGATTTCGTGCGCCGGGTTGATCCCGGCGCGGTCGATGACGCCGAGTTCCTGCGCCACACGCAGCGTCGACGGCGTGCGGCCGAAACCGACCACCTCCTCGACGGCGCCGGCCGCCTTCAGCCCGAGCGCAAAGGAACCGCCGATCAGGCCGGTGCCGAAAACGACGATCTTGCCGAACTCGGGCTGACCGGCGTCCATTTACAGGGCCTTTTCCAGCGCCGCAATGAAGCGCGCGTTCTCGACCTCGGTGCCAATCGTCACGCGCAGCCACTCGGGCATGCCGTAGCCGCCGATCGGCCGGACGATGACGCCCTGCTGCAGCAGCTTCTGGTTCACCGCCGCGCCGTCGCCGGCCTTGAAGGTGACGAAGTTGCCGTAGGACGGGATGTAGGCCAGGCCGAGTTTTTCCAGTGCGGCGACGATCTGCGCCATGCCGTGGCGGTTGAGTTCGTAGCTGGCCTGCAGGAATTCTTCGTCGTCGAGCGCGGCGAGCGCCCCGGCGAGCGCCAGGTTGTTGACGTTGAACGGCTGGCGGACGCGGTTCATCAGGTCGGCCACCGCCGGCGAGGCAATGCCGTAACCAACGCGCAGACCGGCCAGGCCGTAGATCTTCGAGAAGGTGCGGCAGACCACCAGATTCGGGAATTCGGCGACCCAGGCCGCGGTATCGACGCGCGCCTCGGGCGGGATGTATTCGTTGTAGGCCTCGTCGAGGACAACCGTGACATCGGCCGGCACGCGCTCAAGGAAAGCGCGCACTTCGGGATAGGGCAGGAAGTTGCCGGTCGGGTTGTTCGGGTTGGCGATCCAGACGACACGGGTGTCCGGACGGATCGCGGCGAGCATCGCGTCGAGATCGTGGCCGAAATCCCTGGCCGGCACGCAGATCAGTTCGGCACCGGTGGACAGCGTGGCCAGCGGATAGACGGCGAAGGCATGCTGGGCGAACACCGCCGAACGGCCCTGGGCGAGGAAGACGCGGGCGATCAGGTCGAGCACGTCGTTGGAGCCGTTGCCGAGCACCACCTGATTCTGGGCAACGCCGCAGCGCGCCGCCAGCTTGGCGATCAGCTCGAACTGGTCCGGATAGCGTTCGACACCGGCCAGCGCCGCTTCCACCGCACGCTTCGCCTTCGGGCTGACACCGAGCGGATTCTCGTTGGAGGCAAGCTTGACGATGCTGTCCACCGGGATGCCCATTTCACGGGCCAGTTCGGTGATCGGCTTGCCCGGCTGGTAGGGTGAGATGGCGCGGACGTAGGCGAGTGCTTGTTCAGTGAGGGACATCGACATTCCTCAGAAGACGGCAACCGGGTAGGAGCCGAGGATTTTCAGGTAGGCGGCGTTGCCGGCCAGTTCGGTGAGCGCGGCCTTGACCGCCGGCTCGTCGCAATGGCCTTCGATATCGACGTAGTAGACGTATTGCCACAGGGCATTGCGCGCCGGCCGCGACTCCAGCCGGCACATCGACACACCATTGGCGGAAAACGGCGCAAGCAGCGCGTGCAGCGCCCCGGCACGGTTGGCCGCCGACATGATCAGCGAAGTCTTGTCGCGTCCGGAGGCGCCGGTATCGTGGCGACCGAGGACCAGGAAACGGGTGGTGTTGTTCGGCTCGTCCTCGATGCTCTCGGCGAGCTTGGCCAGTTCGTAGCGAGCCGCCGCAGCCTCGCCGGCAATCGCTGCCGAACCGGGCTCCTCGGCAGCCTTCTGCGCCGCCTGGGCATTGCTGCCGACCGAGATGCGCTGCGCCTGCGGCAGCATGCGATTCAGCCATTCATGGCACTGCGCCAGCGACTGGGCATGCGAATAGACGCGGGTGATCGCGCCGAGCTCGCTTTCCTTGGACAGCAGGTTCTGGTGGATGCGCAGCACGACTTCGCCGCAGATCTTCAGCGAGGTACCGAGCAACAGGTCCATCGTCCGGCCGACCGCACCCTCGGTCGAATTCTCGACCGGGACGACGGCGTAGTGGGCATGGCCCGACTCGACTTCGCGGAAAACGTCGTCGATCGAATCCAGCGGCAGCAGACGGGCGGCGTGGCCGAAATGCTTGGTCGCCGCCGACTCGGAGAACGTACCGAGCGGGCCGAGGAAGGCGATGCCGAGCGGCTGTTCGAGCGACAGGCAGGCCGACATCACCTCGCGGAAGAAGAAGGTGATGTTCTCGTTCGGCAAGGGCCCGGGATTGACGTCCTGCAGTCGACGCAGCACTTGCGCCTCGCGCTCCGGGCGGTAGATGAAGCCGGCGTCGCCGAATTCGGCCTTGATCTCGCCGACGCGCTGGGCGCAGCGGGCACGTTCGTTCAACAGGCGCAGGATGTCGCCGTCGATGCGGTCGATATCGGCGCGCACGCCGGCCAGGGCCTTCTGCAGATCGTCGTTCATGCGCTCACCCGTTCCGCTTGGCGAAATCGTTCATGAAACCGACCAGCGCCTTGACCGCGTCAAGCGAGACGGCGTTGTAGATCGACGCACGCATGCCGCCGACCGACTTGTGCCCCTTCAGGCCGAGCACGCCGGCGTCCTTGGCCGCCGCCAGGAAAGGCGCGTCGAGCGCGGCGTCGGCCAGCACGAACGGCACGTTCATGCGCGAACGGCAGTCGGGATCGACCGGGTTGGTGTAGAAACCGCCGGAGTTGTCGATGCACTCGTACAGAATGCGCGCCTTTTCGGCGTTGATCGCGTCGATGCCGGCCAGACCGCCCTGCTTCTTCAGCCACTGGAAGACCAGGCCGGCGATGTAGATGCCGAAGGTCGGCGGCGTGTTCAGCATCGAACCATTCTCGGCCATCACCGCATAGTCCATCACCGTCGGGATGTTCAGCGGCGCCATGCCGAGCAAGTCACGATGAACGATGACCAGGGTCACGCCTGACGGGCCGATGTTCTTCTGCGCGCCGGCATAGATCAGGCCGAATTTTTCGACATTGACCGGCCGCGACAGGATGTGCGACGACATGTCGGCAACCAGCGGCACGCCGGTGTCGGCGATGCGCTGGGCGGGAATCTCGACACCGTGGATGGTCTCGTTGGTGCACACGTGCAGGTAGGCGGCGAAGGGATCAAGCTTGATCTCCTCGGCCGTCGGCAGGCGGGTGAAGCCGCTATCCTCGGTCGTCGCCGCGACGCGGACATTCCCGATGCGCTGCGCTTCCTTGACCGCCTTCTTCGACCACGAGCCGGTGACGATGTAGTCGGCCGAACGGCCGGCCAGCAGGTTCATCGGAATCTGCGCAAACTGCTGCGTGGCGCCGCCCTGCAGGAACAGCACCTTGTACTGCTCGGGAATCCCCATCAACTCGCGCAGGTCGGCTTCGGCCTGCGCCAGGATGGACATGAACTCCTTGCCGCGATGGCTCATTTCCATGACGCTGCAACCGGCGCCCTGCCAATCGAGCAGTTCTTCCTGCGCCTGGCGCAGGACTTCCTCGGGAAGTGCAGCCGGACCGGCGCTGAAATTCCAGATACGCGTCATTTAGGCTTCTCCACCTTGCTCGTCGGCTGCCGGCGCTTCGCCTTCGACGGCGGTTTCGCTTTCGGCGTCATTTTCCGCGACCGACTCGGCAACCTTCTCCAGGCCGGCCAGCTTCTCGCCCTCATCAAGCGAGATCAGCGTCACCCCCTGCGTCGCCCGTCCCATGCCGCGGATTTCCGAAACGCGGGTACGGATCAGCACGCCGCCGGTGGTGATAAGCATCACCTCGTCGTCGTCGCCAACCAGCTTGGCACCGACCACGATGCCGTTGCGCTCGGAATCGGCAATCGCCTTGACGCCCTGCGTGCCGCGACCGGAGTGGCGGAAATCGGCGAGCACGGTGCGCTTGCCGAAACCGTTCTCGGTGGCGACCAGCACCGTCTGCTGGTCATCCTCGGCGACCAGCAACGAGATGACGCTCTGCCCTTCCTGCAACTTCATGCCGCGCACGCCGCGGGCACCGCGACCCATCGGCCGGACGTCTTCCTCGTCGAACCAGACTGCCTTGCCGGCATTCGAGACGAGCACGATGTCGCTCTGGCCGGTGGTCAGTTCGACACCGATCAGGTAGTCGTCGTCGAGCAGATCGACGGCGATGATGCCGGCCTTGCGCGGGTTGGAGAAGTCGGACAACGGCGTCTTCTTGACCGTGCCGTCGCGGGTGGCCATGAACACGTACTTGTCGTCGGCAAATTCCTTGACCGGCAGCACGGCGTTGATGCGCTCGCCCTCTTCCAGCGGGAACAGGTTGACGATCGGCTTGCCGCGGCTGGTCCGGCTGCCCTGCGGCGCCTCGAAGACCTTCAGCCAGTAGCAGCGGCCGCGGTTGGAGAAGCACAGGATGTAGTCGTGGGTGTTGGCGACGAACAGGTGATCGACGAAATCCTCGTCCTTGATCGCCGCCGCCTGCTTGCCGCGGCCGCCACGGCGCTGGGCGCGGTAGTCGGCAAGCGGCTGGGCCTTGATGTAGCCGCCGTGCGACAGGGTGACGACCATGTCCTGCGGCGTGATGAAGTCCTCGATGCCGAGTTCCTGCGTGTGCAGCACGATTTCCGAACGACGGTCGTCGCCGAACTGTTCGCGCACCGCCGTCAGCTCGCCGACGATGATCTCGGTGATGCGTTCCGGGCGGGCCAGGATGTCGAGCAGATCGAGGATCTTGGCCATGACTTCCTTGTACTCGCCGACGATCTTGTCCTGCTCCAGACCGGTCAGGCGCTGCAGGCGCAGTTCGAGGATGGCCTGGGCCTGGGCGTCGGACAGGCGGTAACCCTGTTCGGACAGGCCGAATTCCGGCAGCAAGCCGTCCGGACGAGAAACGTCGGAAGCCGCGCGCAGCAGCATTTCCTCGACCACCGGGCTGCGCCAGGTGCGCTCCATCAGGCCGTGCTTGGCATCCGGCGGCGTCGGCGCCGCCTTGATCAGGGCGATGATTTCGTCGACGTTGGACAGCGCGACGGCCAGGCCTTCGAGGATGTGGCCGCGCTCGCGCGCCTTGCGCAGTTCGTAGACGGTACGCCGGGTGACGACTTCGCGGCGGTGCGACAGGTAGCACTCGAGCATCTGCTTGAGGTTCAGCAGGCGCGGCTGGCCGTCGACCAGCGCCACCATGTTCATGCCGAAGGTGTCCTGCAGTTGTGTCTGCTTGTACAGGTTGTTGAGGATGACCTCGCCAACCTCACCGCGCTTCAGCTCGATGACGATGCGCATGCCCGACTTGTCGGACTCGTCGCGAATATCGGAAATGCCCTCGATCTTCTTCTCGTTGACCAGTTCGGCAATTTTCTCGATCAGCGATTTCTTGTTCACCTGATAGGGAATTTCGTCGACGATCAGCGCCTGGCGGTCGCCCTTGCCGATGTCTTCGAAGTGCGTGCGGGCACGCATGACGACGCGGCCGCGGCCGGTCTTGTAGCCTTCGCGCACGCCCATCACGCCGTAGATCAGCGCGGCGGTCGGGAAATCCGGCGCCGGGATGTGCTCGATCAGCTCGTCGATCGAGATCGCCGGGTTCTCCAGGAGCGCCAGGCAGCCGGCAACGACTTCCTTGAGGTTGTGCGGCGGGATGTTGGTCGCCATGCCAACGGCGATGCCGGACGAACCGTTGATCAGCAGGTTCGGGATGCGCGTCGGCAGGACCAGCGGTTCCTGCTCTGAGCCGTCGTAGTTCGGCCCGAAGTCGACGGTTTCCTTGTCCAGGTCTTCGAGCAGCTGGTGCCCGATCTTGGCCATGCGCACTTCGGTATAACGCATCGCCGCCGCGTTGTCGCCGTCGATCGAACCGAAGTTGCCCTGGCCGTCGACCAGCATGTAGCGCAGCGAGAAATCCTGGGCCATGCGGACGATGGTGTCGTACACCGCCGAATCGCCGTGCGGGTGATACTTACCGATGACGTCGCCGACGATACGCGCCGACTTCTTGTAAGCCTTGTTCCAGTCGTTGTTCAGTTCGTGCATCGCGAACAGCACGCGACGATGCACCGGCTTCAGGCCATCACGCGCATCCGGCAGCGCCCGGCCGACGATCACGCTCATCGCGTAATCGAGATAGGAACGCCGCATCTCGTCTTCGAGGCTGATCGGCAGTGTTTCTTTGGCGAATTGATCCATGTCTCTCGTGTCCGCGCCGGTATTGCCGACGCCTTGTTTGGTTGTAGCACGCGTAATTTGTTAGTTTACCACGCCGCCCACGGCGTACAGATGCCCAATTCCATGACACCGACACCCGAAACCATCGATCTACTGATTGAAGCCCGCTGGATCGCCCCCGTAGACACCGACGAAGTCCTGAGCGGGCACGCGGTTGCCATCGACAACGGCCACATCCTCGCCGTCCTGCCGGCCGCCGAAGCCCGCCGCCGCTACCGGGCGCGCGAACACCGGCAACTCGACCAGCACATCCTGATCCCCGGCCTGATCAACCTGCACACGCACGCCGCGATGAGTCTGATGCGCGGCATTGCCGACGACCTGCCCTTGCAGGAATGGCTGCAGCAGCACATCTGGCCGGCCGAAGCCGCGCATGTATCGAGCCAGTTCGTCCTCGACGGCACGCGCCTGGCCTGCGCCGAAATGCTGCGCGGCGGCATCACCTGTTTCAACGACATGTACTTCTTCCCCGACGCCGCCGCCCAGGCGGCGACGGAATTCGGCATGCGCGCGGCGCTCGGCGTCACCACGCTGGAGTTCCCCGGCAATTACGCCAGCGATGCCGACGATTACATCGCCAAGGGCCTGGCCGCCCGCGAAGCCTTTCGCGGCCATCCGCTGATCAGTTTCTGTCTGGCCCCGCATGCGCCCTACACGGTCTCCGACCGCACCTTCCAGCGCATCACCACGCTCGCCGAGCAACTGGACCTGCCCATCCACTGCCACATCCACGAAACCCGTCAGGAAATCACCGATTCCGTTGCCCAGCATGGCAAACGCCCGCTGCAGCGTCTGCAGGAACTCGGCCTGATCGGCCCGGGCTTCATCGGGGTTCATGCCGTACATCTCGACGACGCCGAAATCGCCACCATGGCCGAGGCCGGCTGCAGCATCGCCCACTGCCCGACGTCCAACCTCAAGCTGGCCAGCGGCTTTGCCCGTATCGCCGAGATGCACCGGGCCGGCATCAACATCGGACTGGGCACCGACAGCGCCGCCAGCAACAACCGCCTGGACATGTTCGGGGAAATGCGCCTGGCAGCCCTGCTGGCCAAGGGTCTGAGCGGTGACGCCAGTACGCTGCCGGCCATCGAAGTCTTGCGCATGGCAACGCTCAACGGCGCCCGGGCACTGGGCCTGGAGGCAACTACAGGATCGATCACAGCCGGCAAGTCAGCCGACCTGTGCGCAGTCAGTCTTGAGGATATTGTTTGCCAGCCCTGCTTCGATCCGCTCTCCCAATTGATCCATGTCGCCGGCAGGGAACAGGTCAGTCATGTCTGGATTGCCGGAAAATGTCTCGTTGAGCACAAAACTTTACGCATAGGCAAGGAATTTCACTTGGATGCCTGCGCAGCGCTATGGCAGAATAAGTTGGAAGTGAGCTCAGGAAGTCAAGTCTCATCCTGATGCAAGCCACTGGAAGTAAACTAATTCTTCAACGAGGGAAGACTATGATCAAGAATATCGCCAAAAAAACCCTGGCCCTGGCCCTGCTGGCCGGCATCGGCTTCTCCGCCGTTGCCCAGGAACGCGTCTATGTCATCGACCAGCGCGACGTCGTCGCCAAGTCGGGTGCCGGCCTGTGCTGGCGCACCGGCTACTGGACCCCGGCCGGCGCCGCCGCCGACAAGGCCGGTTGCGAATGCGACAAGGACCTGCTGCCGAAGGAAACCTGCGAAGGCAAGGCTGCTGCTCCGGCCGCAGCCGCTGTCGCCGGCCCGAAGCCGACCGGTGAGAAGATCACCGTCGCCGCTGATGCCCTGTTCGACTTCAACAAGGCTGTCCTGCGTCCGGAAGGCAAGGCCAAGCTCGACGAACTGGTCGCCAAGGCTGCCCAGATCAAGCTC